>JBCCIK010000045.1:0-24415 GCA_039028255.1 Pseudomonadota bacterium | reverse complement strand
GGGTGATGAGATTCACACCTCGATGGAAGCGGGTCCGATGCTGCCCAAGGGTGACATCAAGAACACCCCCTGGATTGCATCTTACGAAGATCGCAACGTTGACATCGGTCTGGCTTGTGGTCTGAAAGGCAAGGCACAGATCGGTAAAGGCATGTGGGCGATGCCCGATCGTATGGGTGACATGCTGGAGGCCAAGATCGGACATCCGCAATCCGGCGCATCCTGCGCCTGGGTGCCGTCGCCAACCGCAGCCACATTGCACGCGACGCATTATCATAAGGTGGACGTGCTGGCGCGACAGGACGAATTGGCCGCTGGTGGCCCGCGCGGCACGCTGGATGACCTTTTGACGGCTCCATTGCTGAACGGCCGCAATCTGAGCGATGATGAAATCACACGTGAGATCGAAAACAACGCACAGGGCATTCTGGGCTACGTCGTGCGCTGGGTGGATCAGGGCGTCGGGTGTTCCAAAGTTCTCGATATCAACGATATCGGCCTGATGGAGGATCGCGCAACGTGCCGGATATCGTCGCAGGCTTTGGCCAACTGGCTGCACCATGATGTTGTCAGTCAGGAACGGGTGATGGCCGCGATGCAGAAGATGGCCGCAGTTGTCGACCGTCAGAACGAAAGCGACCCGGCCTATCGCCCAATGGCGCCCGGGTTTGATGGCATCGCTTATCAGGCAGCCTGCGATCTGGTGTTCAAAGGCCGTGTCCAACCGTCGGGATACACCGAGCCTGTTCTGCACGCCCGTCGGCTGGAACTGAAAGCCTGTGAACCGACTGCTTAACTGAACGATAGGATCTGAAAATGGCTGTTTCTCTTCGCAAGGCCCGTACGATTATCCGCAAAGCTCTGGAAAAAGGGCGCGAAATGGGGCTGAAACCTCTTTCAGTCGTTGTGCTGGACGCTGGCGGCCACGTGATCGCGTTTGAGCGTGAAGATGGCGCTGCACCTGGTCGTTTTGCCATTGCTCAGGGCAAGGCTTACGGCTCGGTCATGCTGGGTATGGCGGGCACAGCGCAGATGCAAAGGGCCGAAGCGCAGTCTTATTTCATGGCCTGCGTGAACGGCGTTTACGGCGGTCAGGTTGTACCGGTGCCGGGCGGCGTTTTGCTGCGAGATAAAAAAGGCGCGGTGATCGGTGCGGTCGGCGTGACCGGCGACACGTCGGATAACGATGCGGCCGCAGCGATGACAGGTATCGAGGCGGCAGGTCTGATCGGAGAAATCTGATTGCTGCACGTCGCAGAGGCCGAGCGACGCTTGGCCTCTGACCTTTGCGCGGCGCTGCGTAAACAGGCAGGCTGACCTGATTTGCAACAACACGTGTGCGACGCGCTTCATGTGCAGTGTTGAACAAGTACTTGCGCTGACACACAGGGCTTGTGCTATTGCGCGCGCCGCACCCTGTCGATAGTTTTCCTGCAACGTTTATAACGATCTGGGGAAGCGGAATGCCTCGACCTGTCGTCGGAATCATCGGCAATTCATATTTGATGAACGATGAATACCCGACCCATGCTGGCGGAACGATGAATTCGGATGCGGTTGCCAATGTATCGGGCTGCCTGCCGTTGCTGATACCGGCCGATCCGCGTTTTGTGACGGTCAGCGAACTTCTGGACGTCTGTGACGGTTTTCTGCTGACCGGGGGGCGGCCAAACGTCCATCCCGAGGAATACGGCGAGGATGCCACTGACGCCCACGGCGATTTTGACCGCGCGCGGGATGCGATCACGCTGCCCTTGGTGCGGGCCTGTGTCGACCGCGGCCAGCCTTTTCTTGGCATCTGCCGCGGCTTTCAGGAGGTCAACGTGGCAATGGGTGGCACATTGTATCCTGAAATCCGCGATCTGCCGGGCCGGATGAACCATCGCATGCCCCCCGATGGGACGCTGCAAGAAAAATTTGCGTTGCGCCATGTGGTGACGCTGACCGAGGGCGGCGCGTTCCACAACCTGTTCGGGGCACCTGAGGTTCTGACCAACACGCTGCACGGGCAGGGTATCAAAACTGTGGGTCAACGTGTCGTGGTTGACGGACACGCCCCCGATGGAACGCCCGAGGCTATTTTCATCAAGGATGCACCCGGTTTCACATTGTCGGTGCAATGGCATCCCGAGTGGGACGCCATGAACGACCCGGTCTCGCGCCCCCTGTTCGAAGCGTTCGGCAACGCCGTTCGCACCTGGTCCGCAAGGTCCGAAGCTCAGATTCTGCAACACTCCGCCTGATTTTTGCGACCGGCTCTTGGGCGGTAATCCAAAGATCAGATCAGCAGGTTGAACTGATGCATCAGCGGCAAGCTGCGCGCGCGTTCGCCTGTCAGGTCAAATAGCGCATTGCCCAACGCCGGCATGGATGGCGGTGTGCCGGGCTCACCTGCTCCACCCATATGGCGGTTGGTTTCCAGAACGCGCACCTCGACCTGCGGGGCCGTGTGCATGCGAAGTGCGTCGTAATCGGGGAAATTGTACTGCTCAACCTCGCCTTTGGCGAAGGTGATCTCTCCGTAACACGCGGCAGACAAGCCATACATCATACCACCAAACATCTGTGCCTTGACGTTTTCAGGGTCCAACGCCAGCCCCATGTCACAGGCAATCCACGCTTTGCTGATGCGAATGGTGCCGTCCTCGTCGACCACCTCGATCACCTGGGCCACGGGGGTACCGAAGCTATAGGTAAACGCCACCCCGCGACCAACCCCGTCCGGCGTCTGCCCGGTCCAGCCGGACATGTCGCGTACGGCGTCCAGACACCCTGCCGAAGGCGCGTGCTCGGATTTCATCAGGTTCAGCCTGAATTCAAGGGGATCGCTGCCCGCAGCATAGGCCAGCTCGTCCATGAAGGTTTCGTGAAAAAACCCGTTATGGCTGTTGCCGACCGACCGCCAGAATCCGACCGGTATGGCAAGGTCGGCGATATGGCCGCTCATCCGGTAACTCGGTACCGCGTAGGGCTGATTAAAGAAGCCTTCGACCAGCACCTTGTCAGGCCCGGCGCCGGGCATCCCGGTATAGCGTTGCACAGCTTGTTGCGTGCACGATTGCGAAGCGACCTTGCCATCGATCAGCACAGCTTGGCCGTTTTGCACAGCGCCGCGCATCCGGGCGATGGCGCCAGGTCTGTAATAATCGTGGCGCATGTCCTCTTCGCGGTTCCAGGTTGTCTGAACCGGTGTGCCGGGCATCGCCATCGCAACTTTGGTTGCAATCTCTGCGAAATCCAGCTCGCCCCGGCGTCCAAAGCCGCCACCAAGATAGGTGGTGTGGATCTGCACTGCCTCGGTCTCAAGCCCGGCAGTGTTGGCAACGCGGAACCGGATCAGGGTCGGGGCCTGATTGCCGCACCATACGTCCAGCGCATCACCGGTGAAACGCGCGGTGGCGTTCATCGGTTCCATCGTTGCATGTGCCAGATAGGGCACCCGATACTCGGCAGTGATTTCGATCGCCCCATCGGGCATGATGTCGACATCCCCGTCATCGCGCATGGTCGAGTTGGGGGTATCGTCGAATGCGTCGGCAATGCTGCCAAAGATCGCATCGGTGTCCGGTGGATAAGGTGCGTCACCCCAATCCACCTCGATGGCGTCAACCGCCTGATCGGCCAGCCACGTGTTATTGGCGATGACAGCCACTCCGGTACCCAGGTCGACCACTTGCTCGACCCCAGGCATCGATTTGGCCACGTTGTCGTCATAGCCATTCATGGTGCCACCCAGTTTGGGATTCATGCGCACGCTTGCGAATTTCATCCCGGGCAACCGAACATCGACGCCGAACTCTGCCTGCCCTGTCGCCTTTTCGATCATATCGAGCCGCGGCTGAGTTTGACCCAGATACCGCCATTCGGCCGGATCGCGCAACGCAACCTCGACCGGCTTCAGTTCGGCAGCATCCATCGCCAGATCGGTGTAGGGTATTTTGACCCCGTCAGGTGCAATGACATGACCCGACGCAGTTTGCAGATCAGACGGATCGACACCCAGCCGATCGGCCGCCGCGCGTTTGAGGGTTTCGCGCGCCGACGCCCCGGCCTGCCGCATTCTTTCAAACCCATCCTTCATCGAGGTTGATCCACCCGTCACCTGAAGGCTGAGGGTTTTGCCCAGCACACCCAGAGCTTCGCCCAGATTGTGCTGGAAATTCGATATGTCGTAGCCTTTGTTTGGCAGACCTTCGCCTATCAGAGCCGAATTGTAATAGGCTGCCGCCGCTGGCCCGTGCAGAACCCTGATCTGGTCCAGGTCCACGTCCAGTTCTTCGGCAATCAAGGCAGCCCATGTGGTTTGCACGCCCTGTCCCATTTCAGCCCTCGGGGCAAACAGGGTGACGCCGTTCGCGTCTATAAGGATAAAGGGGTTCAGCGCAGCTTCATCATCGCCGGGTTTCAATGGGTTCGGAGCGGGTCTGTGCACATAATAGGCGCCAAACGCCACACCACCGACAATTGCCGCCGAGCCAATCAGAAAGGTGCGACGCAGGATTTTTCCGATACGAGCCATGTTCACACCTCCTTCAGTTTCAGAGCAGCATCATGGATCGCTGCCCGAATTCGAGGATACGTGCCGCACCGGCACAGGTTTCCGAACATCGCATCATCGATATCTTCATCGCTGGGATTGGGATTTTCCGCCAGCAAGGCCGCGGCCTGCATGATCTGACCGGACTGGCAATAGCCGCATTGCGCGACCTGATGATCGACCCAGGCTTTTTGTATCGTCGCCATGGCATCCGGCTGGCCAATACCTTCAATTGTGGTCACATCGCCCCAAACATCGGATAGTGCGACCTGACAGGACCGGACGGCCTCTCCGTCAATATGCACCGTGCAAGCTCCGCAGGCCGCAACACCGCATCCGAATTTTGTGCCGGTCAGTCCAACCTCATCGCGCAGCACCCAAAGCAGGGGCACGTCATCAGGCAGGTCGATTTGATGAGAGGTTCCGTTGATCGTCAGAGTCGTTGCCATGGCGCACCTCACTTGGCTTTGGCTGATTGCTGACATAATTGGCGCAAAATGTCAGTATGTCAATTGACAAAATAAACAAAAAATGTCAGAGCTTCGGTCATGATAGAACTGACTGCCGATCCAAAGCAGGCCGCGATCCTGAATTCCGCGTTTCAGGCATTTGCAAACTATGGCTTTCGAAAAACTTCGATGGATGACATCGCAAAAGGGGCAGGCATGTCGCGGCCTGCTGTCTATTTGCACTACAAAAACAAAGAAGCGATCGTACGCGAACTGACACAGCATTATTACACTCAAAAAGTTGCAGATGTTGCTGTTGCACTAAAAGGATCAGGGTCGGTCTCTGAAATTCTCAAACAGGCAATTCGCGCACAAACCGAAGGCATCGCCACCGTTCTTGCGTCACCTCACGGGGTGGAAATGCTGGACGCGACAAAATCCATGTCGACAGACATTGTCGAAAACGGAGAGGCCGAGTTGGCCCGACTGTATGCCACGTGGCTGGCAAAAGAGGACGCGGCAGGACGTGTCAGGCTGTTCGGCGGGCCGGACGAGATTGCCACAACTATTACTCGCAGCCTGAAAGGGCTGAAACTGACGGCAACACACGGCGACGACTATGAAAACCGTGTATCCCGGCTGGCCGATCTGATCGGCGCTGGTTTGCAGGTCAGGTAACGCGCTGACGTGTCTGGAATTCAGGTTGATCCCAAATCCGGTTGCGGATGATATCCGCGAGGATGAGAGCGGCCTGTTCGACATCCGCTGTGTCAACATACAAGGGCGTAAAGCCGAAACGCATGATATCGGGCGCTCTGAAATCGCCAATCACGCCGTGCGCGATCAGGGCCTGCATGGCGGCATAACCCTCGTCAAAGTGGAAAGACACCTGACTGCCGCGCTGTGTTGCGTCGCGTGGCGAGGCCAGTTGCAGTTGCGGACAGTTTGCCTCGACCCGGTTGATGAAAAGCTCGGTCAGCTCAATTGATCTGGTGCGAATGTCCTGAATGCTTGTCATATCCCACACATCCAGCGCGGCATTTAGGGCAGCCATCTGTAGAACGGGCGGCGTGCCGACGCGCATTCTTTCGATCCCGGTTCCGGGCCTGTACTCCAAATCGAAATCAAAGGGCGCTGCATGGCCCAGCCAACCTGACAAGGCCGGGCGCACCCGGTCTGCCAGCCTTGGCGCAACATAGATAAATGCCGGTGCGCCGGGACCGGCGTTCAAGTATTTGTAGGTACATCCGACGGCGAAATCCGCATTACACCCCGCAAGATCGACCGGCAGCGCGCCGGCGGAATGCGCCAGATCCCACACGGTCAATGCACCGTTCGCATGCGCCAAACCGGTCAGTGAAAGCATGTCGTGCTTGCGACCGGTGCGATAATCCACCTCGGTCAGCAGCAGGACGGCAACATCCTTGGTTATGGCAGTTTCAACCTGTTCCGGCTCGACAATGCGCAGCTCATAATCCTGGCCCAGCGATTTCAACAGGCCCTCGGCCATGTAGAGATCGGACGGAAAGTTGCCACTGTCGGATAAAACCACCTTGCGGTCGGGGGTCAGCTCGAGGGCCGCGGCAAGTGCCTGATACACCTTGACCGACAGCGTGTCGCCAACAATAACGCTGGCTGGTTCCGCTCCGATCAGCCCGGCAATCCGGTCCCCCAGATGCGAAGGCATTGCCATCCATCCGGCCTTGTTCCAGCCGGTGATCAGCAGTTGACCCCATTCGTCCCGCATCGTCTGCTGAACCCGGTCCAGAGCCGCGCTGGGCAACGGCCCCAGAGAATTGCCATCCAGATAAATGATACCATCGGGCAAATCGAACATGGCTTTGGTGGCGGCAAAATCGGTCATTTAAGCCCAACGTCCTGTTGTAAGGGAGGGAGTGTCACCGGCCTAAACGATCCGATCCGGGCTGTCCATTGATGCGGCATCCTGTGATTTTGCTATTCTTGCCTGAAAACGGTAGGACTGCGTCCGGAAACGACGCTCGCCCTGGAATTGAGCCAGAAACAAGGATCGAAGATGCGCTGGATCGATGTCCCTCCTGTTTGGTTGGCAGGGTTTGTCCTGTTGGCCTGGTTACAGGGGCGGTACTTTGATTTCAGCCTGTCACTGACGGGGGCCTTGACGGATTTTCTGGGCGGCCTGCTGATCGGCGGCGGGCTGGTGCTGGCGGTCCTTGCGATTGTGGAGCTGCGACGACACAAAACAACGGTTATCCCGCATGAAACGCCGACGTCGATGGTGCAGGCCGGTATATACAAGCGCAGTCGAAACCCGATCTATCTTGGGGATGTTCTGATCCTTGCCGGGCTTATCCTGCGCTTCGATGCGGTTGTATCCCTGATCCTTGTGCCGATCTTTGTCCTGGTGCTGGAACGTCGGTTCATTCTGCCCGAGGAAGATCGTTTGCGCCGCAGTTTCCGCGCCGACTTTGCCCGTTATGAACGCGCGACCCGACGGTGGCTTTAGCATGCGCGATACTGTGACATCACGTAACGGATGCTGCGCTTGCGAAATAATGTTGCGCAAGATACATCAATGCTTAACGAACATATCAGACCGCTCGCTTGATGCGCGCGAGACAAAGGGGGACTGCCAGTGAAAATAGGCACACCAAAAGAAATACTGGACGGCGAGAACCGGGTCGCAATGACGCCGGACTCTGCTGTGCAGTTGCAGAAACTTGGCTATGATTGTGCGATTGAAAAAGGCGCGGGTGCTGCTGCCGGCTTTTCGGACGACGCCTACAAGGCAGCAGGTGTCGAGATTGTCAAATCAGCCGCTGCGCTTTGGAAAACGTCTGATATCGTCGCCAAGGTCCGCGTCCCCACCGAGACCGAGTTAAAGCGGCTGACTAAGGGCAAGACCCTGATTTCCTTCTTTAATCCTGCCGGGAATGAAGAGGGAATGGAACTAGCCAAGTCCAAGGGTGCCAATGTCATCGCGATGGAAATGGTCCCGCGGATTTCACGTGCCCAAAAGATGGATGCGCTGTCGTCGATGGCCAATATCGCGGGTTACCGTGCGGTGATTGAGGCGGGTAACAATTTTGGCCGCTTTTTCACCGGTCAGGTGACGGCGGCTGGCAAGGTGCCGCCTGCAAAGGTGTTGATTGTGGGTGCTGGCGTGGCAGGGCTTGCCGCTATCGGAACCTCGACCTCGCTGGGGGCAATCACCTATGCGTTCGACGTGCGCCCGGAAGTGGCAGAACAGGTCGAATCCATGGGGGCCGAGTTCGTCTATCTGGATTTTGAAGAAGATCAGCAGGACGGCGCGGCCACGGGCGGGTATGCGTCGGTTCAGTCCGAAGAGTTTCGCAACGCGCAATTGGCCAAGTTTCGCGAACTGGCGCCCGAGATGGACATTGTCATCACCACGGCCCTGATCCCGAACCGCGAGGCGCCCGAGCTTTGGACCAAGGATATGGTTGCAAGCATGAAGCCGGGCTCGGTCATTGTGGACCTTGCGGCGGAAAAGGGCGGCAACTGTAAACTGACCGTCGCGGATGAAAAGATCGTGACACCCAACGGTGTCACCATCATTGGATACACCGACTTCCCCAGCCGCATGGCAGCGCAGTCATCCTCGCTTTATGCAACGAATATCCGTCACATGATGACCGACCTGACGCCTGAAAAGGACGGCCAGATCAACCATGACATGGATGATGATGTGATCCGCGGTTCGACAGTGACCTTCGAAGGCGAGATCACCTTCCCGCCACCACCGCCCAAAGTGCAGGCGATTGCGGCGCAGAAAAAACCCGAGGTCAAGGAACTGACCCCGGAAGAGAAAAAGGCGCAGGAGGTTGCGGCCTTCAAGGCGCAGACCCGTCAGCAGATCACACTGCTGGGTGTTGGTGGCGCGTTGATGCTGCTGGTAGGACTGATTGCCCCGGCCAGCTTCATGCAGCACTTTATCGTGTTCGTGCTGGCGATTTTTGTCGGTTTCCAGGTGATCTGGAATGTCGCGCACAGCCTGCACACTCCGTTGATGGCGATTACCAACGCGATCTCGTCGATCATTATCGTCGGGGCGCTGATGCAGATCGGATCGGGTTCGGTCCTGGTCATTGTGCTGGCTGCGTTGTCTGTGTTCATGGCCGGGATCAATATCTTCGGCGGCTTTCTTGTCACCCGGCGCATGCTTGCCATGTTCCAGAAATCTTAAGGAGGCCGGGTAGATGATTGGCTTCACTACTGCCGCTTATGTCGTTGCGGCTGTTCTGTTCATCCTGGCCCTTGGGGGCCTGTCGAACCAGGAAAGCGCCAAGCGCGCGGTCTGGTACGGCATTGTTGGTATGGCACTGGCGGTTTTTGCCACGCTGGTTGGTCCGGGTTCCGGGCTGTGGCTGCTGTCGTTGCTGCTGATCGCAGGCGGTGGCCTGATCGGTCAGTACGTGGCGCAGCGCGTGCAGATGACCGAGATGCCGCAGCTGGTGGCCGCGATGCACTCGCTGGTTGGTCTGGCGGCTGTGTTTGTGGGCTTCAATGCGCATTTTGAGATCCAGAATGTTGCCGAGGTTTTTGCCATCGAGGACGCCGCGAGAGATGTCGAATCGTCCGGTTTGGGCAGCTTTGCGCAATTAATCGCCAAGAAAACATCGGCGGAACTGGCAATTCTGCATGTTGAACTGTTTCTGGGCATCTTTATTGGTGCGATCACCTTTACCGGCTCGGTCGTGGCCTACGGTAAGCTGGCGGGCAAGGTGACCTCGGCAGCAACCAAATTGCCGGGCGGTCATGCGCTGAACGCCGGGGCTGCGGCTTTGTCAGTCATTTGCCTGATCTGGTACACCAGCTCGGGCGGCTTCTTCCCTTTGTTTCTGATGACCTTGGCGGCCTTGTTTATCGGCTATCATCTGATCATGGGAATTGGCGGTGCCGACATGCCGGTTGTTGTGTCGATGCTGAACAGCTATTCGGGCTGGGCGGCAGCGGCCATCGGTTTCTCGCTGGGCAACGACCTGCTGATCGTGGTGGGTGCGCTGGTCGGCTCGTCGGGTGCGATCCTGTCATACATCATGTGCAAGGCCATGAACCGACATTTTGTCAGCGTGATTTTGGGCGGCTTCGGCGGTCCACAGGGCGCGCAGATGGAGGTCGAGGGCGAGCAGGTGGCCATCGATGCTGACGGTGTTGCCGCAGCACTGAACGACGCGGACAGCGTGATCATCATCCCGGGCTACGGCATGGCGGTTGCGCAAGCGCAGCAATCCGTGTCCGAACTGGTGCGCAAACTGCGCGCCAAAGGCAAAGAGGTTCGTTTTGCCATCCATCCCGTTGCCGGTCGTCTGCCGGGTCACATGAACGTCCTGCTGGCCGAAGCCAAGGTGCCCTATGACATCGTTCTGGAGATGGACGAGATCAACGATGATTTTCCGGAGACGGATGTAGCGATTGTGATCGGTTCGAACGACATCGTAAACCCGGCCGCGCAGGAAGACCCCAACAGCCCCATCGCCGGGATGCCGGTTCTGGAATGCTGGAAAGCCAAGCAGGTGTTCGTGTCGAAACGCGGTCAGGGCACCGGGTATTCGGGCATTGAAAACCCCTTGTTCTTCAAGGAAAATACTCGCATGTTCTATGGCGATGCAAAGGCATCGCTGGACAAGCTGCTGCCGATGATCGACTGATCAAACGACCTGATCCAATTGCAAAGGGCGCCTGCGGCGCCCTTTTCTTTTTTGGTGTGTGGGGGCTATGCCCCCAAGGCCCCCAGGATATTTATGGCCAGATGAAGCAGCGGAGTATGGTAAAATTGCCCGTCGCAACAGGAGAATGAGTATGCAGAAGGTGAATGGAATAGGCGGTGTATTCTTTCGGGCCAGAGATCCGCAGGCGCTGCGTGTTTGGTATGAGACACATCTGGGCGTTGCGCATAACGGTCCTGTGCCCTGGCAACAGCGCGAAGGCTATACGGTTTTTGCGCCGTTTGCGCAGGACACCGGGTATTTTGGTCGGTCGGAACAGCAATGGATGATCAATTTCCGGGTTGATGATCTGGCTGCGCTGATCTGGCAGTTGGAAGCTGCCGGGATCATTGTGGAAACCAATCCGGATTGGGACAGCGCGGTTGGAAAATTCGCCCGTATCCACGATCCCGAGGGCAATCCCGTCGAGCTGTGGCAGCCAAATCAATGAGATAGCCGGTCTGCATACCTTGGTATCCCTGTAAACATATGAAATAAAAAGATAATTGATGTATTTTTGGTGGGCCGTATAGTGCGTTGCATGAAACGGAGACCGCAATGACGCCGATTGAAGATCATCCGCTGCGCTACAAGCTGGCCAATGAACTGCACGCCCGCCCGTTTCCGGAGGCATCTGCGCCGAGCACGGTGGTGTTTCTTGCAATGAAAAAGCCGGATGACGCTGTCACCGATGACAGGCTGGACAACCTGAACCACCTGATCGATCTGTTGGATCGGCACGGCGCCCAGCACCCTCAGCTCGAGGCAACACATTACGCCGGCCCGCTTGGGCGGCACTGGTTGAAATGGGAACAGCATACTGAGTTTGTGACCTATACCGCGATCACGCAGAGCATCAGTGAACGGCCTTTCGATCCAGCCGATTTCGAGGTTTTCGCCTCTGATTGGTTGATGGACGCTCCGGGACAGCGTGTAACCTCGGTCATGATCCGCGTGGTTGAGCGAGGCCCCGATGCTGATGTTCGTGCGTCTTTGGGCCAGTGGTTCGAACCGGAAAGCCTTGCGGTGGCCCGGATGCTGGACGATGCCGCGATTTGCGCCAGCGACTTTCGCATCGACCCTGCGGGTCACATGCGTTTTGCGGTGTTTTCGGCACAAGGCACAGGGCAGCGTCGAACAGGGCGTATTGTTCAACGTATGTGCGAGATCGAGACGTACAAGGCGATGTCCATGCTTGGATTTGCTCTGGTCAAGCAACTGACGCCGCGCATTGGTGCGCTGGACAGCAAGCTGACCGAATTGATGGGGCATATGACAGATAATTCCGCCCATGCTGACAAGGTATTGCCTGATCTGCTGGCCACATCGACCGAGCTTGAAACACTATCGGCACGCTGTTCGTTCCGCTTTGGAGCCACGGGTGCTTATGAAGCAATTGTCAATCAACGCATCGAGGTCTTGCGTGAAGAAAGGTTCGATGGCCGTCAGAGCTTTGCCGATTTCATGATGCGCCGATATGACCCGGCCATGCGCACGGTGAAATCCACCGAACGCCGCCTTCAGGCCTTGTCGGACCGGGCCATTCGTGCCGGTGATCTGCTGCGTACCCGGGTAGACGTGGAGCGCAGCGCGCAAAATCAGGCTTTGCTGGAAAGTATGGATCGCCGTGCAGATCTTGCCTTGCGTTTACAACGCACGGTCGAGGGTCTTTCGGTTGTAGCGATCAGTTATTACGCGGTGTCGTTGATCAGCTACCTGCTGTTTCCTTTGACGGAAATGGGGATCAGCAAAGGTACCCTGACGGCCGTTGTCACCATCCCTGTGGTTTTGTTGGTCTGGTACGCAGTGCGCGCCATTCGTCGACGATTAGAATAGGCGATTGGAATAAATGGCGCTTGCCACGTTTCAGACCGGCTGTAGAACATACATGGGCAAGTGAACCGGAGCCGGGGTGAAACAGTGATTGGACTTGTCGCCGCGTGGCGCGCTGTCGCCGTTATGTTCATCCTGAACGGTGCGCTGTTCGGGATTTGGGCATCGCGGATACCGGCTGTACGTGATCGTCTGGCCCTTAGCCATGAAGAGTTGGGATACGGATTGCTGTTCATGGCGGCAGGGGCGGTCTTTTCTTTCCCGGTCACGGGTCGTCTGACAGATAAATTCGGCGCTGTTATCCTGACGCGCGTAATTGCGGTTCTTTACACTTGCTCGCTGATCCTGCTGGCCTGTGCGGGCAGTTTCTGGGCGCTGGCGGCGTTTTTGTTCGTGTTCGGGGCCTTTCATGGATCAATGGATGTGGCGATGAACGCATGGGGGGCCGAGGTTGAGCAGACCTCTGGCAAACCACTGATGTCGTCTTTTCATGCGATGTGGAGCCTGGGTGCCGGACTGGGCGCCCTTAGCGGTTACGCCGCGGTTCAGGCGCAATTGACGGTGATGCAGCATTTTTGCCTGGCTGGCGGAATGGTTGCCATACTGGCGCTGGTGTTGTCGTGGGTTCGCTGGAGCTCGAAACGGACCAGCCAGATGCCCGGAACGGTTTTTGCCCTGCCGTCAGGTGCGCTGATTCTGGTTGGATTTACCGCGCTGTTTGGCGCTTTGGGCGAGGGTGCCGTTGCGGATTGGAGCGCGATTTTCCTGCGCGATGTCACAGGCGCAGCAGAGAGCGTCGCTGTATTGGGATACGCAGTGTTTTCCGTCGCGATGGTTGTGTGTCGGCTTGCAGGGGGGATCATTATTGCGCGTTTTGGGCCGGTTGCCTCGGCCAGATTTGGCGGTGTTTGCGCGGCCATGGGGGTGTTTGCCGTTGTCTCGGCCGGTGCGGCGGGGCCCGCGCTGATCGGTTTTGCGCTGATGGGGGCAGGATATGCCGTTGTAATGCCATTGGCCTTCAGTCGCGCTGCCAACGATCCGCATGTGCCGCCGGGGCAGGCCATCGCAAGCGTTGCGACGCTGGGCTACGGGGGGTTGCTGATCGGGCCGCCGCTGATCGGGTTCCTGGCCCATGCCCTGACCTTGCGTCTCGCCTTTGCCGTGCTTTTGCCTTTGGCGGTTTTGATCGTTTTGTGTGCCGGCGCGCTGAGGCGCACCGGCTGAAGGTTTTCAGCGCCCGCGAATGCGCGGGTCCAGCGCGTCACGCAATCCATCGCCCAGATAGTTGACGCTGAGAACGGTCAACGAAATGGCGAGACCGGGCCAGAACACGCGCTCAGGGTATTGTTGCAGGTAATCGACACCGTCGAACAACAGTCGGCCCCAGGTCGGGAAATCGGGCGGAAAGCCAAGACCAAGGAAGGACAACGCGCTTTCGGTGATGATCGCGGTGGCGATGCCCAGCGTCGCCGACACCATGATGGGCGACAGCACATTGGGCAGGATGTGCCGCGTGATGATCTGGCTGTTGCTGGTTCCGATGGACCGCGCGGCCAGAACGAATTCACGCTCTTTGATGGCCAGCACATCGCCGCGTACAATCCGTGCCGTGGGCATCCACGAGGTGATGCCGATGGCGCAGACGATCAGGATGAAAATCCCGCGCTCCAGTCCGAAGGCAGCGGACAAAGGCTCGCGGAACAGCAGCATCATGACCAGCAGCAAGGGCAGCAGGGGCAGCGCCAGGAACAGGTCCGTCAGACGCATCAGCGGGCCATCGAGACGCCGGAAGAACCCGGCCAGAACGCCGATGAACGAGCCCAGGAACAGCGCAAGCAGCATGGCCGTGATGCCGACAGAAACCGATGTCTGGCCGCCTGACATCATCCGGGCCAGGATATCGCGGCCCAACTGATCTGTACCAAAGGGATGCGCAAGGCTGGGCCTCTGATTGCGAGATCGTATGTCGATTTGCGTCGGATCAATGGTCCACACATAAGGGCCGAGATAAACGGCCGCTACGATGAAGAAGAACAGGATTGCCCCGATCATCGCGCCTTTATGCGTCTTGAACTGATCCCACACATCGCGCCACTGACTGCGGGGCGGGGTTGCCAGTTCTTCTATAACACCAGCGGTCGGCATGGCTGTTGATGCCGGGACCAGCCCTTCGTCGGGGACCAGCGTGTCTGATTTATCCGTATCAGTCATAGCGGATCCTCGGGTCCAGAATGCCGTAAAGAACGTCTGCGATCAGGTTGAACAGCACGATCAGAATGGCAAAGATGAAGGTCAGGGTTTGCACCATCGGCAAATCGTTGGCCTGGATGGCGCCGATCAGCAGCTGGCCGATGCCGTTCACTTTGAAGACCTGCTCGGTAATGATGGCACCGCCGAAGATCGCCGGTATACCCAGCGCAATCACGGTGACCACGGGGATCATCGAATTGCGCAGGACGTGAACCATCACAACCGTGTATTCGCTCAGACCTTTGGCGCGGGCGGTGCGGACATAGTCCTGATTAAGGTTGTCCAGCATCGACGCGCGCATAAAGCGGCTCAACTGCGCTGTGATCTGCAGCGCCAGAACCATGACGGGCATGATCATCTGTTTCAGTTGCACGACAAAGCTGTCCCAGCTGTTCACCACATGGGTGGTGTCATAGATCGACGGGAACCAACCCAGTTGGACCGAAAAGATCACGATGACCAAAACGCCCGAAAAGAAGGGCGGAACCGAAAAGCCGACCATCGACACAAACGTGCCCATCTGGTCGAACCACGAATACTGGCGATAGGCAGAATAAATGCCGATGGGCAGGGCGATCAGGATAGCGACCACATAGGCGGTGCCGACAACCCACAGGGTCTGCGGGATGCGCTGAACTACGATGTCCATAACGGGCGAGCGGGTCTGCCACGAAATCACACGCAGGTCACCTTCGGAGAAGGTGGTGCCGAACATGTGGTCGACCAGAACCTGCGGTTCTATCCAGAAAAACTGGACGATCCATTTCCAGAACCGGATATGCATCGGCTGACCAAGGCCAAGCGCTTCGCGCATCTTCTCTTTGACTTCGGGCGGGACAGTAAGCGGAACCTGTGCCATCGGATCGCCGGGGGCAAGTTCGAGCAGCAGGAATATGACAAGGCTGATGAACAACAGCGTGGGAACGGCCAGGATCAGTCGTCGAATGGTGAAGTTGAGCATTCAAAGGCGCCTTTGTTGATGCGTCTTTCTCTTGGGACGGAGCGCAAACGACCGCGCCCCGATAAAAATCGGGGCGCGGCGTTGCAAAGCTGACGTTTAAGAACCGGTCTTGCGGTACCAGTCAGCGATGTTCCACAATTCGCTGTCCCAAACGTTCAGGACAACTCCGCCCAGTGTGTTTGCGTGCGCCGACAGACGACCACGGTGCACCAGCGGGATCATGCCACCGTTCTGAACCATGATGTCATTCAGCTGTTTGGCAATTGCCGCGCGTTCTTCCAGACCTGCGGTTTCGGCCAGTTGACCGTGCAGCTTGTCGAACTCTTCATTGCAGAAGCGGCTGATGTTTTCACCCTGCCACTGCGTGTCCGGACGCGGTGCTTTATCGCACAGGCCGTTACCCAGATAAGATTGCGGATCCGTGCCGTTAAAGGTGTTGGCGTACATTTCGACGTCCGCATAGAACTTCTGGAACGTGTCCGGGCTGCCCGGGTCGCCGCCAAAGAAGACTGACGCGTTGATGTTGCGCAGTTCGGTTTCAACGCCGATCTGGCTCCACCATTCCTTGATCAGCGCCTGAAAGTCCTGACGAACAGCATTGGTCGAGGTCTGATAGACGACTTTCAATGGGACGCCATCTTTTTCGCGCACACCATCCCCGTCGGTATCAACCACGCCTGCCTCATCCAGCAGCTTTTTCGCACCTTCGATGTCCTGCGTGTCGCATGTCATCGTTTCCGAGTTGAACGCGGCTGGCGCCGGAACCCAGTTACAGGTCACGCGACCTGCCTGCCCATAGCCGATTTCCACCAGCAGCGGGCGATCGATGGCCAGTGACAATGCCTTGTAAACGGCCGGATCCCGCAAAAAGGGGTGCGGGTGCGCCGCGGTTGCACGCTCGCCGTCCGGCAGATCAGGCGACGGGTTGGTCTGGTTCAGCATGATGCGTTCAACCAGAGGACCAAAGCCTGCAACAGGCGTGCCTTTGCCGCCTTCCTGCATCTGCGCGATCACCTCGGGTGCCAGCTGAAGGTTCCAGGCATAATCGAATTCACCTGTTTCCATTACTGCGCGGCCCGCCGCCGTTGCATCGCCGCCGCCTTTGAATGTCACGGTCGCAAACGCCGGTTTCGCTGGATCACGGTAGTTGTCGTTGGCCGCGAAGGTGATCACGTCGTTCGGCTTGAACTCGGTGACAACAAACGGGCCTGTGCCGATGGGGTTAAAGTTCTGCTCAGTGCACTCGGGCGCCTTGGCCCCCATGCAGTTTTCGAACTGTGCTTTTTGCAGGATCGGGCTTTCGCCGCCCACAAAGGGGCCGTACGGGAACGGTGTTGGCGCATCAAAGGTGACCTTGACGGTCATGTCATCGACGGCTTCGACCGATGTCACACCTTCAAATTTTGTGACCTGAGCGCATCCACCTTCGGGGTCCATGCAGTAATCGGCTGTGAACACAACATCTGCCGCTGTGAAAGGCGTACCGTCTGACCATGTGATTCCGGGGGCGATTTTCCAAGTGATCGAGGTCAGGTCTTCGCTGACGCCGCCGTTTTCAACAGTGGGCACTTCGGAGGCAAGGAAAGCCATCATGTTGCCGTCCTGGTCATAGCGGGCCAGAGGCTCGATCACCAGTGACGCGGCTTCGATATCCTTGGTGCCCCCCGACAGGAACGGGTTCAGGATCGACGGCGCCTGCCAATAAATGATGCTGACGTTGCCATCCGATCCGCGCTCGGCAAAGGCCATTGGGGCCATCGCCGTGGTTGCGATCGCACCAAGCAAAAGGGCTTTGATTTTCATCATACACTCCATGTTGGACACTTGCGTGTCTCGATTTCCTCCGCAATGCCTGCGGATTTGGCGTTGCCGAAATGGGGTAGGACTCTGATTTTTAATTACAAAATCAGATCGCATTTTTGTGATGCCGTATTCTCCCCAACACGGTTACGCGAGGTATCGAAACAGAACTATGGAAAAAAGCAAGACTTGCCGTCGCGAAAAATGGCGTCGGGTTTGACTTTTCCCGGTTGAGCGCCTTAGCGTCGGGCATTCGAGTTAATCCGACGGCCAAGGGGAGCGCGTAGGTGCTGGATCAACCAATTGCTCAGATCAAAAAACTTCGGGTCGAGTTTCAAACCAAAGACGGGCCCGTCGTCGGGGTCGAAGATGTCTCGTTCGAGGTGAATCCGGGCGAAACCGTTTGTATCGTTGGCGAATCCGGCTCTGGCAAGTCTGTATCCTCTTTGTCTTTGATGCGTCTGGTCGAGTTCGGTGGAGGCGAAATCGCAGGCGGTCAGTTGTTGTTTGACCGTCGCGACGGCGAAGAAACGAATCTGGCTGATGCTGATCAGGATTTGATGAAACAGATTCGCGGCAACGAGATCGGAATGATCTTTCAAGAGCCGATGACCGCCCTGAACCCGGTTTTCACCGTTGGTCGTCAGTTGACGGAAGGCTTGCGAATCCACAAGGACATGTCCAAGGCACAGGCCGAAGACCGCGCATTGGAATTGCTGCGTCAGGTGCGCATCCCCGAGCCCGAGCGTCGCCTGCAACAATATCCTCATGAACTGTCTGGTGGCATGCGCCAGCGTGTCGTGATTGCAATGGCTATGGCCTGCGAGCCTCGCCTTTTGATAGCGGACGAGCCGACAACGGCGCTGGATGTGACGATACAGGCGGAAATTCTTGCTTTGATGGATCGCCTGAAACGGGAAACCGGCACAGCCGTGATGTTCATTACCCATGATATGGCGGTTGTTGCGCAGATGGCAGATCGGGTTGTGGTCATGTTCCGTGGCAACAAGGTCGAGGAGGGTCCGGTAAAGGAAATTTTCGAAAACCCGCAGCATGATTACACCAAGGCCCTGTTGGCCGCTGTACCGAAACTGGGTGAGATGCAAGGCAAGGCCGCGCCAGAGCCGATGAAACTGCTGGGTGTCGAAGGCCAGAAAATCGCGCCGATTCCCGGTACGGAAAATGTGCTGTTGTCCGTGAAGAACCTGACCACGCGATTCCCGGTCAAAGGCGGGCTGTTACGGCGCACGATTTCGAATGTGCATGCGGTCGAGGACGTGTCGTTCACGTTGAACAAAGGCCAGACGCTTAGCCTTGTGGGCGAATCAGGGTGCGGCAAGTCGTCCGCTGGCCGATCCATCCTGCGGCTTGTCGAACCCATGACCGGCGAGGTTCATCTGGACGGTGTCGATATCATGCGACTGGATCAGGCCGGGTTGCGCAAGGCGCGTCTGGATATGCAGATGATCTTTCAGGATCCTTTCGCGTCACTGAACCCTCAGATGCAATTGATTGATCAGGTGGCCGAACCGATGCGGAATTACGGTGTCGCGTCCGGGTCGGAATTGCAGGATCGGGTGGCACGACTGTTCGACAAGGTACAATTGCCGCGCAGTTTCATGCGCCGCTATCCGCATGAAATGTCGGGTGGGCAGCGGCAGCGTATCGCCATTGCCCGCGCTCTGGCGTTGAATCCCAAGCTTATCGTTGCGGACGAGGCGGTATCGGCACTTGATGTATCGGTTCAGGCGCAGGTGCTGAATCTGATGATGGAACTGCAATCCGAACTTGGCCTGAGCTATCTGTTCATCAGTCACGATATGGCTGTGGTCGAAAGGGTCAGTCATCAGGTCGGCGTCATGTATCTGGGCCGGATTGTCGAAATGGGCCCCCGCGCACGCGTCTTTGAAAACCCGCAACATGCTTATACTCAGGCGCTGATGAAGGCAGTTCCGATCGCGGACCCGAACAAGCGCAAATCGGAAAAGGATCTGAATTTCAAGCCAATCCCTTCGCCGATTCATCCAATTGGTTACACCCCAGAGCCATCGAAATATCACGAGGTAGAGCCCGGGCATTTTATCCTGACCACGGACAGCGGGTACTAAGGCCAATGGGACAGCGTCTGACGCCGCTTGAAATCATGACCAAGTTGGTGTCGTTCCCGACGGTCAGCCGCGACACAAATCTGCCGCTGGTGGACTGGGTCGAAGGCTATCTGAGCGATCATGGCATCGATTGTCATCGCTGGCCTGACCCGGATCAGCCCCACAAGGCGGCTGTGTTCGCGCATGTCGGACTGCCGACAGAAGGTGCGGTGGTCCTGTCGGGCCATACGGATGTGGTGCCGGTAGACGGACAGCCGTGGGATACCGATCCGTTCACCGTTGTCGAGAAAGACGGCAAGTATTTCGGGCGCGGAACCTGCGATATGAAAGGCTTTGATGCGCTGGCCATCTGGGCTTTGGTCGAGGCGCACAACGCAGACCTCAAGCGCCCCATGCAACTGGCGCTGAGCTTTGATGAAGAAATTGGCTGCACCGGTGCGCCGCCGATGATCGAGGCCATGCAGCAGGTGCTGCCGAAAGGCTCGGCCGTGATCGTGGGTGAGCCTTCGACAATGCAGGCGGTCACGGGTCACAAGGGCAGCTTTGGCTATGACACACATATGGTCGGGTTCGAGGTTCACAGCTCGATCATGCACACAGGCGTCAATGCCATTATGGAAGCGGCGCCGCTGGTTCAGTGGGCCAATGAACAGAACGCCCACAACCAAACCGCCAACCCCAGTCAGACGGCGGCCGTGTTCAATCCGCCTTGGTCGACCCTTCATGTGGGCATGATCCAGGGCGGTACGGCGCACAATATCACTGCCAAAGACTGTCGCTTCATGATGGACTTCCGCATTGTTCCGGATGAACGCAAGGCGGATTGGCGCGATGCGTATCTCCAACAGGTGCGCGAGGCCGAGAGGCGCATGAAGGCGGTGCATCCCGAGGCGCGGATCGACGTGTCCGAGAATTTCTCGATCCCCGGTCTGGTGCCGGAGCAGGACGGTGAGGCCGAGGCGCTGGTGCGTGCCCTGACCGGTGACAATGCCGGCCATGTGGTCAGCTATGGCACCGAAGCCGGCCAATTTCAGGAGGCAGGATATTCAGCTGTCATCTGTGGTCCAGGCGACATCGCCCAGGCGCATCAACCAAATGAATTCATTACGATTTCTCAATTTAATGCAGGCCAGAAATTTATGGAACGTCTGGTGGAAAAGCTCTGCGCATAACATCTGAAAGGAGAGATCAAGGATGCCCGTCAAGAACCGGCTTGCCGAAATGCATGGTCAGATCACCAAATGGCGCCATCATCTGCATATGCACCCTGAGCTGATGTATGATGTCGAAGAAACGGCGGGGTTTGTGGTCGACCGCTTACAGGAATTCGGTGTCGATGACATTACGCCGGGGATTGGAAAAACCGGTGTTGTTGCCGTGATCAAGGGCCGAACGGACACCAAAGGTCGGGTTATCGGATTGCGCGCAGACATGGACGCCTTGCCTATAGAAGAGGCCACCGGGCTTGACTATGCCTCGACCGTTGCGGGCAAGATGCACGCATGTGGTCATGACGGGCATACCTCGATGCTGCTGGGCGCGGCGCAGTACCTGGCAGAAACACGGAACTTCGACGGCACGGTGGTGCTGATTTTTCAGCCTGCCGAAGAAGGCGGGGCCGGTGGGCTGGCCATGTGTCAGGACGGGCTGATGGATCGCTGGGGCATTCAGGAAGTATACGGGATGCACAACATGCCGGGATTGCCAGTGGGTGAGTTTGCGATCCGTCCTGGTGCCTTGCTGGCATCATCTGATGAATTTGAGATCACTGTAACGGGCAAAGGTGGCCATGCCGCAGCTCCTCATGAAGCAGTGGACACGACGCTTGTGGCGTCGCATATTGTTGTTTCTTTGCAATCAGTTGTCTCTCGCACCGTCGATCCGATCAAACGGGTTGTCCTGACGGTTGGCACGTTCGAGACAGACAGCGTCGCCTCAAACGTCATTGCGCACACGGTCAGGTTGAAAGGGACCGTTCGAACCCTTGACCCCGAATACCGCACCATTGCTGAAGATCGCGTGCGCCGGATCGCAGAAGACACGGCCTCGGCCTTTGGTGCAACAGCGCAGATGGTGTGGGAGCCGGGCTATCCGGTAACCGTGAACTCCGAGGCTGAAACGACCTATGCGGCCGAGGCTGCGGCTGCCGTGGCAGGTAAGGTCAATGACAGCACGGACCCCATCATGCCATCGGAAGATTTTGCGTACATGCTTGAACAGCGGCCCGGAGCCTACATCTTTGTTGGCAATGGGGACACGGCCATGTGCCACCACCCGAAATACAATTTCGACGACGATGCGATCCCTGCCGGATGCAGCTGGTTTGCCGAGCTTGTGGAACGACGATTGCCCGTCGCCTGAAACACGGAGATTGCCATGCCGATCAGAAATCGCCTTGCAGAACTGCACGCAGAAATTACAGGCTGGCGTCGCGACATTCATCAACATCCGGAAATCCTGTACGACACCCATCGCACCAGCGCATTTGTAGCAGAAAAGCTGGCCGAGTTCGGTTGCGATGAGGTTGTGACCGGCCTGGGCAGGACAGGCGTTGTGGGAATCATCCGGGGCAAGTCTGACACCGAGGGCCGCGCCATCGGATTGCGCGCGGATATGGATGCTTTGCCGATGCAAGAACAGACCGGGCTGGAGTATGCGTCGAAAACGCCAAATGCGATGCATGCCTGCGGTCATGACGGCCACACGGCGATGGTTCTGGGGGCTGCCAAGTATTTGGCCGAGACGCGCAATTTCGATGGTACGGCGGTTGTGATTTTTCAACCCGCCGAAGAAGGCGGAAACGGAGCTCAAGCCATGTGTCAGGACGGTCTGATGGACCGGTTCGGCATTCAGGAAGTCTATGCGATGCACAATGTGCCCGGTCTGCCCACAGGCCAATTTGCCATCCGGCCGGGACCGATGCTGGCGGCGGCGGACGAGTTCGACATCCATCTGGAAGGCCATGGCGGTCACGCGGCCAAGCCACAGGACACGGTCGATACCACCGTCATGGTGTCTCAGCTGATCGTGGCCCTGCAAACCATCATATCGCGCAACGCTGATCCGATTGAACACGGCGTGGTGTCGGTGACATCTGTGGAAACGTCCTCGAAAGCATTCAATGTGATCCCGCAGTCGGCGCGCCTGCGTGGTACGGTGCGCACGCATTCGGGTGCCTTGCGTGCGATAATCGAACAGCGGCTGACCGAAGTTACCGCGGGCATCGCCGACACGATGGGTGGGACCGCAACCGTTACGTACAACAAGGGGGTTCCGGTCACGGTCAACGCCCGGGAACAAACCCGCTATGCCGAAGAAGCCGCACGTGCGGTCGGCGGCAGCTGTGGTGAAGCACCGTTGGTGATGGGGGGCGAGGATTTTTCGTTCATGTTGGAGGAACGGCCTGGAGCGTTCATCATTCTGGGCAACGGCGACAGCGCCGGGCTGCATCACCCCGAATACAATTTCAACGACGAGATCATACCGATCGGAAGCTCGTGGTTTGCCGAAATGGTCGAGCGCCGGATGCCGGCAGCTTGAATTAGGAGAGAGAAGATATGCCAGTTAAAAACCGCTTTGCCGAATTGCAGGCCGAGATCACCACGTGGCGACAGGACCTTCACGAGAACCCCGAGATTCTGTTCGACACGCACCGCACCAGCGCAATGGTGGCCGAGAAGCTGAAAGAGTTCGGGTGCGATGAGATTGTCACCGGTATCGGCCGCACGGGCGTTGTCGGCGTGATCAAGGGCAAATCGGATAGCAAGGGCAAGGTGATCGGTCTGCGCGCTGACATGGACGCTTTGCCGATTCACGAAGCGACCGGCCTGGACTATGCCTCGAAAACGCCCGGCGCGATGCATGCCTGCGGGCATGACGGGCATACGGCGATGCTGCTTGGGGCCGCCAAATACCTGTCCGAGACACGCAATTTCGATGGCACCGTGGTGGTGATCTTTCAACCCGCCGAGGAAGGTGGCGGTGGCGGTCGCGAAATGTGCGAAGACGGCCTGATGGACCGCTGGAACATTCAGGAAGTGTACGGGATGCACAACTGGCCCGGCAAACCGGTCGGCAGCTTTTCGATCCGCCCGGGGTCGTTTTTTGCGGCGACCGATCAGTTCGACATCACCTTCGAAGGGCGCGGTGGTCATGCAGCCAAACCGCAGGAGACTGTGGACACAACTGTAATGACCGCGCAGGCCGTGCTGGCGTTGCAGACAATAGCCTCGCGCAATGCTGACCCGATTGACCAGGTTGTGGTCTCGGTGACCTCGTTCGAGACCGCGTCGAAAGCGTTCAACGTGATCCCGCAGACGGTGCAGATCAAAGGCACGGTGCGCACGATGAGCCCGCAGATGCGTGATCTGGCTGAAAAGCGGATCAACGAGATTTGCACTGGCGTTGCGGCGACCTTTGGCGGCACCGTGGACGTAACTTACATCCGTGGCTATCCCGTCATGGTGAACAGCGATACGCAGACCGAATTTGCAGCCGAAGTTGCCCGCTCGGTTTCCGGCGCCTGTGATGAGGCCCCGCTGGTGATGGGGGGCGAGGATTTCGCGTTCATGCTGGAAGAACGCCCTGGCGCCTACATTCTGGTCGGCAATGGTGATACGGCCATGGTGCATCATCCTGAATACAACTTTAACGATGAGGCCATTCCAGCCGGCTGTAGCTGGTGGGCAGAGATTGTGGAACAGCGAATGCCGGCAGCCTGTTGGCGCGGGCGGGGGCTCTGCCCCCGCACCCCCGGGATATTTTCAGCC
>JBCCIK010000044.1:0-24499 GCA_039028255.1 Pseudomonadota bacterium | reverse complement strand
GTTTTGCCCAGATCGCTGTCCTGCGTCGGTATGGCAGACACGGCTGTACCGCCCGTATCCAGCGCCACGGTGGTTGTGGCACCTGTCTCAGTGATCTTGCCCGGTAACAGGTTCATCGATGGTGAGCCGATGAACTGTGCGACAAATTCGTTATCGGGGGTTTCATACAATTCCAGCGGCGTGCCGACCTGAGCGATCCCTTTGTTCGCCAAAACCACAATACGGCTGGCAAGTGTCATGGCCTCGACCTGATCGTGGGTGACGTAAATCATGGTGCTGTCGGGCATCGCCTCTTTCAGCCGGGCAATCTCGATCCGAGTGGCGACACGCAGGGCCGCATCCAAGTTCGACAACGGTTCATCGAACAAATAAACCTTTGGGTCGCGCACGATCGCGCGGCCAATGGCAACCCTTTGCCGTTGGCCCCCGGACAGGGCTTTGGGCAAACGATCCAGAAAGGGGTCCAATTGCAAAATCCGCGCGGCGCGGTCGACCGCGCTGTCAATGTCGGCCGCAGGCATCTTGGCGATTTTCAGTGCAAACGCCATGTTTTCCCGGACCGTCATATGCGGGTACAGCGCATAGCTTTGGAACACCATTGCGATGCCGCGCTGCGCCGGTGGAACGTCATTCATCACCTGGTTTTCAATTTCAAGCGTGCCTCCGGTGATTTTTTCCAGCCCCGCAATCATCCGCAGCAAGGTGGACTTGCCGCATCCAGACGGTCCCACGAATACAATCAGTTCACCCTGATCAATATCCAGATTGATGTGTTTCAGGACATCCACGGGCCCGTAAGACTTGGCAACGTCAGTGAGTTTGAGTTCAGACATCTTTCGCCCCCGGATCCATGATCATCAATGAAAACTGTGCTGCGCCCAAAGTCACCTTTTCCGCGCCGTCCACTGCACCCAGTTCTTGTCCGACACACCGCCAATCCCCGTCCGGCGCCTGCACGTCCTGTGTATCGGCGCCCAGATTGAAGGCGCAGAACATGCGGTGCGGACCGCTTTGGCGAATAAAACTCAGAACCGGCCCGTGTTGCGCCATGCCCGTTTGCGACCCGTCGACCAATGCCGGGTGACTATGGCGAAACGCAATCGCGCGCCGATAATGGTTGAGCATTGATTGCGGATCGTCCTCCATCCGGTCAACGGCCCGCGCGGCCTGAGCATGGCTGACAGGCAACCAGGGGTCCCCGGTTGTGAAACCCGTCTGTTCATCCTGAGCGGTCCAGACCATCGGCGTCCGGCACCCGTCGCGGCCTTTGAATTCCGGCCAGAATTCAATGCCATATGGGTCCTGCAAACGCGCGTATGGCACATTCGCTTCGCGCAGACCCAGCTCTTCGCCCTGATACAGGCAGGCTGATCCGCGCAGACACATCATCAGTACCACATGCTGACGCAGCGCCGCCTCATCCAATTCCCATCGCGATGCGTGGCGCTGCACATCATGATTGGAAAACGCCCAGCAGGGCCACGCATCACCCGCCTTGTCGTTCAGCTGGTCAAAAACCTGTTTTGTGTAAGCCGCTGTCAGCGTATTTTTTTCCAGGAATTCAAAGGCGTAACACATATGCATCCGCTTTTCTCCTGTCGTGTATGCGCCCATGATCTCAAGCCCGCGCTGTGCGTCTCCGATCTCGCCCAGGCAGGCGCGACCGTCATATTGGTCCGTCAGGGCGCGCAGCCGTTCCAGAAACGCAATATTTTCCGGTTGGCTTTTCGAGTGTTGGTGATCCTGATGATTGTACGGGTTCACCTGCGGTGCAATTGATGCGTTACGCTGATCCAGCGGCAAAGCCGGGTTATCGCGCAATGCCTTGTCGTGAAAATAGAAATTTATGGTGTCCAGACGGAACCCGTCGACACCCATATCCAGCCAGAACCGGGCGACATCCAGCAGTGCATCCTGAACGTCGCCGCAATGAAAGTTCAAGTCAGGCTGTGATGTCAGAAAGTTGTGCAGATAATATTGCTGGCGGCGCGAATCCCACTGCCAGGCAGACCCGCCAAAGATCGACAACCAGTTGTTCGGCGGCGTGCCATCCGGTTTGGGATCGGCCCAGACGTACCAGTCGGATTTCGCGTTGTCCCGATTGCTGCGGCTTTCACCGAACCACGGATGCCGATCTGACGTATGGGACAGAACAAGGTCAATCATCACCTTTAGCCCCCGCGCATGCGCCTGTGCCAGCAGGTCCCGAAAATCGTCCAGAGTGCCGAACATCGGGTCCACATCGCGGTAATCGCTGACGTCATATCCGAAATCCTTCATCGGAGATCTGAAAAATGGTGATATCCAGATCGCATCCACGCCGAGCGACGCGATATAGCCAAGCCGTTGCGTGATACCCGCAAGGTCTCCGATACCGTCGCCATTGCTGTCCTGAAAACTGCGGGGGTAGACCTGATAGATCACTCCGCCGCGCCACCAGTCGCGTGACGTTTCGGTTGCTTTCGATGGTTGCAGTGTGGTTTGCACGTTCATCTGACGCCTCTATTTGACGGAACCGGCCAGCAGGCCGCGGACCAGGTATTTTTGCATTGCGAAGAACACAAGCAGTGGCACGAAGATCGACACAAAGGCCGCTGTCGCAAGGATTTCCCAATTGCCGCCACGGGTGCCCAGCAACTCGACAATGCGGTTGGTCATGACGGTTGTCTGTCCGGTCGCATCGATCAGAAAGACCTTGGCCACCAGCAGGTCATTCCATGTCCACAGGAACTGGAAGATCGCAAAAGACGCAAGCGCAGGAAAGCTGAGCGGCAGGATCAGTTTGGTAAAGATCTGAAATTCGGTCGCGCCATCGACCCGCGCGTTTTCGATCAGATCACGGGGCAGCCCGGCCATGTAATTGCGCAAGAGGTAGATGGCAAGCGGCATGCCGAAACCGGTATGGGCCAGCCAGACGCCCAAATACCCCTTGCCGATACCAATATTCAGATGGAACTTGAGCAGCGGAATCAACGCCAGTTGCAGTGGCACCACCAAAAGACCAACCACAGCTGCGATCAACAACGCCCGGCCCGGAAACTCCATCCAGGCCAGCGCATACGCAGCAAAAGCCGCCACAAGAATCGGAATGATCGTTGCCGGAATCGTGACAGTCAGCGTATTGAAGAACGCCCTGGCCATATTGTCGTCACCGCTGTTGCTCAGCAACACCGTCCGGTAGTTTTCAAGTGTGAATTCCGAAGGCACGTTGGCAGTGACAAACACACGCACCCCGCGATTGCCGGTGAATTCCTCGGGGTTTTCCATTCGGTAATTGCCGTCTGCATCCACGGTAATCGTCCCGCCCCGGCGCAGGTCCGCCGTGTCACCGGGCACAAAGGCGTCGACATCGCGCGCACTGATCCCCCATCTGGAAATCGTCACCTGTTGCGCGTCGTCGAACAAGGTCCCCTCGATCACATACAGATCACCCTGTTTTACCTGGGTTTCGGGCGCCGCGCTGCGTAACGTCAGGTTCTGTTCCGACGGGAAAAGCGATCGCCACCAGCCGCTGCCGGAAATCTGGTCTGCCGTACGAAAGGACGAGACCAACAGCCCCAGCGTCGGGACCATCCACAAGACGACCAGAAAGATGACCGAGCCGTGGACGACCCATCTCAGAGCGGGTTTGGTACCAGCAATATCGCTCATCACCGCTACTCCATTTCCTTGCGCGCATTGCGCACGTTCCAAATGAGGATAGGCGTCACCAGCAACATGATGACCATGGCCGACGCCGATCCAACCCCCCAGTCATCGCCTCGAAACAGCTTGTCATACATGTAATTGGCCAGAACCTGCGTTTCCCATTGGCCATTGGTCATGGCAAAAACGATGTCGAACACCTTTAGCACCGTGATCGTAATCGTGGTCCAGACCACCAGAATGGTTGTTTTGATCTGCGGCACCTTGATCCTGAAGAAAATCTGGAATGGATTGGCCCCGTCCAGAATGGCGGCCTCAACGGTTTCTTCGGGAATACCCCGCAGGGCCGCAGACAGGATCACCATCGCAAATCCGGTCTGTATCCAGATCAGAACAACCATCAGAAAGAAACTGTTCCAGAACGGAACGGTCAGCCAGGTCTGCGGTTCAGCCCCGCCAAAGAAAATATACAGCGCGTTCAGAATACCGATCTGATCCTGCTCGGCGGGTCGGGCATCATAAACCAGTTTCCAGATCACTGACGCCCCGACAAACGAAATCGCCATTGGCATAAAGATCAACGATTTGGCGATATTGCCCCAACGGATACGGTCGGTCAGCTGTGCAACCAGCAGGCCAAAGGCCGTGGACATCGCCGGCACCACGATCAGCCAGAACATGTTGTTGCGCATGGCCTCCCAGAATTTGGGCTCTGCCGCCATCTGGGCATAGTTGTGTAGACCAACCCATCTGTACCCGCCGCCGGGCACGCGTTCCGTGAGCGACAGGCGCAACGTTTCGACCACCGGATACGCCAGATACAGCCCCAGCGCGGCCAGCGCCGGAAACAGAAACAGCCAGGGCCGGATCAAATTTGCCCGGTTGATGTTGCGCCCTGCATGCAGCCCGCGCGGCGGGAACAGGACCTTGTCCAGAAACTGGTTGGAAAGATAGAAATAGCCCACACAACCCGACACGCCGATGGCGATAGTCAGCAGGCCCTGAAGTGCCGGTGTCATGGTGCCCTCATCCGTAAAAATGAGGGGCGGTTCCCAAACCGCCCCAGATGCCCAATTACCTGGCCGCGTCCCATGCGGACTGGATCTCGCCCGCAACGGTGGCGGCGTCCTTGGCCCCTGAAGAATAATCGACCATTCCGGTCCAGAACGCCCCTGCGCCGACCGCCCCGGGCATCAGGTCAGAGCCATCAAACCGGAACGTGGTGGCGTTGGTCAGAATCTCGCCCTGGCCGCGCTGCGTGTCATTTGAATATGTCTCGGGGTTTGCGCCCAGATGCGGCGTCAAAAACCCGTCCTGAGACATCATGATTTCATGCGCGAACGGGGTCTTGAGGAAATCCATGAACGCCTCTGCTGCGGGGCTGGGATTGGTGATTGTGAACAACGTACCCGCCCCCAGAACAGGCGTGCCAAGATCCTTTTCGGCATAGGCCGGGAAGTAAAAGAAATCGGCATCGACACCCAATTCGGTGCCTTCCGGGAAATAGGCCGGAATGAACGAGGCCTGACGGTGCATCATGCAGGCCGGCGGGCTGTCGAATAATCCTTTGGGGCTGTCACGAAAATCAATCGCTGCCGTGTCGTCGGCATCGCCGAACACATAGTCATCATTGCGGGTAAAGCTGCCGTATTCCTCAATCGCGGCGACCACACGCGGATCGTCAAACCGCATGTCGTTCAACACCCACGCGTCATAGACCTCTGGCGGTTGCGTGCGCAGCATCAGGTCCTCGACCCAGTCGGTCGCCGGCCAGCCGGTTGCGCCACCCGACGCCAGGCCAACACATAGCGGGGTCTCGCCATCTTCGACCATCTGGTCCATCAGCGCTTTGAACTCTTCCATGGTTTCCGGCACGTCATAGCCAAAGTCTTCAAAGTTCTCAGGGATGTACCAGACCAGTGATTTGACATTCACATTGAAGAAAAAGCCGTAAAATTCATCTGTGCCTTCAGCATTCTGGAATGTTCCCAGATCGACCCAGGACTGGCCGGCGGCAAAATTGCTTTTGATCCAGTCCGCAGAACCATCAGGCAAGGGTGTCAGATAGCCGTTCTGCGCCATATTGGCGGCCAGCCCAGGCTGCGGGAAAACGGTCAGGTTCGGCGCCGATCCGGCCGCGGCATCGATCAATATCTGCTGTTCAAGGGAATCCGATCCAACATAGCTGGCATTTGCGCCTGTTGCTTCGGCAAAATAAGCCACGAGATTTTCAAAGGCCTGCCCTTCACCCGCCAGCCAAGGTCCGAAAATAGTCAGATCCTGACCACCCAAATCATGTGCATCCGCAAATGCCTGGAACCCATCCCAGTCAAAACTGCCCTCGCCCGTTGGATAGATCAGGTCCTGCTGCGCCTGTGCCACCCCGGCCGTCAGGGCAAGCACCGCCGCACCTGCGTAAAGCGCGTGTTTCATCAAATCTCCTCCCAATACTCTTCTGCGCCCTGGAGAGTCATTTTCAAAGCGCTTTGGATAAAATTCTTATCCGCTAACAATCGATGCCTGTCAATGTATTGTTACTTGTCAAAGGCAAGAAACAGAACTTGAAACGGACGTAAACAGGTTGACGGATGCCGGATTTGAGAACACAACAAGGGTTAGCCCGAATTTGAAGGCGCTTTGAAACCGGAATGAACCTAAAACAACTCTCAGAAAGACTTGGTCTGTCGCAAACCACGGTAAGCCGCGCGCTGAATGGCTATCCCGAGGTCAGCGAGCGCACGCGCGCACGGGTTCAGGCAGCAGCAGCCAGACACGGGTATCATCCCAACAGCCGCGCCAAAGGTCTGGCGACGGGCAGATCGATGGTGATCGGACATGTCATTCCCAGTTCGTCCCGGCACGAAATGGTCAATCCGATCTTTGGAGATTTTGTTGCGGGCGCGGTGAGAAAATACTCGGAAAATGGGTACGATACCATGTTCACAAGCGCCGATGACACATCGGTCGAAGACGCCTATCGCGGCCTGTTTCAGCGCGGCGCAGTAGACGGAATTGTGCTGCAAAGCCCCAAAGTGAACGAACCCCGGATCGAGGTTCTGATCCGTATGGCCGTTCCGTTTATCGTGCATGGACGGTCCACCGGAATCAACGCGGCCTATGACTGGATAGATGTGAACAACAAAAGCTCGTTCATGCGCGCGACACAGTTTCTGATTGACCTGGGTCATCGCCGCATCGCCCTGATCAACGGGCTTGAGGATATGGATTTTGCTCAGCGGCGGCGCGCAGGGTATCTGCAGGCGCTTGATCAGGCGGGATTGCAACCGGACCCCGGGCTGATGCGCAGTGCTGAAATGACGGAAGTGTATGGCCATCACGAAACCCGTGACATGCTGCAATCGGATGATCCGCCGACGGCTATTCTGGCGTCATCTATGATTTCGGCCATAGGCGTGCGGCGCGCGCTGGATGAGGCCGGTTTGCATATCGGGCGAGATGTGTCGGTCATTGCCCATGACGACGATCTGTCCTACCTCAAAAACGGTCAGGATGTTCCGATATTCACGGCAACCCGGTCTTCGGTGCGCCGGGCCGGTGAACTGGCCGCCGAGATGCTGATCAATCGGATCAAATCGCCCGATGCCCCGATACAAACTAGATTGCTTGAAGCGGAACTGGTAGTCGGCAGATCAACCGGCCCTGCGCCCAACAGGTTCTGACCATGAAATACAATCGAAGCGACTTTCCCAAAGACTTCCTCTTTGGTGTGGCAACCTCTGCCTATCAGATCGAAGGCCACGCGCAGGGCGGCGCGGGTCCGACACACTGGGACAGCTTTGCAGCGTCACCGGGCAACGTCGTGCATGGGGAAAACGGCGATCTGGCCTGCGATCACCTGAACCGGTTTGAACAGGATCTGGATCTTGTGCAAGAGGCCGGGTTCGACTGTTACCGGTTTTCCACCAGCTGGGCGCGCGTCATACCCGAGGGGCGGGGTGCCGTAAATCAGGCTGGACTGGATTTTTACGACCGGCTGGCTGACGCCTTGTTGCAGCGCGGCATTCGGCCCTGTGCAACCCTGTATCATTGGGAACTGCCCTCGGCGCTGGCGGATCTGGGCGGATGGCGCAATCGCGATATCGCGGGGTGGTTTTCGGATTTCACCGAGGTGATCATGGGCCGCATCGGCGATCGGATGTATTCTGTAGCACCGATCAACGAACCCTGGTGTGTCAGTTGGCTTAGTCACTTCGAGGGTGCCCATGCGCCGGGATTGCGCGACATACGCGCAACTGCACGCGCGATGCATCACGTGTTGCTGGCGCATGGACGTGCAATTCAGGCGATGCGCGGACTAGGAATGCGCAATCTGGGCGGCGTGTTCAATCTGGAATGGGCCGACCCCGTAGATGACAGCGATCAGGCGCAAGAGGCGGCGGCCTTGTATGACGGCATTTATAACCGGTTCTTTATGGGCGGCGTGTTCCGGAAAGCTTATCCGCAGATTGTGCTTGACGGGTTGGAACCGCATCTGCCCCGGGGCTGGCAGGACGATTTTGACACGATTGGCGCGCCGCTCGACTGGTGTGGTTTAAATTACTACACGCGCAAACGGATCGCCCCGGCCGAAACCGCCTGGCCGTCGTTGCAGGACGTGCCCGGCCCACTGCCCAAAACGCAGATGGGATGGGAGATTGAGCCCGTTGCCCTGACCCGGTTTCTGACCAGAACCGCGCAGGACTATACGGGCACCCTGCCCCTTTACGTCACCGAAAACGGCATGGCCAGTGCTGCGCGTCAAAAGGACGAAGACAGGATCGACTATCTTGACCAGCATTTGGGCGCCGTTCAGGATGCCTTGTCGCAAGCTGTGCCTGTAAAGGGGTATTTTGTCTGGTCTTTGCTGGACAATTATGAATGGTCTTTCGGTTACGAAAAAAGGTTTGGTCTGATTGATGTTGATTTTGAAACCCTCGAACGCCGTCCCAAAGCGTCATTCAGGGCGGTGCAGTCCATGCTGACAAAAGGCCATAGAATGACAGGGCCGCTGGCGCAGCCTGCAGGCGCGGTGCGCGCGCACTGGTCCCTTGTTGCCGACATTGGCGGTACAAATTCCCGGCTGGGCGTCGTTTCCGCAGGTCAACTGACCGACCTGCGCAAACTTCCGACAGGCACCCTGCCCGACCTGCTGGGCGCAATGCATGATTTGCGTGACGAAATCGGAACCGACCCGCAGGCCGTTGTCGCAGCGGGCGCAGGGCCGGTTCGGGAAGGTACGATACGGCTGACCAACGCCAATCTGGATTTGTCAGAGGCCGAGCTGGCCAAGGCCACCGGTGCGCGCCATACCTATGTAATCAACGACTTCACTGCCGCTGCATGGTCGGTGGCCGAGGTAACAGGCGCCGATGTCACCGTGTTGCAGGGTGATCCCGAACCTCCGGTCGGCACACGGCTGGTTGTTGGTCCGGGCACCGGGCTAGGGGTGGGCGCTTTGCTATATTCCGATGGGCGGTATCACACGGTCTCTGGCGAAGGCGGCCATGTGGGCCTGTCGCCGCGCGACCGGGACGAGGTTGATATTTTCCAGGCCGCGCGCCACATCGCGCCAGATTGTTTTTTCGGCGACAGCCTGACGCTGGAGGCTGAAATGTTCCTCAGCGGTACTGGTTTGCCGATCTTGTACAAGGCGGTGCAGGCAACGGCCGGGCAGACATCAGATATCAGCCGCACGGCCAAAGACATCTTGCAGGATGCGCGCGACGGAGCTGATCCCGTCGCTATGAGGACAGCGCAGTTTTTCACCACACATCTGGGCGCACTGATGGGCAATATGGCCGTCAGCCTGGTGCCGGCAGGTGGTGTGTTTCTGGTGGGCGGGGTTGCAGAAAAGAACCGTTGGCTGTTTGACGACCAGTTCACCACCGCCTTCAACGCGGGTGGCCGGTTCAGCGATTTGCGCCGTACACTGAACCTTTATATCTCAGAACAGGCGGAATTCGGCATTGTTGGCGCTAACAATTTCTGCAAAAATGCGCTGGGGCAGTAATATCACTGTCTGAAATCCTATGTGTAAAAAAGGATGACAGGATGATCCTGTGCTGCGGTGAAGCGCTGATCGACATGATTGCAGAAGCGACCGTTTCCGGCGCCAGCGGCTTTGTTCCGCATTCCGGGGGCGCCGTTTTCAACACGGCAATTGCATTGGGGCGCCTGGGCGCGCCGGTTGGGATGCTGACTGGTCTGTCCCGTGACATGTTCGGCACGCAATTGTCGGACGCATTGCGGACCAGTCAGGTCGATGCCGCACATGTAATCAATTCGGACCGCCCAACTACGCTGGCCTTTGTTCAATTGGCGAACGGACATGCGTCGTACAGCTTTGTCGACGAAAACACTGCCGGGCGAATGTTGCAGCCCGAAGATATGCCCACACAGCTTCCCGCGATCTCGGCCTTGTATTTCGGTGGCATCAGCCTTGCCTGCGAGCCTTGCGCAGACGCTTATTCGGCAGTTCTGGATCGTCACGGGCCGGACCGGGCCGTGATGCTGGACCCCAATATTCGCCCCGGTTTCATCAAGGACGAAACCCGGTATCGCACGCGCCTGAACCGGATGATCGCGCAAACCGACATCCTGAAAGTGTCGGATGAGGATCTCGACTGGATCGTCCCGGGACCCGAAAGCGCAAGTCAAAAGGTCTCGCTGATGATGCAGGCCGGTCCGGTTGTGGTTATTGTGACCCGCGGCGGCGATGGCGCGACGGGATATCTGGCGGACGGCTCCGAAGTTTCGGTTGCGGTAAAGCCTGTTGAGGTCGTTGATACGGTTGGCGCCGGCGACACGTTCAATGCGGGCGTTCTGGCAGCATTGGACCGGTCCGGGCAACTCAGCAAGCCGGGCCTGCGCGCGTTGGGGTCGCAGGATCTGAAATCAGCCCTTGCGCGCGGGGCAGACGTCGCGGCCGTCACCGTGTCGCGAGCCGGCGCAAACCCGCCCTGGTTGCACGAGCTTTGATCGAGGGATGGAACATGACATGAAGCGATCCGATATCAATCACATCAAAACCCGGGCGCAGGCTTTCATTCAGTCCTTTGGCGCGGTCCTGCCGCCCTTTGCAGACTGGTCTCCGGATCAGATGCGCAGCGATCAGGCCGCAAATATCCGCGACCGTGGCCTGGGGTGGGACATAACCGATTATGGGCAAGGCAGATTTGACGATCTTGGTCTGTTCCTGTTTACGCTGCGCAACGGAAATGTCCGCGATCTGGAGCAGGGTCGCGGAATGCTGTATGCCGAGAAACTTCTGATTTCGCGAGATAAACAGCTGTCTCCGATGCATCGGCATATCGTCAAGGCAGAAGACATCATTAATCGGGGTGGCGGCGATCTGGTGATGGAGATCTACGCCTCGGACGCGCAAGGCGGCATAGATCGGGACAAACCCGTCGTAGTGCCCAGCGATGCCTGCCCTGTCACCATCCGGCCTGGCGAACACTTACGCCTGAAACCCGGGCAAAGCGTCACTTTGATGCCCGGCATCTGGCATGCATTCTGGGCCGAGCATGGCGATTGCCTGATCGGAGAGGTCTCAACCGTCAACGACGATCGCACGGACAACGTGTTCGAAGACCCGATCCCCCGCTTCGCGACCATAGAAGAGGACGCCGCGCCGGAATTCCTGTTGGTTTCGGATTACTGACGCCGATCTTTTCAAAGCCGCGCGTCCGGTTGAACGGCTGTTTGTCCGATGGCACGCCGCGCGTTGCTTTTTTCTGTTGTCTTTTCTGACTAAATTTGTCAGATACCGCCTGACCTAGTCAGATCCACAGGAATCACGCCCGGTCAAGGACCCACGACCGAAAGGTGATCCGACAATGACCAAATCGCTCGCTGATCTGCTGGCTATGGATGCCGTTGCCAGTCGTTATGGCTGTGCATTAAAGCCGAAGCTTCGCCAGGCAATCGAAACCGATCTGCGGTTTCCAGCACACGCGGCGTCCCCGCGCTCTGATCAGGATCTTTCAGAACACGATCTTCCGGACAACGTGCACAAAATGTCGACCCACTCTGCAAAGAGGGAAAGGAAAACGGCATGAGCAAATCGGCGCCCGGCACATCAGAAACCACCGTTCAGTTTCAGTTCGACGATTTTGAGCTTGGGCTTTTGCCGGTTATGCGGCATTTCATCCTGAGCTTTGCCGAACCTGAAACCCAGTCATGGCAGCACGCCTTTTCCGTGGCAATCGAACGCTGGGGTCAGGATCAGGGTCTGGCTTTGGCGCATCTGGTTTTCAAGATCATCAAGGCCGGGCTGCATTGCCGACCCTATGGATTGGCCTTCAACGATCCGCTTTGCGTTGAAAGCCGCCGCGATATGACATGCGATGAGCTTGCCCTGATGCGTATGCTGCATCACATGCGTCGCGATGAAACACCCGAGGCGCGCGACGCCATAGGTCAGTTGACTGGGGGATATCCGGACGCCCATCTTATTCAGGCTGCGCTGACCCTGGCCAACCGGTTCCCGACCACGGGCGAACGGCGCAATCAGCCGCAACGCAGACCGATGCTGCGCGTGGTGCGCTGATATCTGATCAAAGTCACCGAACACTTGACAAGCTAATCAACTCAAGACTAGCTGACGGAGATGGTTTCCGCTGGGTCACCGGCGGGATGAAAATGGGAATACGGTGCGGCGCGTCTGATGCGCCAAGGCCGTGACTGCCCCCGCAACTGTAAGCGGAGAGCGACGCCAAACAGCCACTGACCCAACGGGTCGGGAAGGTTGGCCAAGCAACGACCCGCAAGTCAGGAGACCTGCCATCACGCGTGAAACCAACCCGGGACGGGGCGTCCTGGAAGGAGGATATGATGGCAATACGACGTGCCCGGACATCCGGCACACTTAACCCTTTTCTTCCGGTGGACGGATTGGGTTATGGCAGAGTTACCTGATCATTTTGTGCTTTTTTGTGCGACCTGCCAGGGCCCGATCCAGGCAGAAACCGCCCAGCACTTCGTATCGGGGCAATTGCCCGCTGGTTTTGGCGTCAGACTGATCGCCTGCATGGCCGGGTGTGACCGGCCAATGACCGTTGGTCTTCAGGCGCGCAACAAGGCCCAGTACCTGTTCGGCGATATTGAAACCCGCGCGGATCTTACCGCGCTGGTCGAATTCGCGCACCAGTATCACAACAGCCCAGATGGATGGACAAGCGCCTCGGAACGACCGGTCGCCTTGTTCAACAAGACGTTGTCGCGGATGCCCCGCCTGCCGGGGATTGCGTGATATGAGCTTTCTTGTTGCCAATAACCTGGAATACTACGCGCTGAATGGCGACGTGCTGTTGCAGAGCATATCCTTCGAACTCGAAGAAGGCGCGATCCTTGCCATCGCCGGACCAAACGGCGCTGGCAAAACCACATTGCTCAATCTGCTGTGCGGTGTGGAAACCATTGCGTTGGGCGATGTGCGCATTGGCGGCCAAAGCTTGCGCCATCTGTCCGCACCTCAGCGCGCACGCGTCATCTCGGTCGTCAGCCAGCAGGAACTGCCTGATGGTCGCCTGCGCCTGCGCGATTACGTTGCGATGGGGCAAATCCCAATTCAGGCTGATCGCTCTGCTGCCGAACACAAAGCCGCACTGGATCACGTGTTACAGATTACCGAGCTGATCCCGCTGGCAGAAAAACCGATGACCCAACTGTCTGGTGGAGAGCGTCAGCGCGCCCATATTGCCCGCGCCCTGGCGCAGAACCCGTCGTTGCTGTTTCTGGATGAGCCGACCAATCATCTGGATCCCGACGCCAAAGGCCGCATGCTGTCATTGGTTGCCGATCTGGGGATCACTGTGGTGATGATCGTTCATGATCTGGTGATGATCCCCGAATTCGCCACGCATGTCGCGCTGATCAAGGCAACGCGGCTGACCGGTTTCGGTCTTGTCAGCGACGTGCTGACGCCGGATCGCGTTCGTGAAACGTTTGGCGTGGATTACTTGTGTTTTCAACATGATGGCCGGGTAATCCCTGCCTTGGACATCCGAAAAAGAACCGTCACATCACATTAGGAGAATGATATGATGCAGAAACTCTGGCCCGTTGCGCTTATTACCAGCATGGCAAGCGGCGCCGCCGCTCACGAAGTGACCGTCGACAATTGCGGCGAACCGCTGGTTTTCGATACTGCGCCCGAACGGCTTGTCGTGCATGACATGAATATGACCGACATGGCCTTTGCACTTGGCTTGCAGGACAAGATCGTTGGTCTGACCGGCATCACCGGATGGTACAAGACCAGCCCGGACTTTGATGCCCTGCGCGGCGACATTCCCGAGCTGGCTCCGAAATATCCCACAGTTGAAAATCTGGTTGCGGTTGAACCCGATCTGTTTTTTGCGGGCTGGTATTATGGAATGCAACCCGGCGGTGATGTCACCCCGGACACGCTGGAACCGTTCGGTATCAAGACCATGGTTCTGACCGAAAGCTGTGTGCACTTGAACAAGGACCGCCCCGAGGCCACGATGAATCTTCTGTTCGACGACGTGCTGCGACTGGGCAAGGTCATGCATGTCGAAGACAAGGCGCAGTCACTGGTAGACGGCTGGAAAGGTCAGTTGTCCGCTATCCAGGCCAAAACCGCCGATCTTGCGAAACCCCGCGTCTTTCTGCTGGACGGGCCCGCCGATGCACCGTTTACCGCAGGTAAATTTGCCATACCTGATGCGATGATCTCGGCCGCGGGCGGCGAAAATGTGACCCATGATCTGGACACAAGCTGGGGCCGCACATCGTGGGAAGCCGTCGCGGCCTCAAACCCGGAGTTTCTGGTGCTGCTGGATTACCAAACCGGCAACGGGGCTGAGGATACGTTCAAGTTCCTGCAAGAGCATCCGGTGATGTCGCAAACCGACGCGGTCAAGAACGAACGCTGGATTGGCTTGCGGTACGAAGAACTGACACCCGGACCCGCAAATATCGAAGCGATTGAAAAGATGGTGCAAGCGATGCATCCGGAGATCAACTAACATGGTCCATCTGGGCCGTTTGCTTTTGCTTGGGGCGGTCGTTCTGACCGCCCTTTTGCTACTTTCAACCATTTACGGCACAACACCCATCCCCATCAGGGACGTATTTGCCGCAATAGGGCTGGGCACCGGCCTGACCGAAGGCGAGATGTCACCCCTGCACCGCATCGTGTTCGATCTGCGGCTGCCACGCGCCCTGTTCGCTGCGATCATCGGGGCGGGTCTGGGTGTAGTTGGTGTGGTGCTGCAAACAGCAACGCGAAATGATCTGGCAGATCCGTTTCTGTTTGGCCTGTCGTCGGGTGCGGCGGCGGGTGCCGTATTTGTCATAACCGTTACCGGCGATGTGCTGGGCATCTGGACCCTGCCGCTGGCGGCGTTCTGCGGTGGTCTGGTTGCATCCGGCATCGTTCTGGCTTTGGTGCAGACCCTGCGCACCAGCACTCCGGAAAAACTGATCCTGGCCGGTCTGGCCGTGTCATTCCTGTTTTCGGCCATCACCAACTATCTTATTTTTGCAGGCGACAGCCGCGCCGCCCATTCCGTGATATTCTGGATGCTGGGCGGTCTGGGTCTGGCCCGGTGGGAGACGTTTCCGCTGGTGCTGATCGGGCTGGCGCTGATTCTGGTATATGCGCTGTATCGTAGCCGATGGCTTGATGCGCTGCTGACAGGGGACGTCACGGCGGCAACATTGGGTATTCCGGTCAAGGGCCTGCGGTTTCGTATGTTTTTTGTGGCAGCGCTGGCAACGGCCACCTTTGTCTCGGTGGCCGGTGTCATCGGGTTTGTTGGTCTGATGGTACCGCATATTGCCCGTGGAATTGCCGGGACGCTGCACCGCAACCTGCTTGTGGCGTCAGCCATCGTCGGTGCAATGCTGCTGACCTTGTCGGATATCGTGTCTCGGCTGCTACTGGCCCCGCAAGAACTGCCGGTTGGTATCGTGACAACCTCGATCGGGTCCGTGTTTGTGTTTTTGTATCTGTTCCGGTCGTCGCGCGCGCGTTAAAGCGTTAAGGGACGAACCACGGATGTGCCACCCGATAAAAGCCGGATCAGCCCCTGATCTCAGGCACCGGTACTGGTTTCCAGCAGGTTCTGGACCAACGGGTTGGGAAAGCGCCGACGGAACGTAATCGCGTGAAAATTCTCTTTGATACGCGGATGGTCCTGTGCTTCGACCAATCGGCCCGACGACAGCTCATCCTGGACCACGATCGGGGCGACCAAAGCCAGCCCGATGTCTTCACGTGCCAATACTCGCATCATCGCCATATCGTCCACCTCGGCGGCGATCTGCGGGCGCACGGACATGCGGCTGGCCATGGCATCAAACGCGGTCCGCACACTGTTGTTGCTGGTCGGCAGGATAAAGGGCTGTTCTTGCAGCAATGACCGGATTGATCGCGTCGGATCCAACCGAGTTGGCGTTCCGACAATGCTGACGGCCTGTTCAGCCAGATGGTGGGTTTCAAAGTTGGTCAGATTGTCACTGGCCGGTTCGTGATTCATCAGAACCAGATCGAAATTGAGCGTTTCGAGACCTTCAAGCAATTCGCTCGGGCTGCCGGATCGCAGGATCACCTCGACATCGCTGCGTGCCAGAATGGGCCGCAGAAAGCCAATCTGAAAATTGCGCGACAGCGTCGCCTGTGCACCAACCCGCAGCGCTTGCCGCGCAGTGCCAGCGTCCTGCAAAGTCGCCACAAGTTGCTGACCTGTCGCAAAAATCGCATCCGCATGATCCAGAGCGATATGCCCGGCCTCGGTCAGATGAAGCTTGCGCCCGCGACGTTCGAACAGCGGATGGCCCAATCGGTCTTCCAGTTCTCTGATCTGCACGGACAAGGCGGATTGAGACAGATTCAGCCGTTGGGCTGTTCGTGTCAGGTTCCCGTCATGGGCGACGGCCCAGAAGTATCTGAGGTGATGATAGTTGAGTGGCATATTGTTCTATTTAAGTGAACGATAAACTTAAAACAATGAATTTTTCATAATTCAACTGACGTCTTATGTCCTTGGCAACGGGTGTTGCAGCCCGATGGCACAAGGGACACGCATCATGTACCATCTGTTTCTTCCTCTGCTGAGCCCGCTGATCCTGCTGGCGTCGGCCTGTTATGCTGGCCGGCACCCTGGCCTGCGGCCGGGCAAGGTGCCGCAACTGGCGGAATGGGCCGCCCTCGGCGCGTTTGTCATTGCTGTGATGTCAGCTTTGATACTCATAGTGTTGGGCGGCGGCACGTCCGCTCTGATTGGTGTGTGGGGTGTTGGACTGTCCGTGCATCTGGACGCAGTTAACGCCATCATGCTGGTCCTGGTCAGCTTTATCGGCTGGATCGTGCTGCGCTATTCGGCCACCTATCTGGATGGCGAGGCGCGGCAGGGTGCGTTCACCGGATGGATGTGCGCTACACTGGCCGCCGTTCTACTGCTGGTTATGTCTGGTAACCTGATCCAGTTGCTGGCCGCGTGGATCGCTACCAGTCTTTTGCTGCACCAGTTGCTTTTGTTTTACCCCAACCGCACCACGGCACAGCGGGCCGCGCGCAAAAAAGCCGTTGTCGCCCGGATCAGCGAAGCGGCTCTGGCGGCGGCTGTCGTGCTGTTGATTGCCAATTACGGCACCAGCGATATTGCAACGATCCTGTCAGCGGTTCAGCCCGATGCACCAACTATCATCGCGGCCCTGCTGATTGCACTGGCCGCCATTATGGCCTCGGCCCAGTTCCCGATCCACGGCTGGCTGACCGAGGTGATGGAGGCCCCGACCCCCGTCTCGGCCCTGCTGCATGCGGGTGTCATCAATGCCGGTGGTTTCCTGCTGATCCGGTGTGCCGATGTGATGCTGGTGGCGCCGGGCATCATGGCCCTGCTGGTCATGCTGGGCGGGTTCACGGCATTGTTTGGCGGTCTGGTGATGTTGACACAACCTGCGGTCAAAACCTCGCTTGCGTGGTCCACCATCGCACAGATGGCATTTATGATCATGCAATGCGGCCTGGCTCTGTTCCCGCTGGCATTGCTGCACATCGTGGCACATTCGTTGTACAAGGCGCATGCGTTTCTCAGTGCGGGTGAGGCTGTCCGGAACGTGGCCGCGATTCGCCGGCCAGGCCCGGTTGCCGTACCAAGTGCACGCAACGTCCTGCTGGCTTTTGCCACCGGTATTCTGATCTATGCTGCCGTTGCCGCAATATTCGGCATCGACGGCAAGTCGATCCAGGCCATCGCGCTTGGTGTGATCCTGATCTTCGGCGTCGCCTACTTGCTGGCGCAGGGCTTTGCCGATGCAGCGCCCGGAGCGTTGACCCGTCGCACGGTGATCTACGCCAGCGTCACTTCGGTCAGCTATTTCGTCTTGCAGAGCGTGGCGCAATACCTCACCGCAGGCACCCTGCCCGCAACCCCGGCACCGGGACCGCTGGAATGGGCGCTGATCATTCTGGCGCTGATCAGCTTTGGCGCGGTTGCGCTGGCACAATCCACCTTCCCGCTCTGGGCTTCGCACCCGGCGGCGGCTGGCATCCGGGTGCACTTGTCCAACGGCCTGTACGCCAACGCAATCTTTGATCGGCTACTGGATGGGTGGTCCAGGCGCCAGACCGTGTGAAAGGGATTCCCGAGATGTATATGAAGCACGAAAGCTATCCCGCAGCCATGCTGGAACTGGTCGCATTTGCCAATGACGCAGTCCGCCAAATACCACCGCTGTTTCCATTGTCAGCAAATGTTGCGGTAAACCCCTTCCTTGGACAGACCAACGAAACACTGGCCGTGACCGCCGCCCGGCTGGCCCGGGTTGCAGGCACGCGGATCATACCGGACCGCGCTGCTTTTGCTGCAAAGCTGACCTCTGGTGAAATGACCGAGGCCGATCTGCTCGCGGCTCTGAGCGACGTCGAAAGCCGGTTTGACGCTCCATCTGTTGCGGATGTCAAAGCCGCGCTGACAACCGCGACTGCAGACCTGTCGCCGCTGCCCACGGTCGCCGAACTGGCCGCCGAGGTTTCGGGTATCGACTGGCCCGGTCTGATCGATGAACGGATCGGTGCCTGGGCTGCCAGCCATTTTGATCAGGGTCAGGCGTTGTGGCAACCCAACCGCACGGGCGGTGCCTACAGCGCCTGGCGCGAATTCGCCTCGCGCGATCTGACATTGGAAATCCACGGCCTGAAGGGGTTCGGCGCCTTTGTCGCCGGCACCAACAGTTCGCAATGGCGGGCGATTGGCCGCGCGTCCGAAGCGCTTGGCGTCACGCCCGAGGCCGCAGGAACCGTTTTCCATCGCTGGCTGATGACGCTGGGGGGATGGGCGCAATATGCGCGGTGCCTGCTGTGGCAGGCAGAACTGGAAGGTCAGACAGACACCACCACAACCGAACTTCTGGCCATTCGCATGGTGTTCGAAGAAGCACTGTTTGATCTCTATCGTGACCAGATTGCCGACCGCTGGGCTGACACGATCGCGCAGCACCAAGCCCCGATCACGCCAACCCGTGATCTGGTCATAGACGCAGTGCTGCAAGACGCCGCCGAGCGGGCACAGCAACGCACGCTGGCCCAGACGCTTGCCAAACGGCAGCCGCGCAAGGTCAAAGGCCGCCCGATGGTGCAGGCTGCGTTCTGCATCGACGTCCGCTCCGAAGTTTTTCGCCGCGCGCTCGAGGCGCAAGACACGGGAATTGAAACCATCGGGTTTGCCGGTTTCTTTGGCCTCGCCAGTGCGCACAAGGGGGCCGGATCGGACGTGACCGAGTTGCGGGGTCCTGTCCTGCTGAACCCCAGTGTCTGCTCACATACGGCTGAAAGCAAAACCTGCGATCTGAACCGGCGCTATACCGCGCGGGCCAAACGCGCCTGGGGCCGGTTCAAGCTGGCCGCTGTGTCCTCGTTTGCCTTTGTCGAAGCCACAGGCCCCGTTTATGCAGGGAAACTGCTGCGTGATGCACTGGCAAAGGGCACGACCGGGGCAAAATTCGATCCGGCGCCCCGGCTGGATCAGTCAATTGACCTGCCCGCGCGGATCGCATCAGCCAAGGCCATTCTGGGCGCCATGTCGTTAACTGACAATTTTGGCCGCATCGTCATGCTGGCTGGGCATGGCGCAGATGTGACCAACAATCCACATGAAAGCGCGCTGCAATGCGGTGCCTGTGGCGGTCACGCCGGTGACGTCAGCGCGCGTCTGCTGGCCGGACTGCTGAACGATACGGATGTACGCGACGGGTTGCGCAAGGACGGTATCTACATTCCGTCGGACACGCTGTTTCTGGCGGCCATGCACCACACCACAACGGACAAGGTATCGGTGTTCGACCAGGACCAGCCAAGCGGACAATGGGCCGAAAGCATCGCGCAGCTCAAGACCTGGCTGAACGCGGCCGGACAACTGGCCCGGAGCGAGCGTGCCACCCGGCTGCCGCGTGTAAAGGGCGCCGATGACATCGCCAGACGTGCTGTCGACTGGGCAGAGTTGCGGCCCGAATGGGGTCTGGCCGGATGCCGGGCTTTCATCGCTGCACCTCGGTCGGCTACCGACGGCACCGGCCTGTCAGGCCAGTCTTTCCTGCACAGTTACGACTGGCGCGCTGATGACGGCTTTGGCGTGTTGGAACTGATCATGACCGCACCAGTTGTTGTCGCCAGCTGGATCAGCCTGCAATATTACGGCTCAACCGTTGCGCCGAGCCTGTTCGGTGGGGGCAACAAGCTGCTGCATAACGTGGTTGGCGGTATCGGTGTGGTCGAAGGCAATGGCGGCGCCCTGCGCCCCGGTCTGCCCTGGCAATCGGTTCACGATGGTCAGGCCTATCAGCATGATCCGCTGCGCCTATCCGTGATCATCGAAGCGCCTCGCGACGCAATGAATGACATCCTCAAACGACATCAAAGCGTAAAGGACCTGTTCGACAATCGCTGGCTGCACCTGATTGCCATGGACGAAAACGGCGATCTGGCATGGCGGTATACCAAGGATCTTGAATGGGTCCCGATGACAAAATCAGACATCGGCCAAACCGCCATCGCAGCGGAATAACCGGGTCAAACAGACGGCCCGGCTATAAAATCCGCCGGGGCCGCAAATTTACAGCGCGGCTTTGAACAACTGCGTCAGGTTTTCTTTGGTCAATTCAATCGGATTGCCCCCGCAAGACGGATCAATGATCGCACCTTCGACCAGATGCGGTATCGACGCTTCGGTCACACCCAGGTCGGAAAGCGTGCGTGGAATGCCCAGCGAGTCATTAAGGTTTTGCACAAACTCACAAAACCCGTCGAACCCGCCATCAATGCCCAGATACGCCGCCGCCGGCCCGAACCGATCAGCAATTGCCGGGGCGTTGAAGGCCAGCACCGCCGGCATACAGACCGCATTGGTGGTGCCGTGATGGGTGTTGAACACGGCGCCGATGGGATGGCTCATGGCATGAATCGCGCCCAGACCTTTCTGAAAGGCGGTCGCTCCCATCGCTGCCGCGCTCATCATCTGAGCCCGGGCGTCGATATCTGTTCCATCAGCATAGGCGCGCGGCAGAAAATCCTTAACCAATCGCATCCCCTCTAACGCTATGCCCTGGCTCATGGGGTGATAATGCGGGCTGGAATACGCCTCGACACAATGGGCAAACGCGTCCAGTCCGGTGCCCGCTGTAATGAATTTGGGCATCCCCACAGTCAGTTCCGGATCACAGATCACCACGGTCGGCAGCACCTTGGGATGAAAAATGATCTTCTTGATGTGAGTTTCGGAATTGGTGATGACGCTTGCGCGACCCACCTCAGAGCCCGTCCCGGCCGTGGTCGGCACCGCGATGACAGGTGCAATCGCCTGCGCATCAGCGCGCGTCCACCAATCGCCGATATCCTCAAAATCCCAGACCGGGCGGGTCTGACCAGCCATAAAAGCGACCATCTTGCCCAAATCCAGGCCCGAGCCGCCCCCAAAGGCAATCACCCCGTCATGCCCCCCCGCTTTGTAGGCCGCAACCCCGGCATCAAGGTTCTTTTCGTTCGGGTTGGGATCCACATCGCTGAACAGGCCTCGTCCCAGTCCGGCGGCTTCCATGATTTCCAGTGTTGCCGCGGTGATCGGTAGGTCGCTTAGCCCTTTGTCAGTCACCAGCAGGGGATTTTTGATACCGGCAGATACGCAGGCGTCCGGCAGTTCTTGGATACGCCCTGCCCCAAACCTGATTGCGGTCGGATATGACCAGTTTCCAACAAGCGTCACGTCGTCTTTCCCTTTTGTCAATTCAACCTGCACTGACCGCGCACAAATCATCTGTTCTGTCCCGGTTTCCCGCCTCACACGACATTGCTGCGGCACTCGGGATCCCTGCTTCATCTGGCCCAAAATATCCCGGGGGTCTGGGGGCAGAGCCCCCAGCCTGCGCCACTGTCACGCTCTTTCGAAACCCCGGGCCACTTCCCAGTCCGTTACAACGCGGTCGAACTCTTCGAGCTCAACCTCCGCCGCACGCGCATAGTGATCGATTACCGCATCCCCCATGGCAGCGCGCAACATGGCCGAACCAAGCAACGCATCCCTGGCAGCCGCAAGGTTGCGCGGAATCATTGCCGTATCACCCTGATAGACGTCGCCCGTGGCCGCCGGCGGTAATTCCAGACCCTCCTCCATTCCTGCAATCCCGGCCGCCAGCATGGCCGACATTACCAGATACGGGTTCATGTCCGAACCCGGTATCCGGCATTCCACCCGCACTGCGCTGGTCCCGTCACCGCATAAACGAAAGCCCGCCGTCCGGTTGTCCACCGACCAAATCACCCGCGTCGGGGCAAATGTACCTCGGACAAAACGTTTATAGCTGTTGATGTAGGGCGCCATGAAACAGGTGTAGTCCGGCGCATACTTCAACAAACCCGCCATGTAGCTTTTCATCACCGCCGACATGCCCAGCTTGTCGGACGCATCAAAAAACGCAGACGTACCATCCGACCACAGCGACTGATGCACATGGGATGAACTGCCAACCTTGTCGTGATGCCATTTCGGCAGGAACGTCGCCGCATGGCCATGCTGCCAGGCAATTTCCTTTACCGCGTTTTTGGCAATCGAATGGTATTCCGCCGTCTGCATGACCGGTGCGTATTTTATGTTCAGCTCTTCCTGACCTGTTTCGGCCTCGCCCTTCGAATTCTCGATCGGTATGCCGGCATCCCACAAATGATTGCGGATCGGCCGCATCACGTGTTCTTCCTTGGTCGTTTGCAGGATGTGATAGTCCTCGTTATAGCCCGAGATCGGCGTCAGATCGCGAAACCCGTCCTTCTGAATTTGATCAAAGCTCTTTTCAAACAGAAAAAACTCAAGCTCAGTAGCGAACATTGCGTCATAGCCCATGGCATTCAGGCGTTCGACCTGCCGTTTCAGAACCGAGCGCGGCGCGTGCGGCACATCCTGATGCGTGTGATGATCCAGCACGTCACACATCACCATGACCGTACCTTCAAGCCAGGGCACAGGGCGCAACGTCTCAAGATCGGGTTTCATCACGTAATCGCCGTAGCCACCTTCCCAACTGGTCGCGGCATATCCGTCCGGTGTGCCCATCTCCAGATCGGTCGCCAGCAGGTAATTGCAGCAATGGGTTTCCTGCCATGCCCCGTCCACAAAGTGACCCGCGTGAAACCGCTTGCCCATCAGGCGGCCCTGCATGTCCACCATGCACACCAGAACCGTGTCGACATCACCCGCCGCAACCTGCGTCTTGAGATGTTCAAATGTCAAAGGTGCCTTCACCCTGAATTCTCCCCGATATTGCACATGGCGCATATTTACCGCGCCAGGGCGTCCTCAGCCACCGTGGCGTCAGGTTGGCGGGAACGCAACGGGTGATCGCACCGTTCCGTCACAAAATTGCCGCGAGAACGAAACCTGGACGCGCAGGTGCGGGCACATCAGCCCAGAATGCCGGGCAGGCGCAGACCGTGTTCGCGGGCGCAGTCACGTGCGCTTTGATATCCGGCATCCGCGTGCCGCCATACACCCGAGGCCGGGTCGTTCCACAGCACCCGCTCCAGCCGTTTGGCCGCCGCGTCGGTTCCGTCAGCGCATATCACAACACCCGCATGCTGGCTAAAGCCCATGCCAACTCCGCCGCCGTGATGCAGGCTGACCCATGTGGCACCAGAGGGTGCTGGGTGTCGGTCATGTGGGACACCGCATGGCTGGCATGGCTGCACCCCTGCGACGACGGCATTCGTCCCCGGGTGATCGGCCTCCTCAGCGGTGACCTGTAGGGCTGGACGGCTGGAGGGTCGCCGGCCCGCGGTTGGTGGTCAGCCCCGATGCAGGGCGTCGCGATGCTCGAACCAGAATCGCGTGGCCACGTCGACCGGGTCCTCGTCGGCCGGGAAGTCCGACAGGCGGAGCACGGCACCGGTGAACGACGGCGCGTTCCAGAGGTCACGGTCGAGATCGTCGCCCGCCAGTCCGACCCGGTCCGGCCACCAGACGCTGAGATAGAGGTAGGGCTCGTCGACGCCGGCGTCGCCTGGCGAGGCCCCGTAGCTGCCTCGATGGTCCTCGTCGCCGACCTCGATGGCCGGGTCGAAGTGGCCGGGCCAGAGCTGCGGTCGGCTCGGGTCGGCCGAGCCGGCATCGCCCCGAACGGCTTCGAGTGCGGCGAAGCCGAGCCCGAACCAGTGGCCGAGGAAGACCGAGGCGGCCGGATCGACCACGAGCGGGGCGTCGATGTCACCCACCGGCGGCGAGTCGTGCTCGGCCGCGGTCTCGGTGTCGATCTCGCCGCCGACGAACTCCGCTGCGGCCCGCAGGGTGGTGATCGGGGCGGTGCGGACCGTGCCGCCGTCGGCGACCGAGCCACCGCGCTG
>JBCCIK010000043.1:0-24858 GCA_039028255.1 Pseudomonadota bacterium | reverse complement strand
TTGAAATACCATGTTTCATTTATGTTGAAATGCGCCCAATTACGGTAAAAAAATAATCTGATCTTGGATGAGTCAATGAAGCTAGTTAGGACTTTTTATGGTGAACCAAGTGACCTTGAAAGCGTGGGTCTGGACGGGGACATGCTGGAAGCGCAGGCATTTGCCTACCTGGCAGTCCGCGTGTCGCGCGGCCTGCCAACCTCATGTCCTGGTACAACCGGCGTGCAGGCTCTGGTCGGGGGTGGCATTGTCAGCCAGGTTGACATGGGCCGCACGCGCTGACTGATCCGGTCGGCTGTTTTTCTACGGTTGCAATGGTTCAAATGCGCGCTGTGCTGTGCAACGCTGGGCAGAACCAATTTCAGCGAGGATATGTGTTGATGGCCACAAAAGCGGAACTGGAAGTCGAACTGGAACAATTGCGTGCCCGGAATGCGCAATTGGAAGAGGCGGCGGAGGATCGCCACGATGCGGCGGCCAGCCAGCCTTTGAAAACAACTGATGAAATCAGGCGGCTGCTGGAAGAGCACGGCATCGATCTGTCAAAGGCCGAAGCGATGGGGGAAGAGGTCGTCGAAGAATTTGGACGGTTGCAGAAGGATTATCCGATCACGGCGCTGCTGATCGCCTTTTCGCTTGGCTATGTGGTTGGACGGGCTCGGGGGTAGGACGCGGATATGAGCAGGCTTAGCAGAAATATCGTCACGATCTATCGCACCGAACGCCTGATTGCACGGCGACGGTTTGCCGTGGTGCAGCACCAGACCGTTTTGATGGGTCTTGCGGCACTGGCAGGTCTTGCGGGCCTTGTATCGTTGAATGTCGCCGTCTTTCTTACCCTGACATCGTGGCTGTCCCCGGCTGCCTCTGCTGCGGTGTTGGCTTGCGGCAACCTGATATTGGCCGGGTGTCTGGTGCTTGTGGCCCGCGCCACCAATGTCGAGCGGGAAATTGCCCCGGCGGTTGAGGTTCGCGATATGGCGATTGCGGACATCGAGGACGAGTTGGAGGATATGGCATCGGAAGCCCGCGAGGTGGTTCAGGCGGTCAAGAGTTTTGGTGCCAACCCGCTGGGCTCTTTGCCGGCATTGCTGGTTCCGCTGCTGAGTGCGATAATCAAAAGCCGAAGTGGCAAGTAGGCAGGTTTATGCCATCGATTAAGTGTGGCGCTGGTTGTAGCCGGCAGATCGGGGGCTCTGCCCCCATCGCGCCCGTGGCGCGATTCCCCCGGGATATTTTTGGCCAGATGAAGAGGCGGACCCGGTTCATTCCGTGCTGTTGGTCCGCCGGTCCCGCGTTTTGACCCATCCTCTGATCATGCGCCGGCGCCGCGGGGTTGATGGGTTGTGACCGTAGTGTCCGAGACTGTTTGCATAGGCAACGCTGAAACCGGAATACCCGTCCGATGTGGATTTCAGGTAAGAGCGCGTCCACGCATGCAGGGCGGGCAATTTATGGAACGGGACGTTTGGAAAGGCGTGGTGTTCAGCGTGATACGGCATGTTCCACGCCAGAAACCGGATCGCCCGGTTGGTAAATGTGGTGCGCGAGTTTTCCAGCATGTTGGCAACGGCCGGGCATAGCCCGTGTTCCGCCAGTAGATAGAGCCGTAGCGCGGGTTGACCGATCACCACCGGCACGAGCCAGAGCCAGAACAGGACGGGCGAAACCGTGAAGCTGAGTGCTGCAAGGGCATACAGCAACAGCAGCACGCGCGCCTCGGTCCGCACCGCCTTGTGTTGTCGGGTTGGCACATAGGGGGCGTATGTCCGGCCGCGCGCGTTCTGTACGAGAACCCGTGCCATCCCGGTCCAGTAGGGGATGCCGCTGAGATAGATCAGCAGACTGCTCCAGCTGTCCGGGCGGGGTTTTCCCGCAAGTTCGGGATCTTTATCCGGATCATTTGTCCATTTGTGGTGGGCCAGGTGAAAGTAGCGAAACCATGTGAAAGGCAGCGCAATCGGGACCGACACCAGATGCCCGACGGCTTCGTTCAACCAGGGGCTGCGAAACGGTGTCTTGTGCGTACATTCGTGACTGAGGGTGAACAGAAACACCAGCAGAATGCCCTGCGGCAGCATCAGAACCGGCCAGAACGGGATTTGCGCGACAATACCAGCTGAGGTTACACTCAGGGTTGTCAAGTACGCAGCCAGATGACCGAGCCCTGCTGTATCCGAGCGGATTTGCAGGGCGTTCTTGGTTCCGGCCGGTATTGAGGCGATCAGCGTGCGATGGTCCATTCCGGCAAGCTGACAGCGCGGCATCGGTTTGGCAAGACAGGTGGTGGCGCGCGATCTGGCGATATTTTGAAAATATTTTGATTTTTCAGGAGGAAGACAGATGATTTCTGATCAGGAATTTCAATCTTTGGAACATGACAAGGATGCAGGACTGCCCTTTAAGGTCAGCCTGAGGGCTGTCAACAAGGGGGTGGGCGTTGTTGCCCTGGGTTTGCCTTTTGCCTTGCTGCTGGCAGGCTGGATAGGCCGGGCCTGCCCGGACATCGATTCGATCAGTCACTATTATTACAGCCGTCTGGGCGGCGATCTTCTGGTTGGGGCGCTTAGCTTTATCGGGGTGCTGATGCTGTTTTTCTACCGGCTTCCCGACCACAAGACCGGTACGACCGGGCGGGTTGACGGATATCTGGGTCATCGACCGCTTGATATCTGGCTGGCGCGATTTGCCGGGCTGTGTGCCTTTGGCGTGGCCTTTTTTCCGACAAAGGGCACAGGCTGCGAATCCTTTGACGGCAGCATTGCGCGCGTTTTTCTGACTGACGCGCAGGGCGGTCATGCGACGGATGTCAATCCGGTGACCGGAAACGTGGCATTTGATTTCTGGGCCGGAACCAATGTGACCAGCGGCTTTCTTGAGAACCTGCATTTTATCTCGGCGGGCGGCATGTTTCTGGTCTTGGCCTATTTCTCGTTAATCGTGTTTCGGCGCCCGCAATCCAAAGCGGCGGTCCATCAGGATGCTAAAGGCGTAAACGCCCTTGCTGCCAGCAAGGATCGGCGCAATTTCTGGTACCTGATCTTCGGCCTGCTGATCCTGTTGGCGATTGTTGCGCTGTTTCTGAAAACCGTGATTGTGAACAATGATGCCGGCCTGCTGGCGGGGTGGAACGCGTTGGACCTGACGTTTTGGTTCGAGGCGCTGGCACTGGTTGCCTTCGGTCTGAGCTGGAGCATGAAGGGGCGCCTGTGGCCCTTTGACTATATGTCGGATTCGCGTGCCTGACGCTCGGCGCGGGGAATGTCGAAATCGGGTGCGGCCAGTTCGAATCCCTGAAACTGGAAACCGGGGGATACCGTGCAACTGACCAGCGTGAATTCCCCGGTGCTGCGGGCAGCCTGCCAATGGTTTTCGGGGACAATGATCTGGGGTGCACCACGTGCCAGATCAGGGCACAACAGATGATCTGTGGCCGGGCCCTGGTCGGTGGGGCTGAGCGTCAGGACAAGCGGTGCCCCGGCGTGGAACAGCCAGATTTCGGTTGCGTCGACGCGATGCCAGTGGCTGCGCTCGCCCGCTTGCAGCAGAAAGTAAATGCATGTGCCGGTGGCGCGCCCGGCATTTTCGGCGCGCCAGGTTTCGCGGAACCAGCCGCCCTCGGGGTGGCGTTGCAAAGCAAGATGGTCGATGATCTGTTGTGCGGTCATTGGGCCCTCGTACTTGGTGCGATTATGCATTTTGAGGCGCGATCCGCTATGGCAATCGGGCGCACAGACCATATGTTGGCGAAATGACACTGACGATCCCCTTTGATAACAGCTATGCCCGTTTGTCGGACGGGTTTTATTCGCGTCAGGACCCGGTTCCGGTCCAAGCGCCGCATTTGATTGCATTTAACGAGGATCTGGCCCGAATTCTACGGATTTCGGCGGGCGACGTGCAGGACATGGCGCAGATATTTGCCGGCAACACCGTGCCCGAAGGGGCCGAGCCCCTGGCGCAGCTGTATGCGGGACATCAGTTCGGCACCTTTAACCCCCAGCTTGGGGACGGGCGCGCGGTGCTGCTGGGCGAGACGGTCGGCGCGGACGGCATTCGGCGCGATATCCAGTTGAAGGGGTCGGGGCGGACACCCTATTCCCGGCAAGGTGACGGCCGGGCGTGGCTGGGGCCTGTCCTGCGTGAATATGTGGTTTCAGAAGCGATGCATGCGCTTGGAGTTCCGACCACGCGTGCACTGGCGGCAGTTGAAACGGGCGAGGTGGTTTTGCGCGACGGGGCTATGCCCGGTGCTGTTTTGACCCGAGTGGCCAAAAGCCACCTGCGAGTGGGCACGTTTCAGATTTTTGCGGCGCGAGGTCAGACTGACAATCTGCGTCAGCTCACGGATTATGCCATTGCCCGTCATTATCCCGGCGCTGATGGGCCGATGGGTTTGCTGCGCGCGGTGCGGGACGCGCAGGCCCGGTTGATCGCACTGTGGATGAGCGTGGGGTTCATCCACGGGGTGATGAACACCGACAATTCCTCGATCGCTGGCGAGACGATCGACTACGGGCCTTGTGCATTCCTGGACACCTATCATCCAGGCACCGTTTTCAGTTCAATCGACCGCATGGGTCGATATGCGTACGCGAACCAGCCCGATATCGCCGTGTGGAACCTGGCGCAGCTTGCCACAGCGTTGATCCAACAATTCGAGGACCCGCAATCGGGGGTGGAAGAAGCCACTGAAATCGTGCACGCCATGCCTGAACTGGTGCATCAGTGCTGGCTGTCCCGGTTTCGCGCCAAGATCGGCCTGAGCTCTGAACACACCGAGGACGAAGCGCTGATAACGGGGCTGCTGACCAGCATGGCGGAAAATCAGGCGGATTTCACCAACACCTTCCGAGCGCTGGTTGTCGGTGATGCGCGTGATCAGTTCCAGTCGCCCGAAGCATTTGATTCCTGGTCTGACGACTGGAAAACTCGCCTGATGCACGAGCAGGACCCGGCCTCGGTCATGCAGGCCGCCAATCCGGTTTTCATTCCGCGCAATCATCGCATCGAACAGATGATCGAGGCCGCCGTGCAGGGCGATTATGCCCCGTTCCATCGTCTGAATGCTGTACTGGCAAGCCCCTATGACGATCAGCCCGATCATGCTGACCTGACCCGGCCACCAACCAAAAGCGAAGTGGTTCAGGCCACGTTCTGCGGCACCTGATTGCGCCCAAGCAATTCGAATTGCAGGCAGGCTTCGGAGTGTTCGATGGGCAGTGTGGGCGAGATCAGCCCGCTATCGGCCAGCATGACGGATTCGCGCTTTAGCTGAATTTCGCGGCCTGCGGCGGTTTTCACATAGGTTCCCGACGTGCTGCGGTCGGTCAGGATCAGCTTGCCGGCTTTCATGCTGAGAACTGCGTGCAAACGCGAAACCCAAGGTTGTGTCAGCACCACGTCGCATTCGGGCGATCGGCCGATTTTGAATTCCCCGTTGCCCAGACAACGCCAGACATTGTCTTCGTGGCGCAGGATCAGGGTCAGGCCCTCGCGCGGCTGCCAGTTGTCTTCGGAACGACCAAAGCTCTGCGGCAGGCGCGTTTGCATGATCGAATCCGATTCCGGATGGATCAGGGAGTACGCGGTCAGCGGTTCCGCCACACCTTTCAGGCTCAGCTGTCCCAGAGGTGTCAGCATCTGGCGGTGATTGTTGGCCAAAAGCGCCGCGACGCCCTGACTGACGCAGGCCTCGCCGGGATTCGCAGCGGTGGCGAAACGGGCGGTAATGTTGACGGCCTCGCCGTAAATGCCGCGCGCCCCGATCACAATCGGTCCGCAATGCACACCGACATGCACCGACAGCGGGGTATGCGTGGATGGTTCGATCAGCTTTAGCGCGGCCTGAAACGCAGCGCCGGGGGCGTCAAAATAGCTGAGGACATCATCGCCTTTCTGACCAACGGGGGTCCCGCCGAATTCCAGCAGGACGGTGCGCAGACGGTCTATCTCAAGCTGGATCAGCCGTTGCGCCTCATCATCGCCCACCGCCTTGTAAAGCGGCGTGCTGCCCGCGATGTCAGCAATGATCATGGTCGCGAATGTCGAGTCGACGTCCAAAGCCGGGTTCCTTTTTTCGGGCAGTTTAACCCCACAGAATTTCGTGTACACTGAATAAATATACTATCCACAAACCTTTGGGGGACCGTGTCGACGATGCCAGCGCCACGCCTGTTCAAGTGGCGATGCATGCATCGGGTGACAGGTTTTATCCGCTGGGTGACGGTGTCGGGATCATACGCAGTATCAGTCTGTCGATCGTTCGGAATGTGATGAAACAAACAGCAGCTCTGCGTCTGGCCAGCTACAATATTCAGAAATGTGTCGGTCTGGATTTCCGGCGCCAACCCCAGCGTATTCTTCAGGTTCTGGAGCGTATGCGCGCCGATATCGTGGTATTGCAGGAAGCCGACAAGCGTTTACCGCCCCGTCCGGCCGCGCTGCCTCAGTTCATGCTGGATGAGGCGGGTTGGCAAATTGCCGATCTGGGCGGTGCGGGCAGCCTGGGCTGGCACGGCAACGCTGTGATCTGGCGCGGCGATCAGATCAGCGTGCGTCACAGCAGACATCAGGATTTACCGGGGTTTGAACCACGCGGGGCTGTCCGGGTCGAGTTCGACACCCCGATCGGGCCGCTGCGCGTGGTGGGTATGCATTTGGGTTTGCTGCCTGCCTCGCGCCGTCGCCAGATCACCCATATTCGTCAAAGCGACGCCAGCCTTGACCCGATGCCCACGGTCTGGGCCGGGGATTTCAACGAATGGTCGCGTCAGCCGGTTCTGGACAACCTTGTGCCCGAAATGCGGTTTCTTGCGCCGTTGCCAAGTTTTCCGGCAGCTCAGCCGCTTGGTGCGCTGGATCGCATTGCACTGGGACACGGCGTCGAAGCGCTTGATCACGGCGTACACGAAGATCGCCCGGCCCATATCGCCTCGGATCATCTGCCGGTCTGGGCCGATCTGCGGCGTATGGCTTAGGCATTTTCGCGTCGAATCCCTGTGGCGCTGGCAGCTTAGACATACTAAGACAGGTATCCGAGCAAGGTTTGAGGGGCATCATGTCGGACACGATCATCGCGCGCTGCGAGGCCAAGGGCCTGCGCATGACCGGCCAAAGACGCATCATCGCGCAGGTTCTGGAACACAGCGCAGACCATCCGGATGTCGAGGAATTGTATACCCGCGCCTCGGCCGTGGATTCGGGTATTTCGATTGCAACGGTGTATCGCACGGTAAAGCTGTTCGAAGAGGCCGGTATTCTGGAACGGCTGGAGTTTGGTGACGGGCGGGCCCGCTACGAAGACGCCGAACGTGACCACCACGATCACCTGATCGACATGCAATCCGGTGAGGTGATTGAATTTGTGGATCCGGAAATCGAGGTTCTACAGGAAAAGATTGCGAAAAAGCTGGGTTATCAGCTGAAAGGTCATCGGCTGGAACTGTACGGCGTTCCACTAAAACGCACCTGAACCATCACAAAACGCAATTGGCGTCAGCAAGAGATTTCATCATTGACGCTGTCATTTGTCTTGCCATCGACCCGCACATCGGATTTTGCTGCGCGTCAGGGCAGGCGGTGTTGCTGCCCGGTTCTGCGGACACGATCATGAACAATGTAAATGGCATCTTGCTGGTCATTGGGGCCATGGCTGCCTTTTCGCTTCAGGATGCGTTTATCAAGCATCTGACGGCCGCTGTGCCCTCGGGTCAGATCCTGATCGTTTTCGGGCTGGCCTGCGCAATCGTGTTTCTGATTGTAGCTGTGATGACCCGCCAGCCGATCCTTGCCGCTCTGGCCTGGCGGCCATTGCTGCTGGTGCGTGCGCTGGCTGAAACCGTGTCGGCGGTGTCCTTTGTCACCGCTCTGTCATTGGTCGACCTGTCGATTGTGGCGGCGGTGTTTCAAGCCATGCCATTGGTTGTGACAATGGGCGCGGCCTTGTTTCTGGGCGAACAGGTCGGATGGCGCAGGTGGAGCGCGATCGGCATCGGCTTTATCGGAGTTCTCATGATCATCCGCCCTGGGCTGGAGGGGTTTCGACCGGACTCGTTGTTTGTGGTTGTCGCAGTTATCGGCGTGGCCGTTCGCGACCTGATCACGCGACGACTGGATACGCGCGTATCCTCGGCCGTGGTTTCATTTCAGGCATATTTGGCGCTTGTGTTGGGTGGCGTTGTACTGATGATTATTGCGGCGCAGCCATTTGCGCCTCTGCAACCTGGACAGGTCGGGCCGTATACGGGGGCGGTCATTTTCGGGGTTCTGGGCTACTACGGGATCGTCAAGGCCATGCGTATCGGTGAAGCCTCAGCCGTGACGCCATTTCGGTATACCCGGCTGGTGTTTTCGATTCTGGCGGGGGTGATCGTGTTTGGTGAACGCCCCGACGCAATGACGCTTTTGGGCGCATCCTTGATCATCGGATCCGGGCTGTACAGTTTTCTGCGCGAACGCAGTCTGGCCCGCAATCTGGCGGCGGTTGTCGCCTGATCCTTGGCGATCCGACAGGACGCGCGGGCTCTGGTTGAGGGGATATCTGACGTGTTAGCGATAACATGAGCGGTTTACTTTCGCGCCCGTACTGGTATGAGGCTTGCAACCGAAGGCATTTTAGGAACCGGTATCATGAGCACCATCATAGACATCCATGCGCGCGAAATCCTTGACAGCCGTGGCAATCCCACAGTCGAAGTGGACGTGATCCTGGAAGACGGCACCATGGGCCGCGCGGCTGTCCCATCGGGCGCGTCGACCGGTGCGTATGAGGCTGTGGAAAAGCGCGACGGCGATGCGGCGCGCTATATGGGCAAGGGCGTGCTGGAAGCCGTGGCCGCAGTGAATGGCGAAATTGCCGAGGAACTGGTCGGCTTTGATGCCACTGAACAGGTTGCCATTGATCAGACCATGATCGAGCTGGACGGGACCGACAACAAGGGTCGCCTGGGCGCAAACGCCATTCTGGGCGTGTCGCTTGCCACTGCCAAAGCGGCGGCGGATTTCACCACTCAGCCTTTGTTCCGCTATGTCGGCGGCACTTCGGCCCGTGTTCTGCCGGTGCCGATGATGAACATCATCAACGGGGGTGAACATGCGGACAACCCGATCGATATTCAGGAATTCATGATCATGCCGACCTCGGCCGCGAATATCCGCGACGCGGTGCGCATGGGGTCCGAGGTGTTCCATACGCTCAAACGCGAACTGTCTGCGGCAGGTCTGGCAACCGGGGTCGGCGACGAAGGTGGGTTCGCGCCGAACATCGCGTCAACCCGCGAGGCATTGGATTTCATTTTGCAGGCCGTGGAAAAGGGTGGCTATAAACCGGGTGCAGACATCCATCTGGCGCTGGATTGCGCAGCAACCGAGTACTATCGGGACGGAAAATATGTTCTTGCGGGCGAGAATATCGCACTGAGTTCCGAGGAAAACGCCGAGTATCTGGCGACCCTTGCCAACGACTATCCGATCATATCCATCGAAGACGGTATGTCCGAGGATGACTGGGAGGGCTGGACAGCCCTGACCGATGCCATCGGCGACAAGGTGCAACTGGTGGGCGACGATCTGTTTGTCACCAATCCCGAGCGTCTGTCGCTGGGGATCGCGCGGGGCTGCGCCAATTCCATGCTGGTCAAAGTCAACCAGATCGGATCGCTGACCGAAACCCTGCGCGCCGTCGATATGGCCCATCGCGCGGGGTACACGAACGTGATGTCGCATCGCTCGGGCGAAACCGAAGACGCCACCATTGCCGATCTGGCGGTGGCGACAAATTGTGGTCAGATCAAAACCGGATCCCTGGCGCGATCTGACCGGTTGGCCAAGTACAATCAGTTGATTCGTATCGAGGAATCGCTGGGTGAGGTTGCAGAATACGCGGGTGATTCCATCCTGAAGCGTTAACGTAAATCTGATTGCAAAAGGTAAAACCCGATGATCATATGATCTCCGGGTTTATTTGTTCTGGAGATTTCAATGCACATTTTATTCCGGGCCACGCTGGCCTGGGCACTTATCTGCTTTCCGGTTGTTCTGGGCGCGCAACCCTCTGCTCAGGCTGTATGTCAAAAGATGCAGGCAGAAGGGCGGAACGGACCTTTTTCCTTTGAGGATTGCACCTGTACCTACCATGTGGCCGATGCAGTGCTGGATGACGATATCAAGGCTCTGATGATTGAGGCATGGTATAGTGGAAACGCCACTTTCGACCAAATCATGCAATTGCCAAATCCGCGCCGGGTCGAGCGGCAGCTTCTCAAGATGGAGCGTACGATGAAAAAGACCTGTGGCCTGTCCAAATGACCTGATGCCCTCGCATGTCCGGCCGCTAAAGCGGTTTGCTCATCAGGATATAGCGATCACGAGGCTTAAAGCCGGTACGCTGATACAGCCTCTGGGCCGTTTCATTGGTCCGGTCGACTTCCAGATGCAGGGCGGTTAGCCCTGCCTCGGCCAGCGCTTTGGGCAGATCCAGCAGCACTTCGGTTGCAATGCCGCGACCGCGCACGGCCGGGCGGATGTAGATTTCGTCTACAAACCCGTCCATACCGCCGAACTCGACCGACCAGCCAAAGGTCAGGATAATATAGCCCAGCGGCGCGCGGCCCGGACCGATCAGGTAAACGCAGCCATGAGGGATCCCCTCAAGCAGCGGCAGCAACGCGGCTCGTGTCTGATCGACGTCCTGCGCGATCCCGGATTCGGCATGGAAGGCGGATACCAGCGCCAGCAGGCGATCCAGATCCTGAGGACGGGCAAGTCTGAGAGCGGCACTCATAGTCGGGCCAGCCTTTCTGTCAGAAGGTCGAAAAATCCGTCTGCGTCCACCTCGCCCATGAACATGGCATTCGGGGGGTGATCCGTGACACCCCACCAGTCGGCAACCGTCATGCCCAGGGTCAGTTTAGACTGCGTTTCGATCTGCACATTGATATGTCGGCCTGTAAACAGATCCGGCCGGATCAGGTAGGCGGTTACGCAAGGATCATGCAGCGGTGCACCTTCAGAGCCGTATTTTTCCGTGTCGAAACGTTCAAAAAACCCCATCCAGTCTGCAACAGCATGGCCGATTTTGGAATCGAGCGCCCGAAACGCGTCGTTGCGGTGCCTGGTGACCAGCGCGTCATGGGTGACATCCAACGGCATCACAACAATATGAATTCCTGATTTAAACACGATTTCAGCAGCTTCCGGGTCGACATAAATGTTGAATTCCGCAGAAGGGGTGTAGTTGCCGACCTCGAAATAAGCTCCGCCCATCAGCACTATTTCCTGCACATGGTCGATGATGTCGGGTGCTTTCAGAAAGGCGCTGGCGATATTGGTCAAGGGCCCCAGCGAGCACAGCGTGACTGTTCCGGGTTCGTGTGCGCGCAGGGTGTCGATGATGAAATCGACCCCGTGGCCGTCAGCCAGCGGCATCCTGGGATCAGGCAGCGCAGGGCCGTCCAGCCCGGTTTTGCCGTGTACATGCTCGGCCGTCACCAATGGGCGGGTCAGCGGGCGATCGCAGCCCGCGTAGACGGGAACATGCGTATGCCCGGCCAGTTCACATACGATGCGGGCATTTTTGGCCGTCAGATCCAAGGGAACGTTGCCTGCAACCGCAGTGATGCCCAGAACGTCAATCTCATCGGGGCTGGCCAGCGCCAAAAGGATCGCCACCGCATCATCTTGGCCGGGATCAGTGTCTATGATGATCTTGCGCGGCGGCATCGGCTGTCTCCCGGGGTCGTAGAGCGCGGACACTGGCAAGTGTCGCCCGGCTTGTCCACCCGTTTTACGTGTCCGCCCGGGCATTCACCGGCGGGAGTTTGCCATTGGCGCGATGCTCGTCCCGTTTCACATCATCCCAAAGCGCATCCATTTCGGTCAGATCGCTTTGGACGGGGGTTTTGCCCCGCGCGGCAAGGCGGGCCTCGACCTGTTCGAAGCGACGGGTAAATTTTGCGTTAGTCCGGCGCAGCGCGGCTTCGGGTTCGATCCCCAGATGACGGCCGAGGTTGACCATCACGAACAGCAGATCGCCGAATTCGTCCTCTAGCGCGTCGGCGTCCATATTGTCGCGGGCTTCTTCCAGTTCGGCGGCCTCTTCGGTGATCTTGGCCAGTACATGGCTTGCATCAGGCCAGTCGAACCCAACGCGCGCGGCGCGTTTTTGCAGTTTATGGGCCCGCAGCAGGGCAGGCAGATTGGCGGCAACACCATCCAGCGCGCCTTGCTGTGCCTTGCCTGCGCGCTCGGCCGCTTTGATGGTTTCCCAGTCACGTGTCTGCTGATCTGCGGACTTGTTGCGGGGTTCGTCGCCGAACACATGCGGGTGCCGCGCAACCATCTTGTCCGACATGGTGCGCACCACATCCTGAAACGTGAAATGGCCAGCTTCCTCAGCCATTTGCGCGTGAAAAACGGACTGGAACAGTAAATCGCCCAGCTCTCCCTTCAGTTCATCATAGGCCTCGCGCTCGATGGCGTCGGCGACCTCATAGGCTTCCTCGATCGTATAGGGCGCGATGGTGGCAAAATCCTGCTCGATATCCCAGGGACAACCGCTGTCCGGGTCGCGCAGGCGGCGCATGATTTCCAACAGACGCTCGATACCCGCATCCGTATCGTGGATCAGAGGATTTTCGGCCATTGCGAACCCTTTCGTTCCGGTGTCAGATGCATCCATCCCGCAGTCATGTTCAGGAGTCCACCCCAGATGCCCGTCGTCAACCGAATTGCCGACTTTGCTGCTGATATGGCCCAATGGCGTCAGCACCTGCACACCATCCCCGAACTGGAATTCGAGTGCCATGAGACTGCTGCCTTTGTGGCCGAGCGACTGCGCGAGTTCGCAGTGGACGAATTGCACGAGGGGATTGCCAAAACCGGCATGGTTGCGATCATCAACGGTCAGGCCGCAGGTCCGACCATTGGTCTGCGCGCCGATATGGATGGGTTGCCCATAACCGAGGAAACGGGCGTGCAGTACGCTTCGAAAAATCCCGGTATGATGCACGCCTGCGGTCATGATGGCCACACCACCATGTTGCTGGGTGCCGCAAGGTATCTGGCCGAGACGCGGAATTTTTCGGGCCGTGTGGCGCTGATCTTTCAGCCGGCCGAAGAAGAAGGCGGCGGTGCCGGTGTAATGGTCGAAGAAGGCATTATGGACCGGTTCGACATCTCTCAGGTCTATGGGCTGCACAATGATCCGGGCAACCCGGAGGGGGCGTTTTTCACCTCGCCCGGTCCGATCATGGCGGCTGTGGACACGTTTGAGATTCATATTCAGGGTGTCGGCGGGCACGCAGCTATGCCGCATCAGACCAGTGATCCGGTGATGGCCGCCTGCGGGATTGCGCAGGCGATCCAGACCATTGTCAGCCGCAACCACTATGCGGTCGAGGATCTGGTCATCTCGGTGACGCAGATTCATGCCGGGACAGTCAACAACGTTATCCCGGACACTGCCTATCTGAACGGCACCGTACGCACCTTTGATCCATCCGTGCAGCAGATGGTCATGGGCCGGATGGATCAGATCGTGGCGGGGCAGGCGGCCTCGTACGGGGTTGAGGCAAGGGTAGATTATCATGTGGGCTATCCGGCCACCGTCAACGACGCCGAAAAGGCGGCATTTGCCGCTGACATCGCCCGCGAGGTATCGGGCGTGGATCGTGTTGTTGATACCATGGGGCGCGACATGGGGGCTGAGGATTTTTCCTATATGCTTCAGGCCCGTCCGGGGGCATACCTGTTTCTGGGACAGGGTGACAGCGCGGGCCTTCATCATCCGAAATACAATTTCAACGATAACGTCGCGCCGGTCGGCGCATCGTTTTTTGCGCGCATCGTCGAAACGGCGCAGCCGCTGCGCTGAACTGGAGAACACATGGCACTGGAAGACGCAAAAAATCAGGTCGACGCCGCATTTACCAAATCCGACCTCAAGGGCCTGTCCTTTGAAAACACGTTTGGGGGGGCAACCTCGTTCCTGCGGCGGCGATATACAAAGGATCTGGGCGGCGTTGACATTGCGGTGACCGGGGTTCCGTTCGATCAGGCGGTCACCAACCGACCCGGAACACGACTTGGCCCGCGTGCCATCCGCGAGGCCAGCACGCTGCAATCGCCCGATGCGCCTTATGGTTGGCCTTTCGACGCGCTAAGCGAACTGGCCATCGTGGATTATGGCGATGTGGCGTATGATTACGCAAATATTCCGGCCTTTCCGGATACGCTGACCGATCACATCCGTACCATTTTGCAGGCCGACGTGGCCTCGGTTGCGTTAGGCGGGGACCATTATGTCAGTTTCCCGATCCTGAAAGCCTATGCCGAGAAATACGGGCCCATGTCGTTGCTGCAATTCGACGCGCATACAGACACTTGGGCCGATGATGACATGTCACGCGTCGACCACGGGACGATGTTTTACAAGGCGGTGAAATCCGGCATCGTCGATGCCGGGCGCTCGGTTCAAGTGGGGATACGGACGACGAACGAAGACACGCTGGGTGTCAACATCATTGACGCGCGCGAGGTGCATGAAGCCGGCCCGGCTGCCGTGGCGCAAAAGATCATGGGCATCCTGGGTGACAGCCCGGTCTATCTGAGCTTTGATATCGACGGGCTGGACCCGGCCTTTGCCCCCGGCACTGGTACACCCGTTTGGGGCGGGCTCAGCTCGATCCAGGCGCAGATCATTCTGCGCGATATTGCCGGGATCAACATCAAGGGTGGGGACGTGGTCGAGGTGTCTCCGCCCTACGACACATCCGGTGCGACAGCGATTGCCGGAGCGCATGTGGCGACACAGATCATCTGCCTTTTGGGATGGAACAAGCTGGCACCGGCTTAACGATTGATTAGCCATCTTTCCGATATCAAACAGATGAGCGAACCGGACGGGAGACGCAGGCGCATGACAGAGTTCAATCAACCTCTCAGCGGCAACGATCTGGCTCGTTTTTCTGGGCCCAACACCTTTATGCGACTACCGCAGGCAGCGTCGCTGGCCGGGCTGGATGTGGCGGTGCTGGGGATTCCGATGGATATCGGCACCTCGTGGCGATCAGGGACCCGGTTCGGGCCAAAACAGATTCGCAGCGAAAGTGCGATGATCCGCCCCTATAACATGGCCACGTTTGCTGCGCCCTTCGACAGCCTGCAGATCGCGGATATCGGTGATCTGGCGATCAATACATTCTCGCTGGCGGACAGTCTGAAGATCATCAGGGAAAGCTATGACGCCATTCTGGCACAGAACGTGACGCCGGTGGCGATGGGGGGTGATCATTCGATCACCTTGCCCATCCTGCGCGCGATTGCGGCCAGGCATGGCCCGGTGGCCCTGGTGCATGTTGACGCCCATGCGGACGTGAACGATGCGATGTTTGGCGAAAAGGAAACCCACGGCACCGTTTTCCGCCGCGCCTACGAGGAAGGGCTGATCGTCCCGGACAAGACCTTTCAGATTGGCATTCGCGGATCAGGCTACGCCGCCAGCGACTTTACCGAGGCGCAAGACTGGGGGTTCAAACAGTTTCCGGCGTGGCAACTGTGGCAACAAAACCTGACACAGACCGGCCGGCAGATCAGCGAAGAGATCGGCGCGCACCCGGTCTACATCTCGTATGACATCGACAGCCTGGACCCGTCCTTTGCACCGGGTACCGGTACGCCCGAAATTGCCGGGCTGACCACGCCGCAGGCGCTGCAACTGATCCAGTCTTTGGGCGGGCTGAACGTGGTCGGCTGCGATCTGGTCGAGGTTTCGCCGCCCTATGATCCGTCTGGCAACACGGCCCTGACAGCGGCCAACCTGTTGTTCGAACTCTTGTGCATCCTGCCCGGCGTGACGTCACGATAACCGGTCCGGCGTCTTGTCGTGCATGTCGATCCGGATATGGTCGTGGCAAGGTGTGAGGTCGGGATGAAAAAAATGCTGCTTTGGCTTTGTGTTGGTCTGATCGTGCTGCTTGGGGCCTATATTCGGCTGGCGCCCTCGGACCCGTCCAGATGGCATGTGGTGCCGGTTGCCGAGATGAACGCAGATATGGCGGGCGGCGCGATCCGTGTTGTCGATACTGGTCCCGATGGTCTCGAACGTCTTGATAGCATTGCCCGGGCCAGCGCGCGCACCTCGGTGCTGGCCGGGTCGGTATCGGATGGGCTGGTTACGTATGTGACCCGCAGCAGGCTGATTGGATTTCCGGATTACACAACTGCACAGCAGGACGGCGACACCTTGCGCATTCATGCCCGTTTGCGGTTCGGACGCTCAGATTTTGGGGTAAATCGCAACCGTGTTGATGCGTGGCTCGCTGCGTTGCAGCCCTGAAGACAGGCAGCCCTCCTGCACTTCGCGCCACATGGGTACGTTCAGCGACATCTGACACTGTGCCGTGAACATGCGCCCATCGACCTGAAGGCAGATCATCTCGCCCAGTTCGATACGCGTGCCGCTTTTATCCGTGCAATAACAGTCCTGCACCTTGCCGTTGGGGCCGGTGACGTCGGCAATTGCGGGTGGGGCGCACAGGGTTAAAACCAGAACAAACCGTTTCATGTGTGCCAACTTAGCACATGGACGGGACTTGACCAATGCGACGTGATGAGAGACACCGCCCGGATGATCCCCGAAGAACGCCTTGAACAGATAACCCAGCGATTCCAGTACCTCGAAGCGGCCATGGCGGATGGCGCATCGGCAAACGATATTGCGACGCTGGCCAAAGAATATTCTGATCTCAAGCCGGTGGTCGATCAGATCATGGCGTGGCAACAGTTGATCGCCGATCTGGCCGAGGCCCAGTCGATGCTGGCCGATCCGGACATGAAGGAACTGGCCGAAGAGGAAATCCCCGGTCTGCAATCGCGCATACCGCTGGCCGAACATGCGCTGCAACTGGCCTTGCTGCCGCGCGACAAGGCGGATGCGCGCCCGGCCATGCTGGAAATACGACCCGGCACCGGGGGAGACGAAGCGGCCTTGTTTGCAGGTGATCTGTTGCGCATGTACCAACGCTATGCAGAAGCGCACGGTTGGCAATTCGATATCATAGAAGAACAGGCCTCGGATCTGGGCGGCATCAAAGAGGTGGTGGCTCATATCAAAGGCGACAATGTCTTTGCGCGGATGAAATATGAATCCGGCGTGCACCGGGTGCAGCGCGTTCCTGAAACTGAAAGTGGCGGGCGCATTCATACGTCGGCAGCAACAGTGGCGGTCCTGCCCGAGGCCGAAGACGTTGATATTCAGATCGATGCAAATGACATCCGCATTGACACGATGCGCAGCTCGGGCGCTGGTGGACAGCACGTCAACACCACCGATTCCGCAGTTCGGATCACACACCTGCCCAGCGGTATCGTGGTGACCAGTTCCGAAAAATCCCAGCACCGAAACCGCGAGATTGCCATGCAGGTGCTCAAGACCCGTCTGTACGATCAAGAACGCCAACGGATTGACAGCGAACGTTCGGCAAGCCGGGCCAGTCAGGTCGGTTCAGGCGATCGGTCAGAGCGGATCAGAACCTATAATTTCCCGCAAGGCCGGATGACCGATCACCGCATCAATCTGACCCTGTACAAGCTGGATCAGGTGATGCAGGGCGATCTTGACGACGTGATCGACGCGCTGACTGCCGATGATCAGGCACGCTTGCTGGCGGAGATGGCACAATGATCGCGGCGCTAACAGCGGCTCAGGCCATGGTTGCGGCCACGGCACGATTGCGGGCCGCCGGGGTGGACGATCCTGCGCGGGACGCACGTGTGTTACTGGCACATGCCGCCCGGATCGAGGCTAGCCGGGTCACTCTGATCGCGCCCGAGGAACTGTCACCCGATATCGCCGAACGCTACGACCAGCTGATATCGCTTCGGGCCATTCGGATTCCGGTCTCACATCTTCTTGGTGAACGAGAATTCTATGGTCGTCAGTTTCGTGTCAGCGGCGATGTTCTTGATCCTCGTCCCGAAACCGAAGCTCTGATCGAGGCTGCCCTGAGCGAACCGTTTGATCGCGTTCTGGACCTGGGCATCGGATCGGGCTGCATTCTGATCACCCTGCTGGCCGAACGCGCCAGCGCAACTGGCGTCGGGGTCGATCTAAGCGAAGACGCGTGCTTGCAGGCCAGTGCAAATGCGCTGCACAACAAGGTCGACGCACGTGCGGAGATTTTGCAGTCGGATTGGTTCTCGCGCGTTCGTGGTCAATTTGATCTGATTGTCGCAAACCCGCCATACATAGCGCTGGATGAAATGGGCGATCTGGCACCCGAAGTGCTGCACCATGAACCGCGCATGGCCTTGACCGATGAAGGCGACGGGCTGAATGCCTATCGCAGCATTGCGGCCCAGGTGCCGGATTATCTGATGCCCGGTGGTCGCATTCTCGTTGAAATCGGCCCGAAGCACGCGGCTTATGTTTCGGCCTTGTTCGATGCGACGGGTCTGGCCGACATTCGGGTCATTCCTGATCTCGATGGACGCGACCGTGTCATCGGCGCAAAAATGCCAGGCTGAAGCGTGGTTCTGAGGCCAAAAAACGCCGTCGTTTGCAAAAAAGCTGTGAAATTTTCCAGAATCCTCTTGTCTGCACGGGCAGGACATGTTTACTCAGGGTTAGTCGGAGAGGTTCACGCTGTTGCAGCGCACCCCTGACGCCAAGCCCAAAAAAGTCGATGACACGTTACGGGACAGGCCTTTGGAGCAGCGTAAGGTACGGGTTGATCGGCAATGAATGACAAGGCTGACGTATAGTAAGATGAGATCTTCCAAATCCCGCTCGCGGGCCAAGAATAACCGCAACCGTCCTTCCGGTGGCAATGTTGTAAACCGTGTTTTTGACAGCTCGGGCCCCGAGGGCAAGGTGCGTGGCACACCGCAGCAGATCATAGATAAATACAATCAATTGGCACGCGACGCGCAGTTGTCCAACGACCGCGTTGCGGCTGAGAACTTTCAGCAGCATGCCGAACATTATCTGCGCCTGCTCAGCGAAGCGCAGCGCGAGATGGAAGCGCGCCGTGAAGAGCAGGAGCGTCAGAACCGCGAACGTCAGGCAGAGCGTGATCGTGAACGTGCCGAACGTCAGGAGCGCGAGGCCGCGCGACAGGCCGATCCGGCCGAAGCGCCTCAGCCCGATGTGATGGATTTTGGATCCGAAGCATCGACACCCGAATCCGGCCTGGTGGATACGCCCGAAGGCAAGCAGGCACCCGCAGCGGAAACGTCGGATGACACTCCGCGCAAGGAAAAGCCGGCCCGTAAACCACGCGCGCGCAAGCCAAAACCTGCCCCGGCGGATGACGCACCCGGCGACAAGGGCGACGCCCCGGAAGCGGCAGAATAGTCTTTAGACTGCTATAACAGATCGTCCAGCAGCTCGACCCATTGGCCGTAACCGGACCCGGTGCGGCCCATCGCATGCGCGCCCATGTAAAGTCTTTGCAGCGCAGACGCTTTGCGCATCTGGACCGACGCAGGGCGTTCGGGTGAGATTTCTGCCAGAACCGATTGAATTGCTTCGGTAACGCGCTGGGATATCTCGTTGCAAACACGCGCGCATTCCGGGTCGAACGGCGCCATTTCCACCATCGTGTTACAGACAAAACATCCGATCCTGGGTGCGGGTTTTGCCGGGTGGTGTTCGCTGCGCTGAAAAAACTCGATCAGGCGCTCGCGCGGCGGTTTGCCGCTTTTGTCTGTCAAGGCCGACAGCGCGTTGTCCATTCGGGTGGCGCCGTAATGATCCAGCGCCCGGCGGTAGACGGTGTATTTGTCTTCGAATGCTTTGTAAAAGGACCCTCTGGTCAGGGACATGGCGTCCAGCAAATCTGGAAGGTTGGTGCCGGCGTAGCCACGTATCCAGAACACCACCATTGCAGCTTCGATGGCGTCTGTTTCGTTGAATTGTCTGGGCCTGGCCATATAAGATCCGACTGCGGCATGAAAACGCCGTCCGGCAAGGTCCGGGCGGCGCAATGCCAAGTTTTATCGGTGTATCAGGATTCAGGCAACTGTTGCGGATGCTGAAACCCCAGTTCCGGGCGCATGGCGTGTGAAAAGAACTTGCCGCTTCCGTCTTTCAGACCGTCGTGCACGTTGTCCCAGTTTGTGGCGGACTGTTGCAGAAGGTTGTCTTTGTCTTTCAGAAACCTTTCTTTCACTTCGGCGGACCAGGTCATGTATAGTTTGCCGTCATCTATGAACCAGCCATCGATAAAGTCCGATTCCGCAGCGTATTCATGCGCAACGGCCCAGGTGCACCAGCCATTGTTCTGCGGGGCATAGGCCACCGGGTCTGCGGTAAACAGATCGCGGTTTTCCTCGGATGCGAACAGCCACACGCGTCCCTGATGGCTGGCGCGATAGGCAGGGTCGCCCTTGGTGGCGGTGCCTTCGGTGAAATAGGCCACCGGATCAAATCCATCGATGGCGATACCGCGGCTTGTTGAATTCACGACCTGCAAGGTTGGATCGTCTGATCCTGCCTCGGCTGTGAGTGCGCCAAAACTCAAGGTTATCGCACACAGAGCGGCTGTTAGATATCGGTTCATTGTTGTGTCCTCCCGTTATGGACCAAATGGTTCCTAACGGGTTGATCACTGCATATTCGTGCTGATCGATCAAATCACGCGAATATCACGTTTTCGTGATCATCTGCACCAATTCAAGGGACACCGGGTGAAAACAACGCCTTGAGGCGATGTTTTCAAGTTGGGTTCAATTCCCGGGCGAGGGCGCAGAATGCCTCTATCGGTACCTGTTCGGCCCGTTCGGTTGGTTTGATTCCCGCCCGCAGCAGTTTGTCTTCGATGTCCGGCGCGACGCCTTTAAGCGATGCGCGCAGCATTTTGCGGCGCTGATTGAATGCGGCCGCGACCACGCGTGACAACGTGGCCGGGTCGGCGGGATAGCGGGGCCCGGGCAGGGCAGTCACGTGCACCACAGCGCTGGACACTTTGGGCGGTGGGGTAAAGGCACCCGGCGGCAAGGACATGGCGATCTGTACGTCGGCCCGCCACTGAGCGAGGATTGCAAGGCGGCCGTAGGCTTTGCTGCCCGGCTGCGCCACGATACGTTCGGCCACTTCGCGCTGAAACATCAAGGTCAGGCTTTGCCAGAATGGCGGCCATTCAGGCGGGGTCAGCCAGCGGACCAGCAATTCGGTTCCCACATTGTAAGGCAGGTTTGCGGCGATGCGGATAGGCGGGGTCAGGTGTTCGAGAGGGTTGATTTCCAGCGCATCGCCATTGATGACCTCGACCCTGCCAGGATAGGCCGCAGCGATGTCATTCAGCGCGGCGATACAGCGGGTGTCCTTTTCAACCGCGACCACCTTGCGCGCGCCCTCGGACAGCAGCCCTCGGGTCAGCCCGCCGGGACCCGGTCCGATTTCCAGCACATCGCATCGGGTCAGGTCCCCTGCCTGACGGGCAATCTTGGCCGTCAGGTTCAGATCCAGCAGAAAATTCTGACCCAGTGACTTGCGGGCCGAAAGCTGATGAGTTGCAATCACTTCGCGCAGCGGGGGAAGGGTGTCGATGGCGCTCATGCAGCCGGTACCGTGGTGCGGGGCCTGAGGGTCAGTGCCGGGATTTTCATGCCTCCGGCGGGGATATTTCCGGCCAGGTGAAGCATCAGCGCGCCTGCGACATGCGCTGCGCAAGCTTGAGCGCCTCGATCAGGCTGGTGGGATTTGCGACGCCTTGTCCTGCAATGTCCAGCGCGGTGCCGTGATCGGGTGACGTGCGGATAAACGGCAGGCCCAGCGTGACGTTGACGCCCCGGTCGAAATCCAGGGTTTTGATCGGGATCAGCGCCTGATCGTGATACATTGCAATGGCCGCATCATACCGCGCACGCGCGGCTGCGTGGAACATCGTATCAGCGGGGTGCGGCCCGGTGACCGTGTACCCCTCAGGATCAAGGCCAGCCACCAGCGGCGCGATCCAGTCCAGTTCCTCGTGCCCCATTTTGCCGCCTTCACCCGCATGCGGGTTCAGACCGGCCAGCGCGATACGGGGATGGGGCAGTCCGAATTGCCGGCGCAGGCCGTCCGCGGTTATTGCAATCGTCTCGCGCAGCAGTTCAGGCGTCAGATCCTGCGGGACGCGCGACAGAGGAATGTGGATTGTTGCCGGGACAACACGCAGCTGGTCGCTGGCCAGCATCATCACAACCCGCCGACATCCGGCCAAAGCCGCCAGAAATTCGGTATGTCCGGGATAGGCAAAATCGGCCCCGTCGATCAGGGCCTTTTTGTGTATGGGCGCGGTACACAAGGCAGATGCCGCGCCAGAGCGCACCAGCGCGACCCCCTGTTCGATCGCGTCTATCACTGCGGGCGCGTTTGCAGCCGCCGGGCTGCCCGGGACATTTGGTGCCGGGAAATCCAGCTGCATCACAGGCAGAGCGGTCGCGCTGATCGCCCGTGCCTCGGACGGGTCTGTGATCCGCTGCGTGCGCGTGCCGGGCGGCAGATGGAATTGGTCCCCGATGTAGAAAAAAGGGCAAGTGTCGCGCAATTGAGCCCATGCGGCTGCGGCTGTTTCCGGACCTATCCCAGCCGGTTCGCCGCAGCTGAGCGCGATGGGCAGCGTCATTGTTCGATAATGGTCGCGTCTGCCCGCAGCTGTTCCAGAAGGCTGGCAGAGAAGGCCTGCAACCGCTGTTGGGTCAGAGCGTTCGCCACATCGGCGCGGGTGGTTTCTTCGCCCAGATCGCGGGTTCTGTTGCACAGCATCAAAAACACCAGTGTCTGGCCATTGTTGCGCGTCAGTGTCGTGGACACCTCGTTGGGGTCCAGCTTGGCCAGTTCGACGGCGATATCGCGTGGAATCTCTGAAGGGCTTGCATCGACGCGTTCAAGCACCTCTGGCGGCTGATCCTTGGCAACGCCATACAGGTCGTCGCAGGTGTCAATTTCCTCTTTGAGCCGCGCCGCTGCTGCCAGCGTCTCGGCGCTGCGTCCACCGGGCAGGTAGTACGTGGCGTAATCGATCTTTGAAAAGCTGGGCGCACCGGTGGCAACCTCGCGCAGGCCGCGCAACTGAAACAGCGCAATTGCGTTGGGTAATGAGACGGGATCGGTGATTTCCCCATCCTTGAGACGTAAGACCACGGGTTGCAGAGCGGGTGGCAGGTTGGACAGGTTCAACCAGTCCAGTCGACCACCATTGTTCCGCGTGTCAGCAGCGGAATATTGCGCGGCTGCTGCTGAGAACGCATCAACCCCCTGCAGGTTTGCTATTTCCTCGGCCAACAGCTCGGTTTGTGCCAACGTTTGCGGGTTCACCGGGATAATGATTTCGGACAGCAAAACCTGCAAACCGCCACCGCCGGACTGACCCAGCGCCCGGTTGATTTCATCTTCGGTCGGATTGGCCTGCGACAGATACCGCGCGCTGATATATTCGCGCCATGCAAGCTGGTTGGCGACAAAATCGCGCACGGTTTCAGGATCGACACCTTCATTGCCCAGCAATTGCAGGAACTGATCTGTTGTCAGTCGACCACGGGCTGCAAATTCGTCGATTCCGGCCTGCACGTCCTCGGGGGCGGCGGCAATGCCGGCCTGTTGCATTGCCTGTTTACGCAGCCGGTCGTCAATCAGTTCCTGGCGCACTTCGTCTTCGGATCCGCCGGGAATACCCAGCGCATTCAGGAACTGAATCCGTTGTTCCAGCTCGTACCAGGTGACGATGTCCTGATTGACGCGGATCGCCGGTGAAAACAGGCTTTGCGCGTTTGCCTGCACCCCGGCCAGTGAAAACGCCACAGCAGCCAGAACCCGGACGATCTGGCCGGAACGAAGAAAACTTGGGACACTAGAAATCAACTGCATGTTCTCTTGTACGAATTGTCACCGCCTTCAATGGCGTATCCTGTCAGCGACAGGGTAAACCCGAATTCTGTTGAAGGCTCAATAGTGGATGTTGAAGTAAAACGTCGTCTGACGGTCATGTTAACCTGCACGCACTCATTCTGATAGGTGACACCAAGCCCAAGACGGATCGGCTCGGAATCGCTCAGATCATAGCGGGCTTCGGCCCGTGTCAGCCAGTTCTGATCCACCTGATAGCGTCCCCGCAGCCAAATTTCAGAGATTTCGTCACCTGCATTTTCGGCCGGATCGGCCTCTTGCCAGATGTAGCTGCCGATCAGGCCCGATCCTTCTTGCGCCCATTCTCCGCGCAGCTCTGCCTTGGCAAAGCTGAAATCGCCTTTGAGCAGGCCGCGCCCGGCCAGCGACCAGCCATCTGCCGTTTTCAACTGACCCGCCAGCAGGATGTCGGACGACGTCCCCTGCAAGCCCGATGTCAGGGTGAAATCCGGATCGGCGTCGGCGCGAAACACCTGTCCTACGGTTGCCAGTGCCTGCCAGCCGCGCGCGCCGTACCGGGCCCAGTTGACACCGATGACTGCGGTTGCGCCGTCTTCCCGCCGATCTTCGGCAGGAAAGCGTGAAAGCGACAGCAGATTGCCCTGATCAAATTCCTGAAAGGTGCTTTCGTCAATCGGAACATCCGTGTCGGACACGTGGGTCCAGCCGACCTGTGCGATGGGTTCCAGAAACTGTGTGGCACCCGATTTTTCGCGCCGGGTCATCGGATAACGCAGTGTCAGGGCTGCGCGCGGTGTCGAGCGTGTCACCTGCGTCGGGAAATTGCTGTCATGCCTGATATTGAACGTATCAATCGACGTGCCAAACTGCGCATCGGCGCGCAAACCAGATGCAAAGGTCCAACTGCGCAGCCATTCGGCATCGAAAGTGGCGCGCGCGACATCCCGGCCCACCACATCTTCATCGCTGGTGCGTTCATGCGCGTGGGCGATGAACCCTAGTCGAAC
>JBCCIK010000042.1:0-24908 GCA_039028255.1 Pseudomonadota bacterium | reverse complement strand
GCCAGATGCAACGGAAAGTATCGGCTCCACAGGACAATGAACTGAACGGTACCAAGCACACACCAATCAAGAAGGAGAAGATGTTTAGGAAGTAAGAACGTTTCTGGTTTGGACCTGGCCTGCACTGAAAACCGGGCGTGTGGATTTTATTGAACCGGTGGAACGGCATAAGCGGCCGGTTCTGTACTGGTCAATTGTCGGAACGTGGATTGGGCTCAGCCTCTGGCTGATGGCGTTTACTCTGATCGGGACAGGGTAGACGCGCAAACCGTCGCCGGCGGTCACCGTTTGAACAAAACGCTCTGCGCCTGTTTGCCCCGGTGATCACCACGCAGTTCAGCATGCAGGGCGCGACCGCCCTGTACGGCCGGGCGGGCGCTGACCGTTTCCAGCCATCGTGTAAAGTGAGGTTTGTCTTCCAGTACCTGCTGCTGGCCTTCCCACAGGCTGGCCCAACCCCAAATGGACATATCCGCAATCGAATAAAAATCGCCCGCGACATATTCATTCTGGGCCAGACGACGATCCAACACACCGTAGAGCCGTGCAACCTCGGCGCGGTAGCGGTCTTTGGGATAGGGCAGATCCTGCGGCGGTTCCAAGTTGGGCGCGTATTTCAGAAAGTGATGCGCCTGTCCGGCCATTGGCCCGACGCCGCCCATCTGCCACATCAGCCATTCCTCGACAGCGATCCGGTCACGTTCTGACGTGCCATAAAACCGCCCGGTCTTGCGCGCCAGGTACATCAGGATCGCACCGCTTTCGAACACGGATATTGGCGCGCCATCCGGCCCGTCCGGGTCGACGATGGCGGGCATGCGGTTGTTGGGGGCAATCTCCAGAAACGCGGGATCGAACTGGTCACCTTTGCCAATGTTGATCAGGTGGGTTGTGTAGGGCAGGTCCATCTCTTCCAGTGCGATGGATACTTTCCAACCGTTCGGTGTGGGCCAGAAATACAGATCGATCATGATGTCTCCTCGGGTTGGTGCGATCATGAGGATTTCCGATGGATCGGCAAGGGACAGTGCGGCGGTGTTACGAAACCGTGACCGGCATCGCCCCGGTCTTGACCCGCGCCCGGTCGCGGCGTAAATGCAACGTCATCACGTGGCGATTTGTTACCGGATTGCGGGCCACGCTAAACAACACCGCTAAAAGGTCAGGATGAAAGGCCCCTTTCGCTTGACCGCGTTTGGGGTTTTTTTGATGCGCTCCGGGGTTCGGAGCCGAAAGGAATGACATGAGCGAGAGCTGGAACAAACGCACCCAAGCCGTCCATGGCGGTATCCGTCGCAGTCAGTACAACGAAGTGAGCGAGGCGATTTTCCTGACTCAGGGGTTTGTCTACGACACGGCCGAGCAGGCCGAGGCGCGGTTTTTGGAATGTGGTCCGGACGAGTTTATTTACGCCCGTTACGGCAATCCTACGGTATCCATGTTCGAACAGCGCATCGCGGCGCTGGAAGGGGGCGAGGACGCATTTGCGACGGCCTCGGGCATGGCGGCCGTCAACGGGGCGCTGACCTCGATGCTCAAGGCGGGGGACCATATTGTTTCCGCCAAGGCTCTGTTCGGTTCATGTCTGTATATTGTCGAGAATATTCTGACCCGGTTCGGTGTCGATGTTACATTTGTTGACGGAACAGACTTGCAGCAATGGCAGGCCGCGATCAGGCCCGATACCAAGGCGGTGTTCTTCGAATCCATGTCGAACCCGACCCTGGAAGTGATCGATATTGACGCGGTCGCCCGGCTGGCGCATGACGTCGGCGCGCTTGTTATTGTCGACAATGTATTTTCCACCCCCGTCTTTTCGCGCGCAATCGAACAGGGCGCAGACGTTGTCATCTATTCGGCCACCAAGCACATCGATGGGCAGGGACGGGCGCTGGGCGGTGTCATTATCGGCACGCGCGATTTCATTCGCGGCACGGTCGAGCCTTATCTGAAACACACTGGTGGTGCGCTAAGCCCGTTCAACGCATGGATCATGCTCAAAGGTCTGGAAACAATTGCCTTGCGGGTGAACGCTCAGGCGCAGACCGCTCTACAGATTGCCGAAGCTCTGGAAGGTCACGTGGCATTGCAGCGCACGCTGTATCCCGGTCTGAAGACGCATCTGCAGAACGATCTTGTACAAACGCAACTTGGCGGCAACGGCGGGACCGTTCTGTCGTTGGACATAAAAGGCGGCAAGGATGCTGCGTTTTCGTTTCTGAATGCGATGACGATCCCAATCATTTCAAACAATCTGGGCGATGCCAAATCCATAGCGACACACCCGGCAACCACCACCCATCAGCGTCTGACGGACGATCAGAAAGACGAGCTGGGCATTACCCCGGGGCTGATCCGTCTGTCCATCGGATTAGAGGATGCTGATGATCTGCTGGCTGATCTTCAGCAGGCACTGGAGGTTTCACAGGCATAGACCGGCGTTTCGGGGCCTGATTGAAGCCTTCAGGCAGATGGGTCAGGCCCGCCCGTAAAACCCGATCCGTTCCTGTTCTGAAAACGTGACACCCGGTTGTTCGTAAAAGGAAAAAACGGCGATGACGCGCGGCGTCGTGCCGATGACCGGCGTAACGCGGTGGGCCGTGTTTTTGCCTTTAAAGACATTCAGTGTGCCCGGGCGAAGCGTGATGGTTCTGCTTGCGCTGTCCGCGCGCCGCAGCAGTTGTGCAACGCCATCGTAGTTGGGGTCAGTGTCGGTGCGCAGATCTGTTCGGTATTCGAATTCTCCACCATCGTCAGGGGCTTGCAAAAGCAAGGTTGTGGTGAATTCGGACCGGTCAAAATGCCAGTTCAGGGCCTGCCCCTGCTGATAGGACATGACATTGACCCGCGCCAGGGGGTCGTCCATGATGTGAAGCTGTGGCTTGCCCATCGTTGCCGCCAGAAACTGCGCAAAGTAAGGCCATTCATACAGCCGCAGCAATGCGGACCCGCTGATCTGATCCGCGCAGAGCGTCCGGTTTGACGTTTGAAACTCCTGCATCGCGGGATGATCGTCCGGTAGGTTGTCCAGTTTGCGAAAGTAGATGTTGTGGCGGCGTTCATGCAGGAAGGCTTCGTCCGCGAACCGACCGGCAAGCTCGGATACAACACCCTGTGCGGACGGTGTTTTCATCAACCCGGCCAGGTTGAACATGCCGTGCTGCGCCAGATCGGCCCTGCATTGTGCAACAAGCGTCTGCCATTCGGTGCTGTCCGGACGATCAAGCGGGAATCGATCCAGATCAAGGATTTTTTTCATCGGTTTCCTTTCCGCAATCACACATGTCCTTCGTGTCAGGTGCTGGCATATGCTATCGCGCCCCGTCCGGCGATCTGTTCCAATTGCGACAGCCTGTTTCGCGCGGAATTCAACGGCCCGCAGATGCGTTTGCCTGCTGCACGAGGTCGCAAGTGCTTGCAAGGTGGCGGTTTTGTGCTGGGTTTTTTCGATCCACACTGCTATGCCACACGTATCAGGCTACACTGGAAATTGTACTACAGTCGTCTATCTAATCGGACGATCAACCAAGGAACCCCAGCCGATGAATATTCACCCCCGCGACATGGATAATGCACCCGACCGTGAAGAGGCCGCCGAGGCGCTTAAGGTTTTGCGGCAATGGGCCAAATCCGCTCCGGCGACGGAAATCACGCAACTGGACCACGCGCTGATGCGTCTTGTACCCAGTTTGGCGGCGGTGTCTTATCCGTCCTTGTCCAGGGATTATCCTGACGAGTTTGGGGTGGATGCGGCATATCGCGCCAGCCTGCCTGATTTACAGAACGGCCCCTCCAGTCTGATCCGCGGGGCAAAGCAACAGATCCAGCATGTGGGGATATCGAATTTTCGACTGCCGATCCGGTTTCACCGCAAACAGGGCCAGGACGTGACCTTGGAAACCTCGGTCACCGGCACTGTAAGCCTTGAAGCCGAGAAAAAGGGCATCAACATGTCCCGGATCATGCGGTCGTTTTACAAACATGCAGAGCGCACCTTCAGCTTTGAAGTTATGGAGGCTGCGCTGAATGATTACATCACCGATCTGGAAAGCTATGACGCCCGCATTCAGATGCGGTTTGCCTTCCCGGATAAGGTCGAAAGCCTGCGGTCCGGGTTGGAAGGCTACCAGTATTACGACATCGCCCTGGAACTGATCGAACAAAATGGCTTGCGTCAAAAGATCATTCATCTGGATTATGTCTACTCGTCTACCTGCCCATGCTCGCTGGAGTTGAGCGAGCACGCAAGATCGCAGCGCGGACAATTGGCCACACCGCATTCGCAACGCTCTGTCGCGCGCATTTCTGTTGCACTGGATTGCGACGCTGATTGCCTTTGGTTTGAAGACCTGATCGACCTGTGCCGCCGCGCCGTGCCGACGGAAACACAGGTCATGGTCAAACGCGAGGACGAGCAGGCATTCGCAGAGTTAAACGCCGCCAATCCGATTTTTGTCGAAGACGCTGCGCGATTGTTTTGTGCTGAATTGCTGGCTGATCATCACGTTGGCGATTTTCGCGTGATTGCCAGCCATCAGGAAAGCCTGCACAGCCATGATGCGGTTTCGATCCTGACCGAAGGCCGCACATTCGAGGCGGCAAGTCTGGACCCCAGATTGTTCACCACGTTGTTCCATACTGGCTGATCAGGTCCTGTTTCGCGAATAAATCAGCCGCCTTGATGGTATTCGGCGTGTTTTTGCCGCATCGCAGCAAATTTTGCTGCACACGCGCGGTGAATCGGGCTAATACGGGTGTGTATGCACCTGCGGCATATCGACATGACAGTCGGTGCGCTGCCCCGTAAGGAAGCCGAGACGTGCAACGCCTTGGACTGCAAAACCAGATGTTCCGCACGATCAATCGGTGCGGTACCCGGTGTGCGCACGCGATTCCCCGGCTGCATCACATTTACAGGAGAGAAATGTAATGAATCCGATTACCCAACCGTTGGAGTTTCAGGCCGCAGCGTTCCGCGTGGCTGGTTACGCAATGGTCAGCCAGATCAAGATCATGCAGATCGTTGCCCGCTCGGCCATGGACCTGCCGATGGCTCCGATGAATGCTCTGCACGCGGCTGCTGCATCATTGCCAAAAGACGCACCGGCCAAACCTGCACCCAAGGCAGTACCTGCCAAGCCGGCAGCAAAACGCAAGGCACCGGCAAAGCCTGTTGCAAAATCCGCCAAGGCAACGCCCGCCAAATCAGCGCGGGTCGCTAAGACTGCCGCGTCAACACCTGCGGCACCCAAGCCCAAGACTGCTGCGGTAGCGGAATTCACAGCAAAACCGCGTACAGCGCCGAAAACAACGACCAAAGCAGCGACACCAAAGAGCACGGCCAAAGCAGCGGCACCAAAGAGCGCAGCAACAGTGGCGACACCAAAGAGCACAGCAAAGGCGGCCGCGACAAAGAGCACAGCAAAAGCAGTGGCGCCTAAGAGCACAGCGAAAGCGGCCGCACCCAAAGCAGTGGCCCAAAGCACCGTGTCCAAAACGCCCGCATCCAAACCGGCTGAAAAAGCACCGGCGGCGCAGTCGGCGACCAAATCACCCGCCTCGAAACCGGCGACGCCTGCCAAAAAGACGATGACAGCACCCAAGCCCGTTGCGAATAAACCACAGACCGCAACACCGGCTGTTGCAGATAAACCGCAAGAAACCGGTGCCGAGCCCTCCAATCCGCAGCCGCGCCGCACCCGCGCGCCATCCAAGCCGCCGGCAATGCCAGTCACGCCAGACACGACCGACGGATAATCGCGGATCATCTGCTTGACACAGCCGGGTCGGCGCGCCAACGCTGCGCGTCATGATGGATCTTCGCCCGGTCGGATATGTGATTGGCTTGCTGGTCGCCATTCTTGGGGCAACCATGCTGCTGCCGATGCTCGCCGATCTGATCGAAGGGCGGGGTGAATGGCATGTGTTTCTGGAAAGCGCGATCATCACGACGCTGACCGGAACGGTTGTTGCGCTGAGCTGTGCTAATGGGGTTGGGCAAGGTCTGACCATCCGCCAGACCTTTTTGCTGACCTCAGGCGTCTGGGTCGCACTGCCAGTCTTTGGCGCAATCCCTTTTTTGTTCGGTGAATCCGAACTGCGCTTTGTCGATGCGTATTTCGAGGCGATGTCCGGTCTGACCACGACCGGTTCGACCGTCCTGACCGGGCTGGATGCGTTGCCACAGGGCCTGTTGTTGTGGCGGGGTATCCTGCAATGGCTGGGTGGTATTGGCATCATTGTCGTCGCCATGGTGTTCCTGCCCGAACTGCGCGTAGGCGGGATGCAGATATTCAGGTCCGAAGGCTTTGAAACAATGGGTAAAATCCTGCCGCGTGCGCAGGAAATTGCGGGTCAGATCTCGTTAATCTACGTGTTTCTGACCGTGGTGTGCGCATTGGTCTATGCCGGGTTCGGGATGAGCTTTTTTGATGCGGTTGTGCACGCCATGACAACCATCGCCACCGGGGGCTTTTCGAATTACGACAGCTCATTTGCGACGTTCAGTGGTCCGGTTGAATATGCTGCATCGGTATTCATGATCCTCGCAGCCCTGCCATTTGTAAGATACGTGCAATTGGCCAATGGCAACACAAACTCGCTATGGCAGGACAGTCAGATCAAAGCCTTTCTGACGACGATCTTTGTGCTGGTCGTCGTGATGGCAATCTTTCTGATGTCCGTGTTTCCGCATCAGTTGGAACAGGCCTTTCGCGAATCCCTGTTCAACATCACCTCGATCATTTCGGGAACCGGCTATGCCAGTGTTGATTACATGACCTGGGGCAGCTTTCCCGTCATGCTGTTTTTTCTGATCGGTCTGATCGGCGGTTGTGCCGGATCGACGGCCTGTTCGATCAAAGTGTTCCGTTATCAGCTGCTTTTTGCGTCGATCAAAACTCAGATCAGGCGCATCCGGAGCCCGCATGGTGTGTTTATGCCGCTTTACGACGGCAGACCCGTCAGCCGGGACGTTCTGACCTCGGTCATGAGTTTTTTCATGTTCTTCGTGCTGTCGATGGGGGTGCTTTCCTGGGCGCTTGCGTTGACGGGGCTGGACTTTATCACCTCGGTTTCGGGGGCTGCGACGGCGCTGGCAAATGTCGGCCCCGGACTGGGCAGCCAGATTGGCCCTGCAGGTAATTTTGGCGGGTTGAATGACACCGCAAAATGGCTGCTGTCGCTGGGTATGCTGGTGGGCCGGCTCGAACTGCTGGCCGTCTACGCCATCTTTACGGTTCAATTCTGGAGAAGCTGATGAAAAGACCCCTTGGTGCGCAGATTTCGCACATGCTCAGGGATCGCGGTGTGGATGTGATTTTTGGCATACCGGGCGTTCATAACCAGGAAATGTACCGGGGCATCGAGGAAGCTGGCATCACGCATGTGCTGGCCCGGCATGAACAGGGCGCGGGATTCATGGCTGACGGCTATGCGCGTGCAACCGGAAAGCCGGGTGTCGCTTATGTGATCACGGGGCCGGGCCTGTGCAACATCATGACCCCGATGGGGCAGGGGTATTCGGATTCTGTGCCAATGCTGGTGCTGTCATCCTGTCTGGATGAAACACAGGCCCACCGCGGTCAGCTGCACCAGATGAAAGATCAGCGCGGTGCGGCGAATACGGTCGCCGACTGGTCGGAACAGGCTGATACAAGTCTGGCCACTTATGGGCTGATCGAACGCGCATTTGAAGAGTTCGAGCTGTCGCGGCCACGCCCAAAACACATTCAGGTGCCAATCACGCAACTCACCGCCGAGGCAGACCCGGCCCCGTTCCCGAACCAGCCGGCGCTGCGCAATCAAAGCCGTCAGGTCGATATTGGTCCGGTTCTTTCGCTGCTGAACATCGCGCGCCGCCCTTTGTTCATTCTGGGCGGTGGATGCCGGTCCAATCTATGGCGTCAGATTCTGACCGAGTTGGGTGCGGCTTGTTTTACCACTTTTGCGGGTCGCGGCATGGCTGGCATCAATTATGCGCTGGATTACGGTGCCATGCTACCGCGCCCCGGCAGCGCCGATGTCATCGCTTCGGCGGATCTGGTGATTGCGGTGGGCACCGAACTGGCCGAGGTTGATTTGTGGCGCCATGATCTGGGTCATACAGCGACCCTTGTGCGCGTCGATCTGGACCCCGAAACCTTGTCGGACCATCATCGCGCTGCGATCAAAATACAGACCGACGGTGCCAGCTTTGCGCGGGCTCTGTCCGAGGCAGCCGAGACACTAAAGCCGGCCACAGGCTGGACATCTGACGAGGTGGCCGAGACCCGTGCCCGCTGGCGGGCCGAGATCGACGCAGAGCGACCGGGCATCGGGCCGGTTGCCGATGCGCTGCGTGCCGCAATACCTGCGGATACGATGATTTATTCCGACATGACGCAGTTTGCCTATGTTGCAAAGGAAATCTGGGACATGGCGTACCCGTATCACTGGCACCATCCAACCGGCTTTGGCACGCTTGGCTACGCCTTGCCTGCCGGTATCGGCGGAGCCTGCGCACGACGGGGCAAGCCTACCGCTGTCATCGCTGGTGACTATGGCTTTCACTACACGATGCAGGAACTGGGGGTCGCCGTTGAACTGGGTTTGTCGCTGCCGATTATCCTGTGGGACAACGGCAAGCTCAAGGAAATCGAAGACAGCATGGTGCGTGGCCAGATTGCTCCGAACGCGGTGGTCGCCCACAATACGGATTTCTGCAAACTGGCCGAGGCTTTCGGGGCCTTGTCAGCTGCACCTGCATCTCTGGCCGAGATGCAGGCCGCAGTTGGTGCCGCCTTTGATGCACCTGTGCCGACACTGATCCACGTGACGCCTGATATCCTGTAGCGCGGCATGCGCCGCGTTGATGTTCAGTCCCAGCAGTGAACCAGAACGGTCATGCCTGTCGCCCGACGGTTCAGTTCATTTGGGGATATACGGCTGGCATCCTGACCTGATTGACCGTCCACACCGGCTTTCGACAAGATGTCCGTCAGGCGATCCACGGATGCGGCCAGACTGACCGAACCGGGCAAGGTGCGCCCATTGGACCGGGTTGGCAACAGCATGCCCACGACATTGCCGCTGTCGTCGAAAACCGGGCCGCCCGCATCGCCGGGCTGCGCGGCCAAGGCCAGACGTTTGACGCCAGCCTCACCGTTCAGACCCCGAACATCCGCAACCTGCCCATAGGTCAGGGTCGGGGCCCCCAGCGCGCCTTCGTAAGAAAAGCCGGCAACGGCAATGTCGGACTGAATGCGCGGTTTGTCCGGGCTGAATTCAGCCACGTTCATCGGGGCCAGCGATTGGCGGGGCCGCAGAACAGCTATGCCCAATTCGGGATCCGTCCAGGCAACACTCAGTTCCTGATCGCCGTCGAGCGTCACGCGCGTACAGCTGTCTGTGGCCTCTGATACGGTCAGAACCGTGCCGTCGGAACCGGCAAAAAACCCGGATCGGGACAGGCGCGGTTTGCGCACTTGCAGGCCCGAAACCAGATCAATTCTTTGTTCCGCATCTGCGCCGGCACCGGCATCCAGCACCGTGTCCGTTGTGGCAAAGCTTGTCTGCATGGCGGCCAGAACCCGCGTTCGGCGTGCCTCGTCCCCTTCGGGCCAGATCAGGGTGAAACCCTTGATTTTTCCGTCTTTCAGGGTTGCCTGAGTAAAGGAAACAACGCCGTCGCCGCGACCTTCCAGCGCAAATCGATCCCGTCGCAATTCACGAGGACCCTCCAAAGGCACTATCCTGAGCGACTGCATCACATCGTACAGGGCGCGCAAGGTCGACTGGTCTCCGTCCTGGCTGATCAGTAAAGCCTGGACATTCAGGTCCGAGGCGTTTTTGAAATGAACAAACGGTGCCTCGTAGCGGTCGAAGGTGACAGCATCCAAAGGCATGTCGAGCGTAATACCGGCCTGTTCGTCGCGATAGCGCTGCATGCCAACGCTGTTCAGCGGCGCGTTGTATTCATCCATAAGGGCCTGACGCTGCAACGTGGTCAGCACACCCGTTGCCTCATATCCGCTAAACCGCTGCCATTCCGCCATCGAGCGACGCGTGCCCTGACCAAAGGCACCATCGATCGTGGCGCTGTAAAAACCTGCGGACTGCAAAGCCGTTTGCAGATCTTTGCGCTCTTGTGCACTCAGCAGGCGTTCGGACCGCAAGGCATCCGCGCGGGTCTCGTCCGAGATTTGCGGCGTCAGACCCGCCACGGGCTCGTCCGGTTGCGGCTCGACCGGGGGCGAAATGACCCCACGGTTCAGAATATTAGCGCCGACCGGCCAGAACTGCTGACCAAAAGAGCTGGACAGCGCAATAAAGCTGTCTGCCGGAATCTGACCTTCTGCCCTGTAGACACGCAGGACCTGTTCGGCATCACTGCGTAAATAGGGGCCGATCACAATTGCATACCAGCCGCTGTTCAGGCGAAACCCGTTCACGTCGGGCAACGACGCGCCATAGGATTGCGCCCGATCCTGTGCCTCGCGCAAGGACGGTTGCGCCTCGACCTGAACCCAGACGCCCTGATCCTGTTGCGCGACCACAGCGCGCAGACCAAACAAAAGAAACAATAGAATTGCCGGTAACACACGTGTCATTTTCTGCCCGATTTAAAAAGCATTGATACCTGAATGCAGACTATCCGCATTCAGGCCATGAAAGCCATGCTGCGAATGCGGGGAATTCAGGGTGTGGCCCAGCAGTTACAGCATTGGCCCAATGGCCCGTTGACGCCCCACGACCCCTTGCATAGGAAGGGCGAAACCGACCGGAACCGGGCGCAGGCGCGCCCAAAGGGAATGTCATGACCGAACCGTCCAGCGCACCGCGCTCTTTTCAGGAAATAATCCTGCGGCTTCAGACCTATTGGGCTTCGAAAGGCTGTGCGATCCTACAGCCTTATGACATGGAAGTCGGGGCAGGCACGTTTCACCCGGCGACAACGCTGCGCGCGCTTGGGTCCAAAGCCTGGGCTGCGGCCTATGTTCAGCCGTCGCGCCGCCCGACAGATGGGCGCTATGGTGAAAACCCCAACCGGTTGCAGCATTATTATCAGTATCAGGTGCTGATCAAACCCAGCCCGCCGAACCTGCAAGAGCTGTACCTTGGCAGCCTCGAAGCCATCGGTGTCGACATGTCTGTGCATGACATCCGGTTCGTCGAAGATGACTGGGAAAGCCCCACACTGGGGGCCTGGGGTCTGGGCTGGGAGGTCTGGTGCGACGGTATGGAGGTCAGCCAGTTTACCTATTTTCAGCAAGTCGGCGGCCATGACTGCGCACCGGTGTCGGGCGAACTGACCTACGGGCTGGAACGACTGGCGATGTATGTGCTGGGTATAGATCACGTCATGGACATGCCCTTCAACGACCCGGCCGCGCCCAGTCCGCTGACGTATGGGGATATCTTCAAACAGACCGAAGAAGAATATGCGCGCTGGAATTTCGACGTCGCGGATACCGAGGTCCTGTTACGTCATTTCGAAGAGGCCGAAGCCGAATGTGCGTCCATTCTGGCGCAGGATCATGTCGATCCGAAGACCGGCAAACGTATCATCATGGCTCACCCGGCTTATGATCAATGCATCAAGGCCAGCCACATCTTCAACCTGCTTGACGCGCGCGGCGTGATTTCGGTGACCGAGCGTCAGGCCTATATCGGGCGCGTGCGTGCATTGGCCAAACAATGCGCAGACGCGTTTGTTCAGACCGAGGCCGCCGGGCAAGCAGCCTGATGACCCGGTCAGGCAAGTCCGGGCAACAGCACTTTCAGCCCATCCGCGATCATGCCGATTGCTATGGCAGACAGGATCATGCCCATAAAACGGCTCATGATCACACGTGCGTTGTCAGACAGCCTTTTGGCAATAGCCGAAGCATTCCAGAAGGTTATGAAAAGAAGAAACAGCACGGCAAGAAAAACGCCAGCATAGACCACGCCGTCAACCGCGGTTTTGATCTGGCTGGCGTACAGAATAAGGGTCGTGATCGTGCCGGGGCCCACAAGGATCGGAAAGGCCAGCGGATAGAATGCCACGGTTTCCGGTTCGGGGTAAGCTTGCTGTTCGCCCTTGGTCCCGTGATGCGAGGTGCTTTGCGTGCCGCTCAGCATGTTCAGACCGATCATCAGAACGACCAGTCCCCCCGCAACCCGAAGATCGTCAACTGTGATCCCGAACAACCCAAGCGTCTGGTTGCCGATGGCCGCAAACGCACCGCCCAGAACAAGACAGTAAAACGCGGTTTTCGAGGCAACCTTGCGCTGCTCGGTCGGCGTCAGCCCGTCGGTCACACTCAGAAACACCGGCAGATTGGTGATCGGGTTCATGATCGCGAAAAGCGCGCCGAAAAATCCGACAACAAAGGTGGAGTCCATTCGATTTGTCTCGATACTGTCTGCGTCGCGCCAAACCTGTCTTACTTTGAAATGACTTGAAAGAGCCAGCTTAAAAGGAAATGTGTAACCATGACCGGAAAGGCCCTTGTCCTTGCTTTGATTCTGTCTGCCGTCGTGGCGGGTGTCGGCATGTATTACCTGCAGATTTACGGCTACTATTACGAGGTTGAGCCCAGCCCGGGCGAGGATGTGGTTTTATTGGCGCATGAGGCTGAAACCTCGCAACCTATCGAGTATACCGAATTTCGCGCAATTGACGCGGACAGTTCACCGATCCGGTACCGGGCGTGTTTTGAAACAGACCTGACACTGGACGAACTGACTGGCGATTATGTCCTTGCGCAGGATGTCACGCCTCTGACCGCGCCAAACTGGTTTGACTGTTACGATGCCGTATCGCTGGCCGAGGCGCTGAAATCCGGTCAGGCCAAGGCGTTTGTCGGTATCAAGAACGTGCATTACGGCGTGGATCGTATCGTTGCCATAACCCAAGCCGGTCAGGGCTTTGCCTGGCACGTGCTGAACAACTGTGGTGAAAAGGCATATGATGGAACTGTTGTGGGTGAGGACTGCCCACCCAGACCGGAAAGCTGACGCATCATGGCCGACGGCGCGCTGCATATCCCCGATTTCCTGACGGCCACGTTGGGCATAGCTGTGTATCTGCTGGGCGCCGAGATCAACGCCCGCGCGGCCGTATTGCGCCAGTTCAATATCCCGGAACCTGTGACTGGCGGTCTTTTGGCGTCTTTGGTCGTGTTGTTCCTGTATTTGGGGCTGGGGCTGGAACTGACATTCGAACTTGCCGCACGGGATTTCCTGTTGCTGGTATTCTTTGCCGGGATTGGTCTGAACGCCCGGTTGTCCGATCTGATTGCAGGCGGTAAGCCGTTGCTTTTGCTTCTGATCCTAACGCTGGCAACCATCGTTTTTCAAAATGTCATCGGCGTTGCAGGTGCGGCCGCTTTTGGCTACCCGGCACAGGCCGGGGTGCTGTTCGGATCTGCGGCCCTGATCGGCGGTCACGGCACCGCCATTGCCTGGGCCCCCGAGGTGACCAGTGTAACAGGTCTGGACGGAGCGACAGAGCTGGGCGTTGCCGTCGCCACGCTGGGTCTTGTGCTGGCTGCCCTGGTGGGCGGACCGATAGCGCGATACCTCGTCGAAGGCCGCAACCTGACCCCGGCGCGCCCGGAAGAGGAGCACACGATTGGCGTGCCAGATAACGGGGATGAGAAATCTTCGAAAATCGATCACCTCACGATCATGCGTGTGCTGTTGCATCTGAACCTGGCAATTATCTTTGGGTATCTGCTGGGCGAGGTGATCCTGGCCGCCGGTCTGAAACTGCCGCTGTTTGTGCCCTGTCTGATCATGGGAATTGTGATCGCCAATCTGCGCGCGGTCCTGGCCCCGCAGGCACCACCGGTCTCGCGGACGCCATCCCTGGCCTTGATTTCCGAATTTTCGCTGGGCGCGTTTCTGGCGATGTCGCTGATGAGCTTGCAATTGTGGACCATTGCGGAACTGGGTCTGGCAATTGTTGTGATCATGTCGGCGCAGACGCTGTTTACAGTGGTCTTTGTGCTTTACGTTCTGTTCCCGGTGATGGGCGGCACCTATCGCGCTGCGGTTCTGGCTGCCGGGTTTGGTGGCTTTGCGCTGGGTGCGACCCCCACGGCAATTGCAAATATGACCGCTGTGACCAAACGCTATGGCCCGTCGCCTATTGCCTTTATCGTGCTGCCCCTTGTATCCGCCTTTTTTGTGGATATCGCCAATGCCATCGTCATCCAGACGATCATAAATTTCTAAGGACCGAAAATGCCCGACCTGCTGATCGAACTGTTTTCCGAGGAAATTCCCGCGCGCATGCAGACCCGTGCCGGTGAAGACCTGAAAAAGCGGATCACTGACGGTCTGGTCGAGGCCGGTTTGACCTATTCCGGGGCGGCAGCTTTGACCACGCCGCGCCGTCTGACGCTGGCGGTCCAAGGGGTGCTGGCCGAAAGTCCTACAGTTCGCGAAGAACGCAAAGGTCCCAAGGTCGGCGCACCGGACAAGGCGGTCGAAGGCTTCCTGCGCGGTGCGGGCCTGACCCGCGACCAGCTTGAGGAGCGTGATACACCCAAAGGTGCGGTCTATTTCGCCACCATCGAAAAAGCCGGCCGCCCCGCTGCGGATATCGTGGCCGAAGTGCTTGTGGCGACCATCCGCACCTTTCCCTGGCCCAAGTCGATGCGCTGGGGCGATGGGTCGCTGCGCTGGGTCCGGCCGTTGCATTCGATCTTGTGCGTCCTGAGCGATGAGGCAGGCGCGCAAGTTGTCCCGCTGGAGGTTGAAGGCATCGTGTCCGGCGATACCACCGAAGGTCATCGCTTCATGTCGCCAGAGCGCTTCTCTGTCACCTCGTTCGAGGATTACGCGGCGCAACTGAAACGCGCCTTTGTGATGCTGTCGCCCGAGGAACGCGCCGAGCATATCTGGAACGACGCCCAGAATATGGCCTTTGCCGCCGGTCTGGAACTGGTCGAAGACAAAGGACTGCTGGCCGAGGTCGCCGGTCTGGTCGAATGGCCCGTGGTGCTTATGGGGCAGATCGACGATGAGTTCCTCGAATTGCCGCCCGAGGTGCTGCAAACCTCGATGAAAGAACATCAGAAGTTCTTTTCCGTCAAGAACCCCAAAACGGGCCGGATCGAGCGCTTCATCACCGTCGCCAACCGCGAAACCGCCGACAATGGCGCGACCATTCTGGCGGGCAACCAGAAGGTGCTGTCAGCCCGTCTGGCGGATGCCAAGTTCTTCTGGGAAAACGACCTGCGCGTTGCCAAATCGGACATCGCCCAATGGACCCGCGCGCTGGAGAATGTGACCTTCCACAACAAGCTGGGCACACAGGCTGAACGCATCGACCGCATCGCCGCACTGGCCCGCGAACTGGCCCCGGTGACCGGCGTGGATGCCGATCAGGCCGAGAAAGCCGCGCGTCTGGCCAAGGCCGATCTGAGTTCTGAGATGGTCTATGAATTCCCCGAACTTCAGGGGCTTATGGGCCGCTACTACATCGAAGCCGCAGGCGAAGACACCGCCGTGGCTGCCGTTGCGCAGGAGCATTACTCGCCGCTGGGCCCTTCGGATGACGTACCGACCGCGCCCCTTTCGGTGACCGTGGCGTTGGCCGACAAGTTGGACACTCTGACCGGGTTTTGGTGGATCGAGGAGCGCCCGACTGGATCGAAAGATCCGTTTGCTCTTCGAAGAGCTGCTTTGGGCGTAACTCGGTTGATTTTGGAAAATAATATTCGCGTTAGCTTGTTAGATATTGCTTCAAAACAAATCGAACGCCATTTGGAGCAACATGCCGAAAGGAAAAAGCAGGAAGCAAGCCTCTATGGTGGCGTCAATGTCTTCGGAGTCGGGCTTGTTCTTACCAAGGTGGACGGTCGAGATGTGGTAAGACCTGCTCCTGAGTTATTGGAGTTCATCCATGACCGCCTCAAAGTCTTCCTCCGCGACGAGGGCATTCGCCACGACATCATCGACGCCTGTATCGCGATGGAGGGCAACGACGACCTCAATCTGCTGGTCAAACGCGCCCGTGCTCTGAATGCGGTGATCGCCACCGAGGATGGCGAAAACCTCGTGCAAGGGTTCAAACGCGCCAACAACATCCTGACGCAGGCCGAAGAGAAGGACGGCGTGGAGTACTCCTACGGTGCGGATGTGAAATTTGCTGAAACCGACAGTGAAAAGGCGCTTTTTACTGCTTTGGATCAAGCACAGGCGCAGATCGACCCGGCGTTGAAGGCCGAGGACTTCGCAACCGCCATGGCCGCCATGGCCGCATTGCGCGGGCCGGTCGATGCGTTCTTTGACGATGTTCAGGTCAATACCGACAATGACATCCTGCGCCGCAACCGTTTGAATTTGCTCAGCCAGATCAGGCAGATTTGCCTGAGTGTGGCCGATCTGAGCAAGATCGAAGGCTGAATCAGAACAGCCCTTGCACCACTGAGGCAGGGGCTTATGCTGCGGTGAAATCAAAAGGTGCCGCAGTGCAGAATAACCCGCATACAACGCTTATCACTTCTGACGCGCCGGTGACGGCCAAAACCCATGGCGGACGGGCGAAATGCCTGCAACGGCTGGTGCGGTTGGACCTGCCTGTGCCGCGCACGGTTGCGCTGTCGTTTGATGCGGTGCATCGGGTAGCAGGTGGGCAGGTGCCCGATGTCGCAGCGATTCTGGAACAGTTCGACGCGGCCGCATTGCTGTGCGTGCGTCCCAGTTCCGAAGACCCCGACTGGGGCGGGCCGGGGGCGGTTCTGAACATCGGCATGAACGATGCCCGCTATGCGGACCTGTCGGACACAATGGGCGTCGAAGCTGCGGCCGCCTTGTATCTGCGGTTCGTGCAAAGCTATGCGGTTCACGTTGCCCGGCTGGATGCCGATCTTTTCGATGACATCGATGCGGATGGGTGCGAAGGGCTGCGTCAGTCCCTGCGCGCCTACGAGGACGAAACGGACGAAACATTCCCGCAGGACCGGGGTGAGCAGCTGATCGGCGTTCTGCGGTCCATGGCGCGGGCCTGGGATGGCACCTCGGCCCGGCTGTTGCGGCAGGCCAAGGGGGCACCGGTGGATGCTGGGCTGGGCCTTGTCATTCAGGAAATGATTCCCGGCGTCGGGCAGGGCGAATGTGGCTCGGGTGTTCTGCAACTGGTTGATTCGACAACAGGAATGCCGCAGATCACCGGGCGATATCTAAGCCAGAGCCAGGGTCGCGATGCCTTGGGCGAGGGTGTCGCGGCGCTGTTTCTGGAAAAAGACCCCAGAGGCCCATCCCTGCAAGAGGGCGCACCCAAAGCCTTTGCGGATCTCAAGGCGCAGGCGGCCCTGATGCGCGAAAAACTGCGCGAGGAAATGCAGGTCGAATTTGTCATTGAAAATGGCCATGTGCACATTCTGGATGGTGTCAGGGTGCAACGTTCTGCCCGCGCGTCGATGCGTATTGCGGTCCGTCTTGCCGAAGACGGCATCATCCCGCCGCAAGAGGCGGTGATGCGCGTCGATCCGCATTCGCTGAATGAATTGCTGCATCGCCAGGTCCACCCGGAGGCCCAACGCGATGTGCTGACCACTGGGATCGGCGCCAGCCCCGGTGCCTCGACAGGCAAGATCGTATTCACCGCAGCCGAGGCGCAGGCCAGTGCCGCCCGGGGTGAGGCATGTATTCTGGTGCGCCGTGAAACCTCGCCCGAGGATGTGCGCGGCATGCATGCAGCGGTGGCCGTTCTGACCGAAAAGGGCGGGATGACCAGTCATGCAGCGGTGATTGGCCGCGGGCTGGGTCTGCCTTGTATCGTCGGCGCGTCCGAGATGCGGTTTCAGACCAAGAAAAGGTTGCTGACCGCGCCGGATGGCCGTGTGTTCAAAACCGGGGATGTGTTGACGATTGACGGCACGTCAGGTCAGGTTCTGTCCGGCCAACCCGCCATGCTGGAAGCAGCGCTGGACGATTGTTTTCAGACGCTGATGGGCTGGGCGGACGCGGAACGCGACATCGAAATACGCGCCAATGCCGACACACCCGCAGATGCGCAAACGGCGCGCAACTTTGAAGCTCAGGGTATCGGCCTTTGCCGGACCGAGCATATGTTTTTTGATCCCGGACGTCTTATCGTGATGCGCGAAATGATTTTTGCGCAAACCTCGTCAGGGCGGGCGGCGGTGCTAGAGCGTCTGCTGCCCATGCAGCGCGATGATTTTGTACAACTTTTCAGGATCATGGAAGGGCAGCCGGTCTGTATTCGACTGTTCGACCCGCCCTTGCATGAATTTCTGCCTACCGCGCGCAACGGCCAGCGCGAGTTGGCCGAAGCACTGGATTTGCCCGTCTCGGACGTGGAACGTCGCGTGTCAGCCATGAGCGAGTACAACCCGATGCTGGGCCTGCGTGGTGTCCGTTTGGGTGTGACTGTGCCCGAAATCTACGACATGCAGGCCCGCGCGATTTTTGAGGCGACCCTGGAGGCCAGCAAAGACGGAGCTCCGGTTGTGCCAGAGGTGATGATCCCACTGGTGTCGGCCAAGCGCGAGGTCGAGCTGGTCAAGTCTCGTATAGACACGGTGGCCGCAGCCGTGGCCGCCGAAAAGGGCAGTGAATTTGAATATCGTCTGGGTGTCATGGTCGAAACGCCCCGCGCCTGTTTGCGCGCGGAAGAGATTGCGCCAAATACATCTTTTCTGAGTTTTGGAACCAACGACCTGACCCAGATGACCTATGGTCTGTCGCGCGATGATGCCGGGCGGTTCATGTCCGCTTATGTGCGCCAGGGCGTTTTCACAGAAGATCCGTTTCATGTTCTTGACCCTGACGGCGTGGGCGAATTACTGAAACTGGGGTCGGAACGGGGGCGTGCGGCAAAGCCGGATGTGACCCTGTCGGTCTGCGGAGAGCATGGTGGTAACCCCGAATCAATTGCCATTTGCCGGGATCTTGGATTCGATTATGTTTCATGTTCGCCCTTTCGGGTGCCGGTCGCTCGGCTGGCTTCCGCTCAACTGGCGATTTCGTCCAGACTTGGGGGTTGACACAGGCCATTCGCGCTAGGATTAGTGGTGTCTATACAAGCCTGTGGCGGAAAATAGCCGTCCTTACGGGCGATTTTCCACTTGCATTTTCAAATAAGCTGGACCTTGCGTCCGGACTGCGCTAGATCGCACGTCGCGCCCGCCGGGGGAGGGTTTGGCGCGTGAAGTGCCTGTGCGAGGTTATCTGATGCTACGTTACATAATGGCTGTTGCCACATTGGCAGCAACCGTGCTGCCTGCTGTGTCTTTTGCGGAAAGGGAGGCTACCAATTCCGCCAAGCAAGAGCTTGTCGCCCGCAACGAATTGCCGGGACAAAGCTTTCGCAATTATCTGAAACTGTTTCAGCCCCGCAAGGCGGCTGTTCCATTAACGGTGTCCTATTCCAAGGACTGGCTTGACCGTCAGCCTGCCGCGACCGGAGACGAAAATTGGAAGTGCCTGTCCGAGGCGCTGTATTTCGAGGCCCGCGGCGAAAGCGTGCGCGGTCAGTTCGCAGTGGCCGAAGTGATCCTGAACCGCATGAAAAGCAGCCGATTTCCGGACTCTCTATGTGGTGTGATCCGACAGGGTACCGGCAGGAAATATCAATGTCAGTTCACATATACCTGTGATGGCCAGAAAGAGGTGATCCGGGAAAAGAAAGCGTACGAGCGTGTGTCAAAAGTTGCCCGCGCAGCCATTGATGGAATTGCCAAAGACCTGACCGAAGGCGCGACCCATTATCACACAACGTCGGTGCGCCCGTCTTGGGCGCGGGTTTACAAGGAAACGGCTCGTATCGGTGTGCATGTTTTCTACCGCCACAATTACCGCACGGCCAGCAACTAAGACTGCCGATACAGCGTTATCGTCACTGATCATGATATCAAAGCGGGCCGACGGGCCCGTTTTGGCGTTTTGGATAGTGCGCGCCACATGTTCGTGGTGGCCGAGTTGAGGACAAATGGCCGAACCGTCGGATCCGCTGACACCCGTGATATGAGCCTGCAATCGCCAAAAGCCCGGGCCATGCCGCATTCGGTGGTTGGAATGGCGTGGCCTGCGATGTTATAGGCCCTCGCATCGTCTAATTTACGCACACCCAGCAACGCGCCCGAGAAGGCCTGACACATGAGTTCTGAAATCCGCCTGGCATTTGCCCACCCGTCCGAGCGGTCCGAGGCGACATCGCCCCGGGGCCCGCTGGATCGTATTTCGCTGCGGGATCACATCGTTGAAGTCGAGATCGGCGCTTTTCAGGCCGAACGCGGAACGACGCAACGGATCTGTTTCAATGTTGTGGTCGAGGTGCGCCCGATGACGGGTGCAATTGATGACGATGTGGATCGCATCTTGTCCTATGACCGTGTGACCGAGGCGATCGCCTACGAGCTTGCGGCCGAACGTCTCAACCTTCTCGAGACACTGGCCGAGCGTCTGGCCGAGCGTGTGCTGCTTGAACCTCAGGCCGTAAGGGTTTTTGTCCGGCTCGAAAAGCTGGATCGGGGCCCCGGTGCGCTGGGGGTCGAGATTGTGCGCGGCAAGGATGCGGTTCATCACGATGTGGTTGAAGAAGAACGCCCGCATCCAAGGTTGGTCTTCTTGTCGAACGAGGCAGTTGCTTCGGAAAATCTGACAGGCTGGATCGATCAGCTGGAAAACCGGCAGCGCCCGTTGATCTTGTGCGTCGGAGCGGCGGAACTGGATGCCCCGCAAACCGGCCATGCGATGACCCAGCGTCGCATCGACTTGCTTGCAATTGAGCAAAACGCATGGGTGCTGGCCGCGCGGGATCATCGCTGCGTGGTTGTATCGACCCGAACCGAACTGGACTGGGCTATGAAAAACGGACAAATCTGCGTCTGGGCGCCATCCAAGATCGTTCTGGATTCGGTTGACGGCCCGTCGGCCGCGCCATCGGACGCGGTTGCGCTGGCGGCGTGGTTTGCGGCAACTTTCGAGGCCAGCGAAATGATGGTCATCGGCGGGCAGTTGCCGGACACACCGCAAACACCTTTGCGCGCCGTTCATGTGGACCAGGCCCAATTGTGACGACCTATTACAGACCGCTTGTTCAGCACGGGTGTGCCCGCCCAACTGGGGCCGTGACGCTGGCGGGACAGACATCCTTGTGGTTCACCCATGTCGAGGAGATATCGCGCCGGTCACAGCCTGCTGTGGTGCTGGCTGACGAGGTGCCACTGCAGTGGCTGGAGCGTTTGCGCCGACCGCGCCCCAGTTTAAGTGGGCTGGATATGGCGCGTCCACATATTATGGGTATTCTCAATACAACACCGGACAGTTTTTCCGATGGCGGTGTGCATGCGTCGGTCGATGCAGCCCGCCGGGCTGCGGCCGACATGGTGTCCTGCGGGGTCAGCGTTCTGGATATCGGCGGTGAATCGACCAGACCGGGTGCGCGACTTGTCCCGTCAGAAGAAGAGATCGCCCGGACCCGTCCTGTGATCGAAGCAATCCGTGCCGACACAGACGCGCTGATTTCTATCGACACGCGCAAGGCTCAGGTCGCGCAGGCCGCTTGCGCAGCAGGTGCAGGTCTGGTCAACGACGTGTCAGGCTTCACCTTCGACCCTGATCTTGCGCCTTTATGCGCGCGGCTGAAGGTTCCGGTATGCGTAATGCACATGCAGGGCGACCCGGCCACGATGCAGGACAATCCGGTATACGATAACGTGTTGCTGGACGTGTATGACTTTCTGGAGGATCAGATTGCACAGCTGGAAAAATTGGGGATCAGCCGGGACCTGATCATTGCTGACCCGGGCATCGGTTTTGGAAAAAGCGAAAGTCACAATCTGGCATTGCTGCAAAATCTGAGCCTGTTTCACGGGTTGGGATGCCCGATCCTGCTGGGTGTCTCGCGCAAGGGTTTCATTGGTTCTATCGGACGGGAATCGCGCAAGACAGCCCGCGCACCGGGATCAATTGCCGTGGCTTTGGCGGGATTGTCGCAGGGGATACAGATCCTGCGCGTGCATGATGTGGCAGAAACTGCTCAGGCCTTGCGTCTATGGGCTGCGGTCCGGTAATTCGGACGCAGTTGTTTTGCGGAGTTTAAGGTATGCGCAAGCTTTTTGGGACAGATGGTGTTCGTGGCACGGCCAACACACATCCGATGACCGCCGAAATGGCATTGCGGATCGGAGCCGCCGTCGGGCGGTACTTTCGTCGTGACGCAAATGATGCGCACCGGGTGGTTATCGGCAAGGACACACGGCTGTCAGGGTACATGCTGGAAAACGCGCTGACGGCCGGGCTGACCTCGACCGGGATGAACGTTCTGCTGCTGGGGCCGGTGCCGACACCCGCCGTTGGCCTTATGACCCGGTCGATGCGCGCGGATCTGGGTGTCATGATCTCGGCCAGCCATAATCAGGCCGAAGACAACGGGATCAAGTTTTTCGGTCCCGATGGTTTTAAACTGTCCGATCAGGCCGAAACCGAGATTGAGCGGCTGATCGAAGCAGGTGTAAGTGCCGCGCAGGCGCAAAACATCGGGCGTGCGCGCCGTGTCGGCGACGCGCGGTTCAGATATGGCGAACGGATAAAGTCTTCCTTGCCGCGTGACCTTCGGCTGGATGGGCTGAAAGTGGTGGTGGATTGCGCAAACGGCGCAGCACACCGCACGGCGCCCGAGGTGCTTTGGGAACTTGGCGCCGACGTGGTGCCTGTCGGAACGTCTCCCAATGGCAAGAACATCAATCTGAATTGCGGTTCGACCAAGCCTGTTCTAGCTTCGGAAACTGTTGTCGCCCATGGCGCAGATGTGGGAATCTGTCTGGACGGAGATGCCGACCGGGTTGTCATGATTGATGAAACCGGTCAGGTGGCGGATGGCGACCAACTGATGGCACTGCTGGCCTCGGCATGGAAGCAGTCGGAACAATTGAAAGGCGATGCCCTGGTTGCGACCGTGATGTCCAATCTTGGGCTGGAACGGCATCTGGACGCGCAGGGTCTGCGGCTGGAGCGGACCGCAGTTGGTGACCGCTATGTCGTTGAAAGAATGCGCGAGGGCGGGTTCAACCTGGGCGGCGAACAATCCGGCCATATCATTATGAGCGATTATGCCACCACCGGTGATGGTCTGATGGCGGGTCTGCATTTTCTGGCCGAGATGGTTTTGACGGGGCGCAAGGCATCAGAACTGGCCAAACAATTTGAAACCGTGCCGCAACTGCTTAAAAATGTGCGCTATTCAGCAGGTGCGGTTCCGCTGGACGCCCGCAACGTTCAGGCCGCAATCGCCGAGGCCGAGTCGCGACTGAACGGTCAGGGTCGGCTTCTGATCCGTAAATCGGGGACCGAGCCGCTGATCCGGGTCATGGCCGAGTGCGAAGATGACGCGCTGCTGGTACAGGTTGTCGACTCGATTGTGGCCGAGGTTGAATCTGCCGCCGGTTAGCGCCCGATCAACAGTTTTCTCAGGCTGAACCACTGGCTGATGGCCAGCCCTGTCAGGATCATGACAAGCGCGATGTAAAACCGCAGCGGCAGCGCCTCGCTCAGAATCCAGGCACCAAAAACCATCGACCAGATCGGCACCTGATAATTGACCAGCGTCAGAAAGACAGATCCGGCGCTGCGGATGATCGATACGCGCAGCAATGTGGCAAATGCCGTAGGGACCAACCCAAGCACAAGAATGGCAAGGCCCGGACCTGTGCCTTCCCAACGGGGTATCCCCTCTACAGTGATCATGATTGGCAGCAGCACGATCGCTCCGATCACCAGTGACAGCGCAGACAGGGTCAGCGGATCGATAGGGGGGCAGCGCCGGGTTGAGATTGACGCAACAGAATAACACAGCGCCGCGCTGATGCAGGCAAGTTGCGCCAGCGGTTCGGCACCCTGTCCGATCCGCGCCAGTCCCGGTCCGATCAGCACCAGCGCCCCGGAGAACCCAAGGACAACACCAACGAACCGGCGTGCGTTCAGCGGTTCGTCTGAAAAGAAATGCGCCAGCGGCAAGACCATCAGAGGGATCGCAGCCATTGACAGTCCGGCAAAGGCGGACGGCACATATTGCTGCCCCCAACTCAGTAGCAGGAATGGCAGCGCGGTGGACAGCAAGCCGATCACAACGATCGCGCTCCACAAGGTGCGATCCCACGCAGGCAGCTTGCGCCCCGTGGCAGCCATCATTGCAAGCAGCGTCAGCGCACCCAACGTTGTGCGGGCCGTTGCCACTGTCACCGGTCCGTACCCTTCCAGCGCCATGGCAACCACCATGAAGGTTGCGCCCCAGATAAGGCCCAGTGTTATGACGCCGCTCCAATCGCGGGTATTTGGCTGATCGACCATGTGAACCTTGGCAGGGCTGAAGGTGTCCGCGGCTGATGGCCCGGACCGTGTGGTTTTGTGCCGGCATCGGCGGCCAAAAAAGGCGGCCACCGGGGCCGCCCTTTGTCCTGACAAAGTGCAGGCTTAGTTCTTTTCCTGATCGACCAGCTTGCCGGCCGAGATCCACGGCATCATCGCGCGCAGCTTTTGGCCGACTTCTTCGATCTGATGCTCGTCGTTCAGGCGGCGTGTCCCTTTGAAGAAGGGCTGACCCACGGCGTTTTCCTGCATGAAGTCACGCACGAACTTGCCTGTCTGAATATCGGTCAGGATGGCCTTCATCTCTTTCTTGGTCTGCTCATAGGGCAGAACGCGCGGGCCCGAGACATACTCGCCATATTCGGCGGTGTTCGAGATCGAGTAGTTCATGTTGGCGATGCCGCCTTCGTAGATCAGATCGACGATCAATTTCACTTCGTGCAGACACTCGAAATAGGCCATTTCGGGCGCGTAGCCTGCTTCTACCAGCGTTTCAAAGCCCATGCGGATCAGCTCGACCAGACCACCGCACAGAACGGCCTGTTCCCCGAACAGGTCGGTTTCGCATTCCTCGCGGAAATTGGTTTCGATGACGCCAG
>JBCCIK010000041.1:0-25258 GCA_039028255.1 Pseudomonadota bacterium | reverse complement strand
TTTCTATTGCCTCTGGTGAGCTTCGAGTCGCTTCGCGTGTTCGCTTTCGCTCTGATCGAACCACATGGAGATTTCGCGGGCCAAAACAAACTTTTGATTTAGTTCCACAATTTTGTTTTCCAAATCCGCGTCCGAAAGCGATTTTAAGTCAGCGGACTTAATAGAGATTTCTTTGAGCAGGTCGGCAGCTTTGTTCGCTTGGGTATCGATATCATTTTCGATTTGTTTATGCCCACTGTTACCGGCTGACCTCAACGCTATCGCCAATGCTTTGTAATTCTTTTTCAACTGGCTCGCGCGGGGCGGAATGCCTTCAAGAATTGCCTTAGATTGATCTAACTTCCCGGCAGCATCTATCCGCCAGTCGCGTCTCTTGATTTGACGTGCGCCAAAGTATGAAGCAATGGAAACGACAACAGCGATTCCGGAAAAGACAAGAGCGATGACATCTAACGTCACTTCCTCAACCTCACACCGGCGCCACCGCCGTTTTCTGCAATGAATTCGACGCCCAGATCGTTCAATGCATAAACCAAGGCGGCAAGCGTTCTTGGTGCTAAGTTGTGATTACCTTTTTCGAAGCTGGCGATCGTTCTTTTTGCGACTGTTGAGTGATATGCGAGATCGTCCTGGGATAGCCCCAATAGAGCTCGCGCTGCTCGACACTGATTTGCGTCCATTGTTCCCTCTTGCATTAAAAATGCAACTGCGATAATAATGCATAGTTGCATTAATAAGGCAATAAACTGAAATGAAGGAAAACACAATGACCAATGAACGCGCCCGCGCGAACCAAGCCGGTTTGCCGGAATTACTGAAATACATCTCGGATGTTCAAGACGTTGCATGCCGGCTTCACGGTGTAATGAAAGCAATCGACTATCTGGATGAAGAAGATGAATGCAGATCTGGGCGAATAGCCCTCATTCACGTTGCCGAAGAACTGGCAGCCAAGATCAATACCGATCTGGACTTCATCAATCTGCCGAAGGTGGCGTTATGAAAGAGAGGTTCAGAGACGCATTCGAAGTGACAGACGGCGAGTTGTGTACCTTGGCAGGATTAGCGATCGCGCTATCCGACCTGTTGGTTCACCACAATGACTCTTGCAACCCTGAAGATAGGTCGATCGTGGCTATCAGTCTGGCCCTGAGGGAAAAAGCAGAGGCTGTTTTGGATCTGCACCAAGCCGAATGGGAGTTTCAGAATATAAACTCAGATTAAATTTATTCCTTGCAACTGCGGATAAACTTAAGTTAAGTTCATTCTCAAACAGCGAGGAATACGATGCAGCTTCTAACAAACACATACGATTCGAAGCAGATTGCCAGCGCTCTGGGTATTGAGGCAAAGGACATTCAAAACTGGGCGACTCGTGATCTCATTGTAGGCCATCGAGGGCCCGGGAAAGGACGGTCTCGCGAGTATAGCTGGGGCAATCTGATGGAGATTGCTGTTGCCGCAAGCTTGATGGAGATCGGTGTGTCATCGCCGAAGGTGTCATTTGAAGCAGCGCAAAAGTTCTCACATATCGGTCGCGGCCCCGCCGGCTGGGTCGGTGAGCCCGAGAACAAACGGGGTCAGCGGCATCCAGGCCTGCCGTTCCACCACAACCTTGGTGATACCTACCTTTATGTTTCGAAGGACAAGCATGTAGTTGCGATCCACCGAGTCGGTGAAGACATTGAAGATCACGTCAGAGGATTTCTCGGTGAGCCTCTAGTTGTTTACATCGCAATAAACTTGAGTGTCGTGTTCAACCGCGTCTACCTCGGCTTGGGGCACAACGACCCGTATGCGTTTCTTGACTCGGTCTACCCCGAGGACGCCAGCTAACCCATGCCCAGCCCGCGTTCCCCCTCCATGCCCACAGAGCGCCAGATCAAAGAAGCCTACAAGGTTGCCCGCGAACTGTGTCCGGGCGTGCGGATCAAGAGCGTGGGCCCTGAGGGCGTGATCTTCGACTATCCAACGGGAACAGCGGCAGACCAGGAATGGTCTGACAAACCGTTTTCGGGTACCGATCTATGAAAAAGCTTCCATACCTTCGCTCAAAGCTTCGCCGCGGTCGCTGGTTTCATACATACCGGCGCGGCGACGTTGAGAGCTCTTTGGGCGTCCATGGCCTTCACCCCACAGATCCAAAGGTTCTGGCCGCATGGGCCGCGGAGCACGCCCGCTGGCAGGACATGCCACCAGATACCGAATCTCCGAGTGCCGGCACGTTTGCATGGGCGTTGGACCTATACACATCCGGCAACGCCGAATGGGCCAAATACGCCGAGGGCACCCGCAAATCGCGCGAAGCTATCTTTGCGAGATATCGGAAAGCGCAGGGCATGCGACCGATCAGCACCATCACGCCAGAGACCGTTGAACGCGCGCTGTACGCCAAGGGCGGTCATGGCGCGGTGAATGAATATAAGGCTCTAAAACCTGTATTTGAGCACTTGAGGCGTCTCGGCTTTATACGCAAAAACCCCATGAAAGGCATCGAGCTCGACAAGCCCAAGATCAAAGGGTTTCCAGTTGCTGACGCTGATGACATCGAAGCCTTTCAGGATCTCTGGGAAATCGGCACCCGAGAACGCCTGATATTTGATCTCGCGCTCTATACCGGCGCTGCACGCTCTGATCTGGCCAAACTCGGCCGCAAGAACATCAAGGGTGATTTGCTGGTGTATGAGCGCCAGAAAAGCGGCGTCAAAGCCCGCGTGCCGCTCACTGCTGAGCTTCGAGCCGTCATCGATCGTACACCCGATATTGCACCCGCCTTCATTCTCACAGCGCACAGCAAGCCGTTTAAGCCAACCAGCTTGGGCAATGAGTTCGGAGACGCTGCGAGGGCTGCTGGAATGGACGCGCGCCTGCACGGGCTGCGAAAAGCATTCTGCATCTACTGGGCCGAAAACGACGCTACCACGCACCAAATCGCCGCGATGGCCGGTCATATGAGCCTTTCAGAGGTGGAACGTTACACCCGCGCAGCGGATCGTGAGCGCATGGTGAAACTGTTGGTTGGGGTTGTCTGAAATGGGACACGCCAACCCAAGAACGGGACACACCCGCACAAGATTCTGTAAAATAGGAGAAAAAATCGTGCAGTTAGAAAAATGGCGACCCCGGCAGGATTCGAACCTGCAACCTGCCCCTTAGGAGGGGGCTGCTCTATCCAGTTGAGCCACGGGGCCGCGCGGCGCTCTGTGTATCCGGCTTTTTTCACCTTGTCATGGGCTTTGCACAATTGTTGTACACGTCGCTCTGTTCACGCTACCATCGGACAAAACAACAACGCAGGTGCCCTCCGTGAACACTGAAACAAAACGCCCGCTTACCCTTCGCGATGTCTCGGAAGCGTCCGGCGTTTCCGAAATGACGGTCAGCCGGGTCCTGCGCAACCGGGGCGACGTGTCTGACGCAACCCGCTCTCGGGTTCTGGCCGCCGCGAAAGAGCTGGGATACGTACCAAACAAAATCGCCGGGGCCCTTGCGTCAAACCGGGTCAATCTGGTGGCCGTGATCATCCCGTCCTTGTCGAACATGGTGTTCCCCGAGGTGCTGACCGGCATCAATCAGGTGCTGGAAGACACGGAATTGCAGCCTGTTGTCGGGGTCACGGATTACCTGCCTGAAAAAGAAGAAAAAGTCCTGTACGAGATGCTTTCATGGCGACCGTCAGGCGTGATCATCGCAGGGCTGGAACATACCGAAGCTGCCCGCGCCATGCTGGATTCAGCCGGAATTCCGGTTGTGGAAATCATGGATACGGACGGCAAGCCCGTGGATTCGATGGTCGGAATTTCGCATCGTCGCGCCGGGCGCGAGATGGCGCAGGCCATCCTGAAGGCCGGTTACGAACATATCGGGTTCATGGGCACCAAGATGCCGCTGGACCATCGCGCGCGCAAACGTTTTGAAGGGTTCACCGAAGTTCTGGGCAAGCACGGGATCGAGATCGAGGATCGAGAATTCTATTCAGGTGGTTCGGCGTTGGCAAAAGGGCGCGAGATGACGCATGCCATGCTTGAACGTTCGCCTGATCTGGACTTTCTGTATTATTCCAACGATATGATCGGCGCAGGCGGGCTGTTGTACTTGCTTGAGCGGGGCATCGACATTCCCGGCCAGATTGGACTGGCGGGGTTCAACAATGTTGAGCTTTTGCAAGGCTTGCCCCGCAAGCTGGCCACGATGGACGCCTGTCGTCTGGAGATTGGCCGGCAGGCTGCCGAGATCATTTCAGCCCGTCTGAATGATCCGGATGCAGATACTGAGGCCCGCGTGACTCTGACCCCCAAAATCAGCTTTGGTGATACTTTGAAGCGACGCTGACCTGTGTCGCTGCAAAGGCTCGATAACACAGCGGCGCGCGCTGTGTTCATGGATCGCCACGCGTTGGCAGAGGCCCCGACCGGCGCCGCCAAGGGTGCAGATTTGCTGAACCTGATCCGGCGGCTGGGTTTCGTTCAACTGGACACTATCAACACGGTCGCCCGCGCCCACGACATGATCCTGTTTTCGCGCAGGCCGCGGTATCGAAGTGTCAATCTCAAGCATCTGTACGAGCGGGACAAGGCCCTGTTCGAGCATTGGACTCATGATGCCGCTGCGATTCCGATCGAGTTTTATCCGCACTGGCATCTGCGGTTTCAGCGGGATGCCGATCTGCTGAAAAAGCGATGGAAGACATGGCGTCGTGACGGGTTTGAGCACCGTTTTGACGATGTGTTGCGCCACATCCGGGACAATGGTCCGATATCTTCTTCGGATATCGGCAAGGATGAAAAGAAAGGATCCGGCGGCTGGTGGGACTGGCACCCATCCAAGACCGCACTTGAATTTCTGTGGCGCTCTGGCGCGTTGACAGTTGTGGGTCGGTCCGGGTTCCAGAAACGCTATGACCTGACCGAGCGGGTGATCGACAGCCATATTTGCCCCGGCAACATGTCTTGCGATGTCACCGCCACCGTTGACTGGCTGTGCAATGCAGCGCTGGACCGTTTGGGCTTTGCGACATCCGGCGAATTGGCGGCGTTCTGGGATACGGTCAGTCCGGCCGAGGCAAAAGACTGGTGCATCGACGCCCTGCGGACCGGCCAAATCGAACACATCGAGGTCGCATGCTGGGACGGGCGCTATCGCAATGTGTTTGCCCGCCCGGGCATGATCGAAACCGCTGCGCAAATCGCGCCGGCACCCGGTCGGATACGTGTGCTTAGCCCGTTTGATCCGATGCTGCGCGACCGCAACAGGGCCGAACGTCTGTTTGGCTATTACTACCGTATTGAAGTCTTTGTGCCCGAGCCCAGGCGGGTTTACGGCTATTACGTTTTCCCCTTGCTCGAGGGCGACAGGCTGATCGGGCGCATCGACATGCGGGCGCACAGGGATGCGGATGTCTTACACGTGACTGCGTTATGGCCTGAACGGTCGGTCCGGTGGTCGCAAACGCGGACGAAACGCATGCAGGCCGAACTGGACAGAGTTCGGCGATTTGCAGGGCTGTCGCGGGTCAGTTTTGACAAGGATTGGCTGAAAAGCCCTAAATAGGGTCTAATCCGGCTGAGACAATGTCAGGCGGACCGGGTCCAGCCCGTCAATGCTGCCTTCGATCACATCGCCGGAATGCACCGGTCCCACCCCCGCAGGTGTGCCGGTCAGGATCAGATCACCGGGTTGCAAATGATAAAACCCGGACAGATGGCTGATGATCTCGTCAATTTTCCATACCAGTTCGGACAGTGTTGCATCCTGCCGCAGCGCACCGTTCACGCTCAGGTAAATTCGCCTTTCATCCTCTGGCGACCACTCGGCCGCACGCGTCAGCGGCGCAAACACCGCCCCGTTTTCCAGGTCTTTTCCCAGATCCCAAGGGCGTTTCTTGTTACGCTCGCTGATTTGCAGGTCGCGGCGTGTCATATCCAGCGCGCACCCATAGGCATAGACGGCGTTTAGCGCGGCGGCTTTGTCGCCACGAAACACCGGATGGCCGATTGCAACTGCCAACTCCATTTCATGATGATAGTTTTCCGTACCCGGCGGATACGGCACAACAGCTCCGCTCAGAACCGCATTCGGCGCGGACTTTGTGAAATAGAACGGGGCCTGGCGATCAATTTCGTTTCCCATTTCGGCCGCATGGGCCGCATAATTCCGCCCAACACAGAATATGCGCCGCACCGGATAGCTGGCCTGTTCACCGTTCACCGCAAGGCTGATGGTTTCAGGCAACGCAAACAGACTGTTGGCCACGGTTTCCCCTTTGTCATTTGTTGGAATTGGCAATGAGCGTTGACATAGCACCGACCAAAATCAAACGCACGCCGGTTTTGCGATAACACCTTTTGATTGTTTCGGCATAAATCCGCTCAATTTTTATTTGAATTCTGGCACAGATGCCGTGTTGCGCCGCGATCCATCCCTACGCGTCAGCAGCGCAAGCGCATGACTATTGGAAAAACGGGTTGGACCGGCTAGAATTTGCGCTATCTGAAATCATGCAGATATTTCTGATGCCGCAGCGCGCGGTCCCGTGTGACCCAACCGACACTATAGAAAGTCGGGACAACACAGCACGAACGAACTGACTTCAAGATACCACTTGCGGATATCAACAAAAACCCGCATTGGCACTTGATCGTTTCGGAGAGCACAGGCCCGAGGTTCATCCCCCTGAGCCTTTTGTCTGTTCAGAACCGTATTTTGGTTCATTGCATCCTCCGATGCGCGGGCCGGACCGTCGGATGAGACGAAACGCAACCGGCCTTGGGCCAGGCACAGAATCCAGTCCAGGTCTGGCCGCCCCGTCAGAGAATCCCCCTACGCTCTCTGACGGGGCACCCGGACCGGAATTTCCGGCGGATCAGTCCGGTAGGTCTTTCAGTTCATTTAGCAGATCCAACAGTAGTTCATGCTTGTCCGGTCCAAGCCGGGCGCGAATACGTTCCGCCTGTTGCACACTGACGGCCAGGTTGGCGTGAATGACCTGAACACCCGCCGAGCTGATCTCGACAATCTGGCGACGGCGATCCTGAGGATGGCACCGACGCGCGATCAAGTTCTTGTGTTCCAGCTTTTGCAGAATTCGGGTCAGGCTGGGCAGCAACAAACAGGCGCGTTCCGAAATATGGGTTGGCTCTTGCGGACCTTCTTCGTTCAGCACCCGCAACACCCGCCATTGCTGTTCGGTGATGTCCGCGTCGGCCAGCAACTTGCGAATAGGCCCCATGACCTTTTCGCGTGCTCGCAAAAGTGCAATTGGCAAGGATCGCGACGTAAGGGGAAGCGCGTCACTCATATCAAGTCCTCGTTGCAAACTGCAGGGCGCAAACGGTTTCGCCGGTGTTTGTGGCGTGGTGCTCATCGAAACTGATCGCTTGAAGCGACCGCAAAAGACGTAAAGATTGGACCCTGCGGCCCCAACAGACCCGGCCCGTCCGCACACCAAAGTTATTAAAGGATACAGCATGGCTGCCCCGACGAACACCTTCAAACAGGCTCTGATACGAGGCGAACGACAGATCGGCTGCTGGATGAGCTTTGCCGAGCCAGTCACGGCGGAAATCATGGGAACGGCAGGCTTTGACTGGCTGGTGATCGATGGCGAACATGCACCAAACGACATCCGCTCGATCCGCGATCAGTTGCTTGCTCTGTCCGGCAGCCCATCGCACCCGGTTGTACGCGTGCCGGCCGGAGAAACCTGGCTGATCAAGATGGTGCTGGATGCAGGGGCGCAGACCGTGCTGGTTCCGATGGTGGAAACGGCCGGACAGGCGCAAGAGCTGGTGCACGCCTGCCGGTATCCGCCAACGGGGATGCGCGGCGTCGGGGCGATGGCTTCACGGGCAACGATGTATGGAACCACATGCGATTACATCAGAACGGCAGATCGACAGATTTGTCTGCTGGTTCAGGTCGAAAGTCGCGCCGGGCTGGCCGCGCTGGATGACATTTTGCAAATCGACGGCATCGACGGCGTGTTTATCGGTCCGGCGGACCTGTCCACGGATATGGGCCATCAAGGCAACAGCGCTGCCCCCGAAGTACGCACCGCAATCGCCGATGCACTGACACGTATCAAGGCAGCAGGCAAGGCGCCGGGGATTCTTGGCACCGATGATGCCACAACGCAGCGTTATCTTGAGATGGGCGCACAGTTTTTGGCCGTGGGAATAGACGTGATGCTGCTGGCGCGGTCCGCGCGCGATCTGGCGGCGCAATGGAAAGGCGAATAGCCGTCAGGTGCGCATCGCTGCGGCGGCCTGCGCGTAGCCGCCCGAAGCGCCATCGACAAAATGAACGTGATCATCGCGTGTTGCCGCAGGCACAAAACAGGTCATCATCGCCTCGTCCTGGACGTACAGACCATAGCGGATTTTACCGCGCCCGCGCGCGCCTTCCAGCATATGTTCGATCTGCGACAGCGTCTCGGGGTCGCAATCCAGCGTCATCTTCAACCCGTCATCGAATTTCCGGAAATCGGCATTTCGGCTGACCATGCGCTTGTAATGTTCAGGCTCGAACTGTCCCATGCGTTTCCCCGACAGAAACAACAAGGCAATCAACAGGTTCTGACCCAGCAGCACAAGCTTTTGCCGCAACAGGCTGCGCCCGGCGCGTGCGACACGTGCGTCCAGATCAACATCCGGCGGTGGCCATGTCATTGGCGGACCCTGCGCCGGCACCGGATGACCAGCACGATCCAGCGCTTCGGACACCCGCAGCACCGATTGTGCCAGATCGGCAAAATCGCTTTCGGTAGCGCCGGGTGTCGGTTCCACAACAACCGAGACGATGCGCCCGTGCTGCGCGCGGCTGTTGGACCAGCGACATGACAGCCCGGTCAGATCAGGCAGCGCGCCTTGATCAGCGGGCGGCACCGAAAACACCCCGGCCTTCATCTGCGTTTCCGCCCAGGCCAGACCGCCACCGGAAAACATCGCATAGTCCACCCCGGTCGACGGCGCATAGCGCGCAACGCGCAAATCCTTGCCGACCCTGCGGATTTCGGCCACCGGCACAATCGCCGCCCGCAGAGAAATCGCAAATTCGTCCTCTGACCAGCGCCGCAGCGCCGCCATCGTTTTACGTGCAGTCTGCGTGGCGCTGGCAGGCACCGCAAACGCCGCGCCATCGCCACCGAAGACATAGGGAAACGGCTTGCCCTGCATGGCGTTGATCATCGCTGAAATGACAGCGGCGCCGACCATGTTCACCGTTTTATAACGCCCCCGGTCAATCTCGCCGGTCGAGTTCACAATGTCGGCAACGCCCAGAACCCAATCATCCGGCAAGGCGACAAACTGCGACGGATCCGCCAGCAGATTGAAATCGCGCAGCAGGTCAAGGTTTTCATAAAATGCAGAGTGGAGGTCTTTCATAGTCCCCCTCATTGAATGCGGCTACCGCAGAAGATAGTTCAAACCCAACGCGCGTCCGGTTTTTTTTACAACGACCCGTACATGCTTGTAGGTCCTGCCAGAGCGTGCCAAGCATGCGTCGCAAAGTCATCTGAAAGGCAGCACATGCAGGCAGGTTTGGTCGTTTTGTGTCTTGGCTATGTGCTCAGTCAGTTCTTCCGTGCATTTCTGGCGGTTCTGAGCCTTGATCTGGAGCGCGACATCGGGGCCACGCCCGAAGATCTGGCCTTTGCCTCCGGCCTTTGGTTTCTGGTGTTTGCAGCAATGCAGATTCCGGTAGGCTGGGCATTGGATCGGATCGGTCCGCGCCTGACATCTGCGGTTTTGCTGCTGATTGGCGGGGCGGGCGGCGCCCTCGTCTTTGCTGCGGCAAGCTCTTCGATGCATATTGGTATCGCGATGGGGCTGATCGGCGTGGGCTGCTCGCCGGTTTTGATGGCGTCTTATTTTATCTTTGCCCGGGAATACCCGCCGGCCCGCTTTGCCACACTGGCCGCGGTCATGCTGGGCGTTGGATCTGTCGGAAATCTGGTGGCATCTTATCCGACGGCTCTGGCTGTCGAAGTTTTGGGGTGGCGCGCGACGATGGTTGCGCTGGGCGTCGTGTCGGCGGCCATTGCGGCGGGCATCTGGTTTTGCGTTCGCGACCCGGCCAAGGTCGAAACCGATCACAAGGGGTCGGTGATTGACCTGCTGAAACAGCCTGCGCTGTGGTCGATCCTGCCGCTGATGCTGGTGGCGTATGCACCGTCTGGCGCCCTGCGCGGATTGTGGGCCGGGCCATACCTGAACGATGTGTTTGGCCTGAACACCACACAAATCGGAACCGCAACGCTGGTTATGGGGGCCGCGATGATTGCCGGAACCTTTGTCTACGGACCATTGGATCGCATGCTGGGCACACGGAAATGGGTGGCCTTCTGGGGCAACGCTCTGGGTGCGGGCGCACTGGTCGCGCTGTGCCTCTGGATCGACAGCGCGCTGATCCTGTCCATTGTTCTGCTTGCTGTGATCGGATTTCTGGGTGCCAGCTTCCCCGTGATCATGGCGCATGGCCGGGCCTTTGTGCCGCCGCATCTTGTTGGACGCGGCGTGACATTGTTGAATCTGTTTGGGGTTGGCGGCGTAGGTCTGGCGCAGTTTGCCACCGGGCGTATTCACGCTGCAGCCGCCGGGGCCAATCCTGCGGCGCCCTATACCGCCATATTCGGTTTTTTTGCCGCTGCCCTTGCCATCGGTTGCGTGATCTACCTATTCAGTCAGGACAGCGTGGACTGACTGAGATGCCGGAGAGTGGTGTGCAGGATATCGAGGTAATCGCACCAAACCTGAAACACAGCCTTTCAGGCGTGACAACCACGATCATCCGGCTGCTGCCGATCCAGAAGACCCTGATCGGCATCGTGGCGACCGGCCCCGGTTTGCCGGATGACCTGCCGCATATCCGGCTGTACCAGGTACTGTTTTTGTCAAACCGCAGGCGCCGCGTCTGGCATGCAAGACGTAACACGGAAATGCTGATGGGGTTGTTTCTGAAATCGGTACTGCGCAGGAATCTGAAACTTTTGTTCACCTCGGCCGCGCAGCGGGATCATTCCAGGTTCACCAAATGGTTGATTTCGAAAATGGACGCGCTGATCGCAACAACGCCGCAGGCGGCCTCGTTTCTTGAACATGACGCAACCGTCATCATGCACGGGGTGAATACCGAACTGTTTCATCCGGCGAAGGACAAGACGGCGCTGCGCGAAAGACTGGGATTGCCAAGCGGCACCCTGATCGGTTGCTTCGGTCGTATCCGCCCACAGAAAGGCGTTGATCTGCTGGTGGATGCTGCGATCAGTGTTCTGCCCGGGCATCCGGATGCACAGATCGTCTTTACAGGTCGCACCACCAGCGAATTTGCGTCGTTTCAGGCCGAACAGATTGCAAAGCTGCAAGCCGCGGGTCTGTCAGATCGCGTTCACTTTCTGGGCGAACGCCCATGGGAAGAGATTGTCGAAACATACCGCGCCCTAGATCTGTTCGTCGCCCCCGCCCGCCACGAAGGATTTGGCCTAACCCCGCTCGAGGCGATGGCCTCGGGCGTGCCCGCCATTGCCTGTCACGATGTCGGGGCGTTCAGTGCGCAGATCAAGGACGGCGAAACCGGGCGTCTGGTTGCAAAGGACAACGCGGCAGCGCTGGCCGAAGCATTGAATGAGATGCTGTCAGACCCCGACAGGCTGACGACCGCAGGGCATGCCGCCCGCGCCCATGTCGAACAGGATTTTCGAATCGATGGCGAAGCCAAAGCCATCGTGCGCGTATACCGATCCTTGCTGGACCCCGCCTGAGTCGCAGCGAAACGTATCAATTCGGCGTCAAAGCCTGAATTCCGGGTCAAAACCCCTTTTGTCTTCGCTGCAACGCGGCTATGAACGCGCGTCCTTAACTTTGGAGACATGAAATGGGCTATCGCGTCGTCGTCGTCGGCGCCACAGGTAATGTGGGCCGCGAAATGCTGAACATCCTGGCGGAACGCCAGTTCCCCGTGGACGAACTTGCCGTTCTGGCAAGCCGCCGTTCGCTGGGCACCGAGGTGACATTTGGCGACAAGACACTCACGACCAAAGATCTGGACACGTTTGATTTCACCGGCTGGGACATGGCGCTGTTCGCTGTGGGCTCTGCGGCGACCAAGGATTACGCGCCCAAGGCGGCAGCTGCCGGCTGCGTGGTGATCGACAACTCGTCGCTGTATCGCTACGACCCCGAGATCCCGCTGATCGTGCCCGAATGCAACCCGCAGGCGATCCACGGCTACAAGAACAAGAATATCATCGCCAACCCAAATTGCTCGACCGCACAGATGGTTGTCGCGCTGAAACCGCTGCACGAACGCGCCAGGATCAAGCGCGTGGTCGTGTCGACCTATCAGTCGGTGTCTGGCGCGGGCAAAGAGGGTATGGATGAGCTTTGGGAACAGACCAAAGCCGTTTACAACCCGATCAACGAGGTTGAGCCTAAAAAGTTCCAGAAGCAGATCGCCTTCAACGTCATCCCGCAGATCGACGTCTTTATGGAAGACGGCTCGACCAAGGAAGAGTGGAAGATGGTTGTCGAGACCAAAAAGATCGTCGACCCGTCGATCAAGGTCACGGCCACCTGCGTCCGCGTTCCGGTCTTTGTCGGCCATTCCGAGGCCGTAAACATCGAGTTCGAAGAGTTCCTGGACGAAGACGAAGCGCGCGACATCCTGCGCGAAGCGCCCGGCATCATGGTGATCGACAAGCGTGAGGCCGGCGGCTACGTCTCGCCCGCCGAATGCGTCGGCGATTTCGCCACTTTCATCAGCCGCATCCGTCAGGATTCGACAATCGAGAACGGCCTGAACCTGTGGTGCGTCTCGGACAACCTGCGCAAAGGCGCGGCTCTGAACGCGGTACAAATCGCGGAACTGTTGGGCCGTGAGGTTCTGAAGAAGGGCTGAGGTGCCGCTCGCTCACAGGAATAGACAACCAAAACCCGCTGCTCTGTCGGCGGGTTTTTCATGTTTGCAAAAGGTCCGATTTGCGGACATTGCTGCCATTAACAAAGTCCTATCGCACGCAGAAGAGTTTAGTCGGCAGCTCGGTCTTTGTTCAGAAGCGCGTTGCGCAATCTTTTCATCGAAGTTGCTACACGTATCGCCGCAACAAAGCAGATTGAAACCCATACAAGCGGAACCGGGAATGGCGCCAAACCAGTGTCTAATTGATTTTGGAGGATAATTGCTAGACCGGGCAAAACAAAGGCTACCAAGACGAACAAAGCTGCTTGTCTATGCCAAGCTCGCCGCAGCACACAGATTTCGTGGTTGCTGTCCATTGATTGCAATCACCTTACCGTTGGTTCGATAGATCAGAAACGAAACCTTGCCGCTCTGCAATATGGTGTCCATCAGGGCTCATAATTGACATACAGTAATCCTCCGAATTCAACGTTCGATCACCCCTGCGTCTCAACCAACACCTTGAGGTTCTTCAAGCCACGCTCGTAGTCACCACCGACCCAGCTGTCCATCATCAGCCCCATCCAGCGCGACATGGGTTTGAGGCCGAGGTCTGAGACAAAACCCCATGTGACCAGTGTTTGCCCGTTCTCGGGTTGCAGTGTGAACATTGCAGTGGCCGTGCCCATCGGGCCAAAGTCCAGCGCGGTGCGGACGCTTTGGTTCTCGATGCTTTCGACAATTTCCTGCGATCCGGTGCCGACCTGCGGATGATCAGAGGCCCATTTCAGTGTATTGCCAACACCCGTCTCGGGCCCGAAATAAGCCAGTTTGGTTGCGGGATCACGGTGCAGCCAGGGAGACCAGTGTTCGGTCTCCTGCATCGAATTCACATACGGAAAGACTGCCTGCGGCGGTGCGTCTATCGTGATGCTGCGGGCCACTTCGGCCTTGCCCGGCAACAGGTACGAGATGCCGATCAGCATCAGAACCAGCAGGATCAGCCCAAGGAAAATGCGTTTCATCCATTGCATAACATGCTCCGGGTTTCAAATTCATAGCCCGAACTTAGCCGAGAACGCATTGAAATCAGAGCTTCAATCACGACCCGTTGTACCAGCGGCGATTCAGCGCCGTCACACCGGGACGAATTGCTTATGATGCGGGTCAAAACACTCTAGCCCGCCGGCGCCGATATCCGTCCACAGCCCATGCAGGCTCAGCGTGCCATGTTCCACCGCCGTGGACACGAACGGAAATGTCATCAGATTGTCCAAAGACGCCACAACCGCATGACGTTCGAACTGCCGGGCCTGATCGACGCTGTCTTCGATATCCGCGACCAGGTCGTATTTCGGTTTCAGGATGTCCATCCAGCGTCCGACAAAGCTGTTTTTGGCCTCCAGTTGCGGGGCCTGTCCTTTGCACATGTCGATGCACCCCTGCACGCCGCCACATTGAGAATGGCCCAGCACGATCAGATGCGCCACCTTCAGCGTGGTCACAGCATATTCGATCGCCGCGCTGGTGCCGTGGTGATCGCCATCCGGCGCGTAGGGCGGAACAAGATTGGCGATATTGCGGTGAATAAAGAACTCGCCCTGATCGGCACCGAAAATCGAAGTGACATGCACGCGACTGTCACAGCACGAGATCACCATTGCGCGCGGGCGCTGCCCTTCATCCGCCAACCGCCGATACCAAACCTGATTTTCCGAATATGTCGTCGCCTTCCAACCGTAGTATCGCTTTGCCAGATATGTCGGCAGCGGCTTGGCAAAATCCATTTCGGCGTCCCTGTCAGTTTTGTTTCGGATTGCTCTAAACCGAATTCGAAGAAAATTCGACCAATTATCCCGGATCAAAGCAAGGTTTTGCAAAGGAAATTGCACCCAATATCGGGCCACGCCGTGGGGGCGAGGAAATCAGGGTGATAAAGGTGGATAACATTTACAGACTTGAACATGTTGAGGCTGTGCGCCTCGACCCGGACCGGTTGGGTGGATTGTACCGTCAACTGGGCGATGCGAACGCATTGGATGTGCTGTGCCGCACGGTTGAAGAGCTGGCCGTGCGTCTTTCAAACTGCGAACGCTACTGGCGAAAACGCCAGTGGTCCGACTTGCGCAAATGCGCCAGATCGCTGGTGGCCATCTCGGATCAGGTGGGGATGACGGTTCTGGCCCGCGTTGCCGGGGACGTGGCGCAGACAGTTGATGCGGGTGATGCGGTGGCAACCGGGGCCACACTGGGGCGTTTGATCCGTGTAGGCGAACGGTCACTGACCGCGATATGGGATCAACAGGACCTTTCGGTCTGACGGGGGTTGCGGGTCGGTCCCGGGTGACTAGTCTGGGCGCACATCAAACAGCCCGAGGCGTATATGACTCTGACCTTTGCTTTGCCCTCCGATCCAGCCCTGCCTCTGCACGTGATCGCACAGCCCGATCTGGACGCCTGGGTAAAGGATCAGCCCGGCCATACCCAAACCTGGATCGAAACGGCCGGGTTTACCGGTGCGTTAGGGCAGGCGATCCTGATCCCCGATGCTGATGGAACCGCTGTCATGGCTCTGGCGGGGTACGGCACGGCCGCCAAGCGGGCGCGCAAACGTTTTCCCTTAGCCGCAGCGGCTCAGGCTCTGCCGTCTGGCAATTACCGCATTCTGTCCGGGGTCCCGGACGCACATCTGGCAACGGAATGTCTGGGCTGGTTGCTGACCGGCTATGGCTTTGACCGCTATGCCAGTCAATCGCCCGCCACTGCCTGTCTGGTCGCACCCGACGGGGTGAACGCCCGCCACATCGAAGCCATGGCCGAAGCCGAGGTTCTTATCCGTGATCTGGTCAACACACCCGCGTCAGACATGGGGCCGGAACACCTGCAACTGGCCGCCCAGACGCTGGCCCGCGAGTTTGGCGCGACATGTGAAACACGTGTCGGTGATGCCTTGCTGGATCAGAATTTTCCTATGATCCACGCCGTTGGGCGCGCATCGGATCAAGCGCCCCGGTTGATCGAAATGCACTGGGGGACCACCGGCCCAAAGCTCACCCTTGTGGGCAAAGGAGTGTGTTTCGACACCGGCGGCCTGAACCTGAAACCGGGTGCCTCGATGGGTCTGATGAAGAAAGACATGGGCGGCGCGGCCAATGTGTTGGGTCTGGCGCGCATGATCATGGCGCTGGACCTGCCTGTTCAGTTGCAGGTGCTGATCCCGGCGGTTGAAAACGCGGTGGCCGGTAATGCGTTTCGTCCGGGTGATATCCTGACATCCCGCAAAGGCCTGACGGTCGAGATCAATAACACCGACGCCGAAGGCCGGCTGGTGCTGGCTGATGCGCTGGCTCTGGCCGAGGAAGGCGAACCCGACCTGATCATCTCGATGGCAACGCTGACCGGTGCCGCACGGGTCGCCCTTGGCCCGGACATCGCGCCGTTCTACACCGACGACGAAGCTGCGGCCAAGGCGCTGTCTGACGCGGCCGCGCAGGTGGCCGACCCGGTCTGGCGCATGCCTTTCCACACACCGTACGAAGCGATGATAGAACCCGGCATTGCCGATCTTGATAACGCGCCTTCGGGCGGGTTTGCCGGTTCGATCACTGCGGCCCTGTTCCTGCGCAGGTTCGTGGGCGACCGGCCGTATATGCATTTTGACATATATTCATGGCAGCCCGGCGCAGCCCCCGGGCGCAGCAAAGGCGGTCTGGGACAAGGCCCGCGCGCCATATTGACTGCACTGCCAAAGATTCTGGGCCTGTGACACGGCAGCGGATCATCACGCCCGTGGTCGACCTGTTGCGCAGCCCCGATGGCCCCCGCGACCGACAGCTTTTATATGGCGACATCGTTGCGGTGCAGGACACTCAATCCGGTTGGAGCCGTGTGATCGCGGAAAAGGACGGTTATCCCGGCTGGCTGCCGACACAGCATCTGGCGGCCGCATCGGCCGCGCACACCCATTGGGTCAGCGCGCCCGCAACCCATGTCTATGCCAGACCGAACATGAAAAGCGCTGATCACATGTCGCTGAGCTTTGGCAGCAGGTTTCGGACCCTGTCGGAACGCAGCGGATTTCTTGAGACCGAACTGGGATACATCCCTGCCGTACACGCCAGGTTGATCACAACCCGTATGAGCGATCCGGTCGCCGTTGCCGAACTGTTTTTGGGCACGCCTTATCTATGGGGCGGCAACAGCCGGTTGGGGCTGGACTGCTCGGGTCTGGTGCAGGCCGGACTGCTGGCCTGTGGCATGCCCTGTCCCGGTGACAGCGGCGATCAGGAACAAGAGCTGGGCACACATCTGCCAGCGCAGACACCTGCTTTGCGGGGCGATCTGCTGTTCTGGAAAGGGCATGTGGCCTGGGTTTATGAGGACAACATGCTGTTGCACGCCAATGCGTTTCACATGGCCGTCACTTTCGAGCCGATGGATCAGGCGATCCGGCGCATTCTAGATCAGGGTGACGGGCCGGTAACCGCGCATAAACGGCTCTAATCCGGATCGACAGCGCGGATCAGCTTGCGTTCAAGAACCCGCAGGACCGTGCGCAGATCATGACCGCGTTTCAGGATGCGCCCGTCCATACCCACAACAGAATACATCCCCTGCCTTTGCCGCAGGCCTGGATGTTTTTCGATGCGATAGATCGGGTGTTCTGCCGTACGCCGAAAGATCGAGAATATTGCCATGTCGCGCAGATTGGAAATTCCGTAATCGCGCCATTCTCCGGCGGCGACCATCCGACCATAGACGGAAAGGATATGGGACATCTCGCGCCGGTCGAACGCGACGGGCATCTGGGCCGAGTTTGCAGAGAACCGGCTGGGAGGCTGCATGTTCATGTCCTGAGCCTTGCCGGAATTTGTTCCTGAATCAAGCCCGATACGTATCCGGGCGTTAAATCGATTGCACCATCTAGCGCCGCCCAACCTGACGGCAGATCAGAATGACAGGCAGCAATCCAACCGCCAGAATGACCAGGGACGGCACCGCCGCGCCCTCAAGCCGCTCATCCGAGGCCAGGCGATAGGCCTGCACCGCAAGCGTGTCGAAATTGAAAGGCCGCATGATCAGAGTGGCGGGCAATTCTTTCATGACGTCGACAAAGACGATCAGCAAAGCCGTCAACAGGGACGGTGTCAGAATGGGCAGATGCACGCGTCGCAACGCACCCAGCGGGGTTTGGCCCAGCGATCTTGCGGCAGCATCCATATTGGTGTGAACCGTGCTCTGCCCGCCTTCATAAGCGCTAAGCGCGGCAGCAAGGAACCGCACCATATAGGCCGCCACCAGCAGCCAGATTGACCCAGTCACAAGCAAGCCGGTCGACACGTCGAACGTGCGGCGCATCCAGGCGTCCAGCGCATTGTCAAACCCGGCAAAAGGCACCAGCAGCCCAACGGCAATCACGCCACCCGGTACGGCGTAACCCAGCCGCGCAACATAGGCCAGAACCGACGCCCGCCGCCCCGGTCTGAGCCTTTGGAAAAAGCCAATACTGACGGCTGCGCACACAGTCACAACCGCAGCCGTACCGGCCAGTATCAGTGAATTCTGGATGAAACCGACATAGCGGCGCGACAACAGGTTCTGCTCGGACTCCAGCCCCATTTCGACCAGAACGATCACCGGCAGTAGAAATCCAAACAGCACGGGCAGGGCGCACAGGCAAAATGCCGCCGCAGCGCGCCACCCTTTCAGTTGCCCGACAGGGTGCGCCACGTGCTGCCTGCCGGTCTGATAGTATTTTGCTTTGCCGCGTTGGGTCCGCTCGAACATGGCAAGGGTCAGCGCAAATGCCAGCAGGCACAGCGCAAGCTGCGCCGCAGCCGCGCGATCCGCCAGAGAAAACCAGCTGGTGTAAATACCGGTCGCAAAAGTCTGTACACCAAAATAGGACACGGTCCCGAAATCGGCGATGGTTTCCATAATTGCCAGCAACACGCCCCCCGCGATGGCCGGGCGCGCCATCGGCAAAGACACCCGCCGAAAGGCCAGCCACGGATTGTTGCCCAACGCGCGGGCCGCCAGAAAGGCAGAGGCGCTTTGTTGCAAAAATGCCGCCCGTGCCAGCAGATAGACATACGGGTAAAGCACAAGGATGAGCATCACCGCAGCGCCCTCGGTCGAGCGGATCTCGGGAAACCAGTAGTCTCGCGGCCCCCATCCGGTCACATTGCGCAATGTGGTCTGTACGATGCCGGGATGATCAAGAATGAAGGTATAAGCATAGGCCAGGACGTAGGCCGGGAACGCCAACGGCAGGACAAGCGCAATTTCCAGCACGCGCACACCGGGAAACCTTGTCATCGTCACCAGCCACGCAGTGCCGGTTCCCACCAGGAACGTGCCCAATGCCACCAAGGTCACAAGGATCACGGTGGTCGACGCATACCGCGGCAGGACAGTTTCCAGCAGATGCGCAATTGTATCCGTGCCTCCGGTCACCGCTGCCAGCACCACCGCTATCATCGGCAACAAGCAAGCGGCCGCCACCAGATTAGCCATCGCACTCAGCAGGCGCAGACCCAGGGTGCCGCGATTACGCGTTCCGTGTTCTGAAAATTCGACTTCGGCCATCGGGTTCAACAAGTCACACTGGGACTGGGGCTGACCGCCTTATTCCTTCAGATTTGGTGAAATTGCCAGAGCTAATGACGCAAGCTGGTGTTGATTGGCAAATACAGGATGCCATCGCAAGATCTGATGTGTATGGCGCAAACCGGTCTGCCAGAACGGATCCTGCCGGATCAGGGTCTCGATCAAGGCCGGATCATCAGGGCTGACGATCCATAAGCCACCGGCGCCTTCGGCGTCGCCGTCAAACAGCGGCCCCGCTGCAAGGATTCGGTCACGATGAGATTGCAAAAACGCCAGATGGTCTGACATGTGCTGCGCCCGCAAGTCCGGATCGGCGGCCGGGTTGTCTTGAAACAAAACGATATGTGGCATGAGTACCTCCTGTTTGGATGGCACCACCCTGATCCTGAGAAACTACGGATTGAATGGTCATCATTGCGGACTTAAACTGCAAAAATGCAGGGATTTGACTGGGACGATCTGAAGGTTCTGATCGCGCTGAGCCGGCACGGCAGCTTTGCGGCCTCGGGGTTGGCACTGGGTCAGGACGAAACCACGGTCGCGCGCCGCATCCGGCGACTTGAACACAGGCTGGCGGCCTCGCTGGTTCAGCGCGGACCATCAGGCCGGCAATCTTTGACCGAGCTTGGCCTGCGGATCGCCAGCCGCGCGCTGGCCATGGAAACCGAAACCCGCAAAATTGCAGAGCTGGTGGGCCAAAACGCCGACATGCTGGTTGGATCTGTGCGGGTGACGGCCGTCCCGGTGCTTGTCGATCACGTCCTTGTGCCCGCATCCAAGCCGTTTCTGCGCGATCATCCGGGGCTGACACTGGACCTGATCCCGGAAAGCCGCAACATGAGCCTGACCCGGCGCGAGGCTGACCTGGCCTTGCGATTGGGACAGCCCAAGACCGGCGGCACCGCCACGCGGACACAGCGGATCGGCTGGTTGGAGTTTGGCGTCTATCGTCGGGCCAGGTCGGCGGCGGCAACGACATCGGACTGGATTTTGTATCAGCCCGAGCATGCACATCTGGAACAGGCCGTATGGATGCAGCCGCTGGCCGATACGCAGGGCGCATCAAACCTGCGCGTATCGGATCTGAATACGGCCATCGAGGCCGTGGCCCAGGGTATCGGCCAAAGTCTGTTGCCTATTCTGGCCGCCGATCCCGACCCCAGACTGTGCCGTGTGGATAACCCGGACGGGCAACCGTTGCCAAGGCGGCCGATCTGGCTGTTATCGCATGCTGATCAGGCGCATCTGCATGCCATCCAGCACGTCAAGGCATGGTTGTCTGCGCTGTCATGGACAGTTGATCCGCCACGTCATTCATAGACACGCTGATCTTCGATCACCAATCCGTCTTTGGGCAACGAACCGGGGGCTACAACCTCGATCGCACCTTTCAGCTTTAGTACTTCTGCTACCGATCTGGCATAAGCCACGTCATCGCCGCCCGGGCTTTCGATCTGTACAGTCATCATGTCCATTTCACCCTGCCGGGCGGCGATGACGCGGGCCTTGATGATTTCCTCGTGCTTTTCGACCAGCGCAGCAACCTGTTCCGGGCGCACGAACATTCCCTTGATCTTGGTTGTCTGATCCGCCCGGCCCATCCAGCCTTGGATGCGCATGTTGGTGCGACCACACGGCGATGCGCCGGGCATGATGGCGGACAAATCACCTGTGGCAAAACGGATCAGCGGATAATCGGGGTTCAGCGTAGTGACAACGACCTCTCCGACTTCGCCCGCCGCAACCGGCGTTCCGGTGCCTGGTGTCACGATCTCGACGATGACATGTTCGTCGATGATCATCCCTTCCATCGCGGGGCTTTCATAGGCGATGTTGCCCAGATCGGCAGTGGCATAGCATTGCAGGCACAAGATGCCGCGATCCGCATAGTCCTGACGCAGCGACGGAAACAGCGCACCGCCGCCGACCGCAGCTTTTGTGAAATTCAGGTCAACGCCCATCTCAGCAGCTTTGTCCAGGATGATTTTCAGATAGTCCGGCGTCCCGGCATATGTTGTGCACCCGACGTCGCGCGCGGCAGCCACCTGAAGCTCGGTCTGGCCGGTTCCCGCTGGCAACACGGCGGCACCGACCGTACGTGCGCCATTTTCAAAGATCATTCCCGCCGGTGTCAGATGATAGCCGAAACAGTTCTGGACGATATCACCGGGGCCAACCCCGGCTGCATGCAGAAACCGGCCCATGCGCCACCAGTCATGATCGGTGCTGCCCGGTTCGTAAATCGGACCCGGCGATTGAAATATGTGCTGAAACTGTCCTGCGGGTTTGGCGGTAAAACCGCCGAACGGTCCGCTGCTTGACTGAGCGGTTGTCAGGTCCGATTTTCGCAGGATCGGAAGCAGCGGCAGATCCTCCAGAGATTTGACCGTATCTGTGTCTATTGCAGCGAAATGCTGTTTAAAGCCCGGGGTCATTGCAGCCCTGGAAATCTGATCGCGCAGAGCCGCAGCCTGGTCAGAAAGACGTTCATCTTCTGAGCGTGTTTCAAGCGCGTCGAAATAGGTCATTGCCATATCCTCCATCCCCTTACAGCCACCGTTTACGGCGGCGGTAGGATCGCACATCGCGGAAACTCTTGCGGCCCTCGTCGGACATGCCGAGGTAAAACTCTTTCACGTCCGGATTTTCCCGCAAACTCGCCGCCGGACCATCCATCACCACGCGGCCGGATTCCAGAATATATCCGTAATGAGCAAACCGCAGCGCCACGTTGGTATTCTGTTCGGCCAGCAGGAAGGAAACGCCCTCTTTCTCGTTCAGATCCTTCACAATGCCGAAAATCTCTTCGACCAGTTGCGGCGCCAGACCCATCGACGGTTCATCCAACAGAATCGTCTCGGGCCGCGACATCAGCGCCCGGCCCATCGCAACCATCTGCTGTTCCCCGCCCGACGTGTAGCCGGCCTGAGACTTTCGGCGTTCAGCCAGACGTGGGAAATAGGAATACACAAGCTCAAGATCCTGCTGGATTGCCGCTTTGCCGTCCTTGCGGGTATAGGCCCCGGTCAGCAGGTTTTCCTCGACGGTCAGATGTTCGAAACAATGGCGTCCTTCCATGACCTGAATGACACCCTTTTCAACCAGATCAGCCGGATCGCTTTCGTGAACACTGCTGCCGCGATACGTGATCGTGCCTTTGGTCACCTCTCCGCGTTCTGAATGCAACAGGTTCGACACAGCCTTCAGCGTCGTTGTCTTGCCCGCCCCGTTGCCCCCAAGCAAGGCGGTGATGCCGCCTTTGGGAACTGTCAGGCTGACGCCTTTCAACACCAGGATTACATGGTTGTAGATCACCTCGATATTGTTGACTTCCAACAGGTTTTCAGTCTGCACATCATTGGCTTGGGCCGTATCCAGCATCATTTGCCCTCGTAGATTTTGTTGATCTCTTGCGCCAACCCGTCCGCATCCAGCCACTGGATCGGTCGCGCGCTGGTCATATTCCGGCCCGCATCAAACAATGCCTGCGTGATACAGGCATCGAACAGCGGATCGGCGTCTTTGCACTGGTTCGGGTCAAGAACCGGTGCCACAAGGGCACGAAAATCCCAGTTCTTGTTTTGGCGCACCACCCGAATTGTCCGGTCGATCGAGTCGCGAAAGCCCTGATCGGTAACAAGTTCAAAGTTTCGTTCGGCCAGCGATATGATCCCGGTTTTCTGATCCTGTTCGTCCACAACCAGATCGCCATTGACCAGAAGGGTGACGCGCACGTCAAAAGCCTGCCCCGTGCGCTGGGTGGCAACGCGCTGACCTTCGGCCAGTTTTTCCAGAAACACGTGTTGGCGCACACCGGCATCCGCGTACAAATCACCGTTGATGCGCCGAGGCGGAAAAAGCACAGGGATGGCCGAACTGGCCAGAACCGCCTCGGTCACGCAGTCTTTTTTGGTTTGTTCGTCATCCGGCGTCGTGGCCAGATACTGACCGATATCCAGCACATCAAAGCGCCCGTTGTTCAGATTTACGGCCCCCACCGCAACGGTGTTGGCCGACACGCCGTTGGCCCCGGGCCTGGCCCGCTGGGCGATGCGCGAGATCAGCTTTGCGCTGACCTGATCACCCACCCGGCGTTTCAGCTTGGCGGTCGAATAGACCGAGCTGGACACGGGCAGCGCCAGCAATGGATTCCGTGTCAAAATATCGTCAGTGTTGATACCGGTGTTGGATGGCAGGCTGCTGTCAAATTCCGATCCGGCAAAGGCCAAAGGTGCGATAAGCGCCCCGGCACTGGCACCGGTGACAACGTTGAACGCGGGCTTGTCGGTATCGGGCCAGCCAAACAGCGCACCCGAGGAAAAAGACCCGTACTGCCCACCCGTGGTCATCGCCAGAATCTCGATTGGTATACGTCGACCATCGCGGGACAGTATGGCGTTCTGACCGGCCTGAGCTTCGAACAGTCCAGAAAACAGATCACCGCCAATGGCGCTTGCGTCGCTGCGGCTGGTTGTGGACACAGCGGGATCAAAGGCACGGACAAGGCCGGTACATGTCGGCCCCTTGATCGAAGGCGCACCGCAAGCCGCAAGCCCCAGCACAGCGCCCAGCGCGATCCCACTCCGTATCCCCAGAAACTTGTGCATCACCGCATGTCCCAGTGTCAGGTCCGGGGCGGCAGCGTACCGCCGCCCCGGTTCCGGCCGGATTTCAGCCGCAGTTCGGATCGATGTTGTTTTCCGCCGCATAGGCTGCGGAATCCTCGGCGATCAACGCGCCGATCACATCTCCATCAGTTGGTTTGAAGTCCGAGATCAGCGACCAGGTCTGGTTCGCCGCATCCCACTGCGTCACTCCAACCAGGGCGTCGCCGCCGTGATTGTCACAACTGACCGAAAAGGTCGGGCCAAAGTTCGGCAGACCAAGTTCGGTCATTTTCGCCTGGGTGATATCCAACGCTTCCATGCCATCGCGCATATCTGCGGATGTGATTTCGGCATTTCCGGAAATCTCTTGCGCTTTCTTCGCCGCTTCAGCCGCCAGCATGGCAGCATAGAGGCCACGATTATAAAGAACCGTCCCAACCTGATCGCCTGCACCGGCAGCTTTGCCCGCATCGACAACATATTTGTTCAGGTCATCATATAGCGGGAAAATTTACAAATATGAATATCTTATTGATTTCCCAATCCAACTGGGACCCAACCTCTGCAGAGTTGTCTATTTTGCTGAAAAGCCACGCGATTTACATGACGTATCAGTAAAAATATCCTCCTCCACCATAATCATTTCATCTTTCGTTGCCGAACTGTGAAAGAACCCATACAGAGGAGTAGTTTCTATTGAAACGGGCACGCAAGACCGCTTGCTGTTTTTAATAGAAAAACATTTCTCCGTACAGGATTATTACTGCAGAATCTGTCATCGGCAGGCAAAGAGTTATTCATCTCGTTTTGCACCGGCTGGATAAAAATTCCGGTTGAAAATGCATTCGAAAGAAAATTGAATTTCAATGACAATACATACAAACAACCAAAAATCTTGATACATTATCACATTTCTTCGCTTTTTAACTGACCAACGCTTGCATATTTTCTTCGAAACTTGTATTTGATATGTTGTTATTGTTCACTAAAAATGAATATGTCTATTATAAACGCTTCTCAAGTTTTACAGGGCTACAGCTAGACTGACTCATACCCAAGAGGATTAGGCCATTGTAAGTTTCAACATTGTTCCCTTCTACCCCAACTACTAGAATATTTAATATTTAAAATGAAACCTTATGCGAAAG
>JBCCIK010000040.1:0-25454 GCA_039028255.1 Pseudomonadota bacterium | reverse complement strand
GCCGGGCCCAACCAGAGGAGATGTCTCGTCAGAGACATTGACGATGGGCGGGAGAACCGCCCCTTTCAGATCAATCGCCAAGTTTGGCGTGCACTTCGTCCAGGTCAATCTCACCCACCGGCATCTTGTTCGCCGGGTTTTCAAAATCGTATTTGAACAGATCGAAATCCTGTTTGTAGATTTCATAGACCAGATGCATCGAGAGATCGTCGAAGTAGTCCTCGACCGGATGCGCGCGTCTTGGTCCATGCCCCGCGGATTCATTAAAACGCGGAATCTCGGACAAGGTGATCGCATGTTTCGCGGAGATATGGTTCAGGACATCCTGCATGCCATCATTGAATTTCTCGGTCCAGAAAATCCGGTCATACTGTCCACCATTCACGATGAATGTGGATACATGCCCTGACATGGCGGACCAGTGAATGTCTGGGTCCATGGGACGCCGCCACCGGATCGTGTCGCGCGCAAACAGCAAAAACCTGCGAAAACTGGCAATCTGGTCGAATTCGCCTTTCCCGTCTTCGCCCCCCACATCAATCCCGTAATTGTACACAAGCGTCGGAACCAGATTCCCGCGATAGCGTTTACCGTTTCTCTGAACCCCGCAGATCTTGTCGAAAAACGAACTGAGTATCCGGGTGTAAGGGTTGCGTACGCAGGTGAACGTATAAGACGCATGATTGCGCGCATTGGTCGAGATCGGCTCCTGGCTGGCGTCAAAGGCCCATTTGTGCATGCCGTCTTTGGCATCATGGATATCGCCGTCAAAAAACCGTCCGTGATCCGAGTAATACATGATCTGGCCGATGGTCGAGCACGCGCATTTGGGCACCACGCGGTACACCATGCTTTCGCTTTCAGTCATCCAGGTTCCGGGAAACCCCATCTGCTGTGCCTCCTCCGCGGGTCACCTTGCGGTGCATGTTCCCGCGCCAATCATCAAAGAACCAAAAATATCCTGTTTATTCAATCGCTCATCCTCAGTATCACGGAAGCAAACGGGCAGAAACCGGAATTGCGTGACACCGATGGCAAAGATTGCCTATATCCTGCTGTGCCATAAGGACCCTGATGCGATCATCGCGCAGGCCAATCAATTGACCGCCGCAGGTGATTGCATGGCGATTCACTTCGATGCCCGCGCCAATCCCGCCGACTATATCCGCATTCACAACGCCTTGCAGGACAACCCGAATGTTACCTTCGCCACCAAACGCGTCAAATGCGGCTGGGGAGAGTGGTCGCTGGTACAGGCCACGCTGAACGGTTTGCAGTCGGCTGTTGATACCTTCCCCCGCGCGACCCATTTCTATATGCTGTCCGGCGATTGCATGGCGATCAAAACGGCAGAGTACACGCATCATTTTCTTGATGAAAACGACTACGATTTAATCGAGAGTCACGATTTTTTTGCCAGCAACTGGATCAAGACCGGGATGAAAGAGGACCGGCTGATCTATCGCCATCATTTCAACGAGCGCACACAGGCCGGGCGCTTCTATGCTGCCTATGAGTTTCAGAAACGGTTCAGGCTGACGCGCAACATCCCCGATGATATTCAGGTCATGATCGGCAGCCAGTGGTGGTGCCTGCGCCGCCGCACTGTCGAGATGATCCTTGAATTCCTGCGCCAGCTTCGCGACGTGTTCCGGTTTTTCTCGACAACCTGGATCCCGGATGAGACTTTCTTTCAAACTCTGGTCCGTCACCTGATCCCGAAGGAAGAGATCGAGAATCGCACTCCGACCTTTCTGATGTTCTCGGATTATGGGATGCCGGTGACCTTTTATAACGACCATTACGACATGCTGCTGGGTCAGGATTATCTGTTCGCGCGCAAGATCAGCCCGGACGCACAGGATTTAAAAGATCGTCTGGGCGCGCTGTATGCAAGCACCGGAATCGATTTTCCCATTTCAGACGAAGGCCGGAACCTGCATGCGTTTCTGACGGGACGCGGCCGGGTCGGCCGGCGCTTTGGACAGCGGTTCTGGGAATTGGGCAATACTCTGGGACCGGAACGAGAGTTGTATTTGGTTGTGTGCAAGAAATGGCATGTGGCGAAACGTCTGGTTGCCCAGATCGCCCGGGAAACAGGTATTCCATGTGTCGATTACCTGTTCAACGAACAGGATACGCCGCTGCCCGATCTCGGCGGGATAGAGGCAACGCTGGTCAAGCGATCCCGCCACCGACGTGCGGTTGTTCGGATGTTGTTCGAACAATTCGGTACGCAGCAACTGGTGCTGTGCCTTGATCCGGCCAATCTGGACGTCATTCGGGATCTGTGCGGTGATGCGGCCGCAACGCATGTACTGGAGATCGATTGCGAATACTCCGACGAATATCTGATCGGCCACGCCCGCCGCGTTGGTCTTGCGGGTGAGAACAGCCCGAGGGACTCCGTGGCGCGGCTGTTGCCCGCAATTCGCAACGATCTGGCCTATGAATCAGAACAGATTCGCGGCAACGGGCTTGATGCGCATCTGCGCATCCGCCAAGCTGCGGGCCGCGCCGAAAATGAAAGCGCGATCTGCACGTTTCTTGGCGTCGACCGGGACACGGCACAGGCGATTATGCGGCTTGATTACCTCTTTCTCGATTAAGCTGCGGGCTCGATTGTTTGGCAGGGCAGGGTCTGCACCCTGCCCAATGGCTTGTCAGATGTCGAATTTCACGCCTTGCGCCAATGGCAGTTCGGCAGAGTAGTTCACCGTGTTGGTCTGACGGCGCATATATGCCTTCCAGGCATCAGATCCGCTTTCACGTCCACCGCCGGTTTCCTTTTCACCACCAAATGCGCCGCCTATCTCGGCCCCTGACGGGCCGATATTGACATTGGCAATTCCGCAATCCGACCCGGCTGCGGTCAGGAACTGTTCGGCCTCGCGCATGTTCAGCGTGAACACGCAGGACGACAGACCTTGCGGAACATCATTTTGCAAGTCGATGGCATCACCGAAATCGTCATATCCCAGGACATACAGGATCGGGGCAAATGTTTCGGTTTTCACCGTGGCTGTCTGACCCGGCATTTCGACAATCGCAGGCTCCATATATACGCCACCGGGCATATCGTCAGTCACGCGCTTGCCGCCAAATACAGACCCGCCTTCAGCCTCGGCCGCCTTCAACGCCGCTGTCATTGCCGCACCCGCGGCTTCGTCGACCAAAGGACCAACCAGCGTGCCCTCGGCCAATGGATCACCGATGGGCAGACCGGCATAGGCTTTCTTGAGACGCACAACCAACTCATCTTTGACCGAATTATGCACGATCAATCGGCGCAACGTGGTACACCGCTGACCCGCTGTGCCAACGGCCGAAAACACAATCGCCCGCACGGCCATCTCCAGATCGGCCGAAGAACCCACGATCATCGCATTGTTGCCGCCCAGTTCCAGAATACACTTGCCGAACCGCGCTGCCACAACAGGCGCGACCGCGCGGCCCATACGGGTAGACCCGGTGGCCGAGATCACGGGAACGTCTTCGCTGGCCACCAGCGCTTCGCCCAACGCCGCACCACCGATCAGGGTTTGCAGCAGGTTGGCGGGCGCGTCACCAAACCGGACCAGCGCACGTTCGAAAATTTTCTGGCAGGCCATCGCGGTCAGCGGAGATTTCTCGGACGGTTTCCAGATCACCGGATCGCCGCAGACAATCGCCAGCGCCGCGTTCCACGACCAGACCGCAACCGGAAAGTTAAAAGCCGAGATCACGCCGACCGGCCCCGCAGGATGCCATGTTTCCATCATCCTGTGGCCGGGGCGTTCGGACGCAATGGTCAGACCATAAAGCTGGCGTGACAGACCCACGGCGAAATCGCAGATGTCGATCATTTCTTGAACTTCACCCAACCCTTCGGACGTAATCTTGCCAGCCTCCCAACTGACCAAAGCGCCAAGATCATCCTTGGCCGCGCGCAGTTCCTCGCCCAGCAGTCGGATCAACTCACCCCGGCGCGGCGCGGGCACGGTACGCCACGTTTTGAACGCGGTTTTGGCATTGGCGAAAATGGTCTCCATTTCGGACACCGGCGTTTCATGCACCTTGGCCAGTACGCGCCCGTCAATCGGGGACCGAACGATCAGCGTGCCGCCCGTCAGTTCAGCGGTGGTCAAGCCCAGGTTTGCCAGCGTGGTTTCAGCCGTCATCACAACATCTTTCATATCTCAAGCCGCCTTGTTCTGTGGGGTTACATCGCCGGCCCGATATTGCCGGCCAAATTCGGTATTCAGGAAATCGGACAGTTTCACCTGCTCTTGCCGGATAAAACCGGTCGAAGGCAGAACGTCGGTGCGCATCAGATCAACGACACCCAGAACGCCTGCGGCGGTTGTCACCTGAATGGCGCTCCAAACCTGTCCGTTGATCACGCAAGCAAAGCTTTTGTTGATCAGGGATTTCTCGCGCAACGCACCGTCGATCATGCCCTTGGCCGTGCAGTAAACCAACACCACATCCTGATCGGTGCGCGGCAGTGCCGCCTCAAACATCTCTTTCAGCAGATCGCGGCGACGTTCCAGCCCCAGATCGTGCAACAGCAATTTCAGGATCTCACAATGGCCCGGATAACGGATCGAACGATAAGAAACGCTGCGCGCATTGCCTTCCAGCGTTTCGGGCAGTGTGCCCAGACCGCCCGAAGTATTGAAGCATTCATACTCAACCCCGTCGTGACCCAGAACCTCATAATCTTCCAAAGGGGCGGTTTGGACCCGTGTCCCGTTCACAATGGCATCGCACGGGTTGCAGTATTCGTTGATTAGACCGTCGGTCGACCAGGTCAGATTGTATTTCAACGCATTGGTCGGATAAAGCGGCAGGGCACCCACCCGCATATGCAGACTGTCGATCTCGTCAAACTCGGCCGCCAGAGACGCTCCGGCGATCCCGACAAATCCTGGCGCCAGCCCGCATTGCGGCATGAACGCGGTCCGGGCGTTCTGTGCCAGATCGCGCACCGCCCGCGTTGCCGCCACATCTTCGGTCAGATCAAAATAATGTGCCCCGGCCTGCCCCGCGGCCTCGGCAATAACCGGTGTCAGAAAGAACGGGGCTGCGGAGATCACGGCATTGAACCCGGCCAGCTCTGACGCCAGACGATCCGTATTTGCAGCGTCGATCTGTCTTGTCGCGATACTGCATCTGGCAATCTCGCCCAGCGCTTTCAGATCATGGTCCGCGACGGTCACATGGTAATTGGGTGATGCGTGCAATAGCGTTGCGATCATCTGCCCGATCTTGCCCGCCCCCACGACACAAATATTCCAGGACATTTCCTGCCTCCTGTTTCTGCGATGCTGACAGGATGGCCCGAAAAGGGATCGGATCGCAGGGCTAATCTTGACGAAACGGGTTATTAATCAGTTATTATGACGATAAAACCGGCGTTATGACGATGACGGATCATGATCCAGCCCGCAACCCGGCAGCTTCCAACACATCAACAGCATTCGTGCGTTTTGTTCAGATTTAGGATACGGTGCCGTCACTTGGACTGTTTTGTCCGCGCAAGATGACACGGCAAATCAGTCCGGCCAGCGCATGACAAAGACGGACGGGTCGGTATTGCTGTCAGACCCATTATGTCCGCATCGTTGAAATCCGTCCTGCGTTGGTTGTTTGACGACATTTACGACGTATTTCAGGGGGGAACAGTCGTGCCGATGGATCAAGTCACACAGTCGAGAACCGTCAATCCTACAGATGAAAACTGGGCACAGGTCTTTGCCGTCATACCGGGCCAGGCCGCCACCACAGATCTGCAGCCGATCAAATCACATTTCCAGTTTTTCGAAGTGACAAAGGATACGATCCTGCCCGCAACCGGAATGTATGTGGTACTGCGCGGCGCGGCGCAGTTACGTCAGAACGCAACGCCGCTGGCCAGTGCCGATCCGGGCGATTATTTCTACGAAGAGCATCTTCAAATCTCGGACATCCCCGTCAGTCTTGAGGCGCTGGCTCTGGAAGGGACACGTCTGGCCTATTTGTCCAGCGAAAACTGGCTGGCAATGCCCGCCGAAACGCGCCGCCCCTGTTTTGCGACATTGTTTGGCGATCTGGTCAGCGTTCATCTGCACAACTTTCAACAACCCATCAACTGTTGTAGCGTCACGGCTGCCGCGCTCAGCATGTCGGCGCTTGGCTTCAGTTGTGAGGTCAACGACATCTTTCGCGAATGCGCGCTGCCATCGTCCTTTGTGGTCAATGACGGAATATCGCTGGGCGAGCTTTTTGATGTCGCCTGCACTTATATTCACACCCAAGGTTTGCGCAAACGGGTGCAGGTTCAGGCCTATTTTATGGACGAGGATAAAACCTCTGCGGCGCTGCTGATGGACGCGATTGACGAATCCAACCGCCTCGGCGGCGACAACGATATTCTGGTGGCAAATTTTCAGGTCGGTGTGGCGCATGGCAAAGACAACATGCCCGGAGGCCATTTTGCCATCATCGCCAAGTGCAATGCCAGCACGGGGCTGGTGCACATGATGGATGTGCACCCGGAAAAATACGGCAAACTATGGGTCACAACTGCCGAACGGCTGTGGGCAGGCATGTCCGACCGCGACGGCACATCGATGCGGTCGCGCGGCATGCTGCGCTTTTCCGCGCGTGCGGCGGTCAAAACGCATCTGCAAACCCTGAAACAGGATTGCAACTATGTCGACAGCACACGCTATCTGGCCAAAGACCCCAAGAAACGCCGCAACCTGTTCCGTCGCGCCAGCCCGAACATGAACAGCATCGGCGTTCTGGCCGAAAGCCTGGCGATCCATGGTGATCATCAGGTGGACGAAGACAAGCTGCTCAGGACAGCGCAAGCATCGTTCACCGAAACGGTCAGCCGGGTGGCGACCGCAAAAGAGATGCATGAAATGGCCCAGAAATATCTGAGCCAGTCTGATGATGTACATTTGGGCAGCGCCTTTCACAGTTATGAAACGGACAAGACCGGAACGTCACAATCACCTCAGGACTGGTTCAGGGATCAGTTGCAAAGCCTTGTCGTCAACAAGGATCGTCATCTGATGATCAATATTGACTTCAACCGGGTGATCGGCATCGAAGCGATCCGGCCGCCGGAAAATGCCTATCGGGAAACGGCCCTGCTCGAAGAGTTCTGGTGCCTTTGCATTGCATATGATCCGGATACGGATCTGGTCACGGTCGTGGATATGAGCCCCGCGACCTCGCAGGTCTGGCAGGCGCCCCGCCAGAACATCTTTCGCGGTCTGCGCAATCTCGACAACCCCGCCATGCTGGTGATCGAGGAAATCGAACCACCCGAAGATCCAAGCGATGTCGCCCGTATCATTGCCACAAACCCGATGGTCCTGTTCTACGAGGATGAGGACCCGTGGTCCTACATGCTCAAGAGTATCCTGTCGAATATCGGCGCGACAACCGTCAAGCAGGTAGATGTGGCCGGACGCGATCCAACGGCGATAAAGATGCGACGACAACTGGTTGCGATCGGTGACAAGCAAAAGGTGCCTTATCTGTTTTTTCAGGGTCACTGTCTGACTCAGCGCGACGATCTGCGTGATGTCGTGGACATGATCAAGGCGAACAGATTGCAACAGCGCATGTTGGACGCGGGCCTGCCCGTGTCGACGGTGGCGGAAACGCCAAGTCTTGAAAAGAACATGTTCGGCTATCCCAAGGGCGTAGTGACCGAGGTCGGCACCGGCAAGCGCAACGTTCTGCTGTGCGCCTGCGGATCGTCGGCGGCGGACAAGATCCCCGATCTGGTCGAACGTATTGCCGATGCCGGGCACAACGTGAAACTGATCCCTTCCGTTTCGGCCGAAAAGTTCTTTCGCGATTTCGGGGCTGAACGGATCGATGCCAAGATCACCCATAACGACTATTACCGCGATGATGACGAATGGAATTTCCGCTACATGGAATTCGACATGCCCGTGCGGGCATCGCATCTGGCGCTGTGCGACTGGGCCGATTGCGTGATCGTGGCCCCGATCACCTGCAACACAATGGGCAAGGTGGCCAACGGCATTGCCGACAACCTGCTAACCTCGGTTTTTGTGGCGTGGCAGTACCAGAAAAAGCCGGTGATTTTCTGCCCGGCCTGCAACACGAACATGTGGAACAACATCACCACCCAGAACAATGTTGAAAAGCTGAAAACGCTGGGCGTCGACTTTATCGGCCCGCGCGAAGGGCGCCTGTCCAATGGTCGGATGGGCATCGGCATGATGGCCACCCCGGATCAGATCATGCGCGCCCTTGGTGAAGCCTTCGAAGAGTTGGACGACCAGAAATACCGCGTCTGCAAATGGGCCCGCGAGGCTGCCGCCGCAGATGACATAAACGAATGGAGGCGCGTGTTCCGCGCGATTGATGAAGGCATCGTCGGCATCAACATCGTCGACGAGATGCACGGAGATTCTCTGCTGCATTACGCGGCCGGCGGCGAAGGAGAGATCAACGAAGGCGGGCACGACCTGGGCAAGCCGGATTACGAAGCCGCAAAGGGTCTGATCGATCGGGATATAGACATCAACATCGTCAACGATCATGGTTTTACCGCCCTGCATGTCGCGGTGATGAACAAAGCCCCGAAGATGGTCGAAATTCTGCTTGCCGCAGAGGGCATGGATGCGACCCCGTGCATCGAGTTTGTTCAGGGCCTCACCATCGACTCAGACATCCGGAACATGCTGGAAACTTGGGCCCGAGAACATAATCTGAAGATGGCCGCTGCCGAACAGGGGCGCGATGAAACTTTCGTCGCTGTCGAGGAACCAAGCTATTTGTACTTTACCTATGGATCGCTCAAACAGGGTTTTCCGAACCATGCGGCACACAGCAGGATACTGCATGATTTTGTCGGACCGGGGCGAACCCGCCAGCCAATGCCCCTGATTGTCCCGAAAGAACCCTTTTGCGACAATCCCAACTGCGCCTACCTGCACCGCATGGCAACTTTGGTGGACCAGCAAGGCATGGGCAAGCAAGTGGAAGGGGAAGTGTACCGTGTCACGGAATCCGGTTTGCGAGAGCTGGACAGGCTGGAAGGATATCACGGCCCGGACTCGCCTGATAACGTCTATGTCCGCAAAAAGATCAATGTGGTTGTGAACGGGGTGATGAAACCAGCCTATGTCTATGTGATTGCCAACGCGGACAAATACCTGGCCAATTGGCGCAACGGTACCTCGGACGTAATTGGTGAATACACTCTGGACATGGCAAAAGGCGAGCTGAAGCCCGGGTTCGAACCCGCCGATTAACCCTGGTCGGTGATTGGTGGCGGTTCGGCCTGATGCTTGAGGTTCAGATTGTAGGCCGTGATCGCCACCATGCACAGCAGGACAAACGGCCAGAACGCAGCCTTGGGGATCAGATTGTCCTTCCAATGGATCAACCTCAGGGACGGCACTGCTTCGGACGCAAACAGATAGGTGTTGATCGACACGCCCAGCAACAGGAAATACATCAGGAAAAAGAACGACTCCATGTAAATGACGGGCGACCCTGCAAATCCTTCGCGCAATTGCACATGCGCCAGCAGGATCACAAAAAACAACACCGAACAGGTGCCAATAACACTGGAGGTGCTGAAATCGTGCCGCTCGGCCAGACCTTCGCGCCGGGTCACGGTCATCACTGCGCCGAACAACAGCATCGTTACCACGATCAGCGGGATCACGTGCACCGTGAACGCATTGGCGAAATTGCGTTTGATCACAAAGTTATAGTGCAGTTCCGGTGCATTCGTCTGAAACTCGTTCTGACCAATGCCCAATGTCGTATCCAGGTCGGATAACTTGTAATCAAAATATGTGTTTTCGCGTTCCCACGTACCCATGACAATTTTATTGTCGATACCAAAGATATCGCTAGGGCCGGTTGCGGGATACGCCTCGAAATCCGGAACAAGGACAACAGTGGCATCAAAGGCCCGGGGCCAGAACCGGACCCAGACGGTTTTGTGATCAAACGGATAGCTGGTGTAGTCAAAGCTCTGCCGCAAGGTCTGTTCGAACGCCCAACCAATCAGTTCTCCGTCTGGCTGCGGCAGGCGATACATTTCTTCGATGACGCCGTTTGCGGCATCCACGGCTTCGGGCAGAACAAAGCCTGTCTCGCCCGTTGACGGTTTGATCGCGTCGTGAATGCCGTTTTGATAGTGTTGCCAGATATAGCCGCTGACTTGAACATCGCTGGCCCCGATAAAACCAAAAGACTTGATGAATATGCCCGTTCTGACGCGGTAGTCGGGTTCCGCGCTCAGCTGGCCCAGATACGTGTCCACCGCAGCCTGATCCGGCAGTTGGGTCGGGTCGCCTTCAAAATGGTTCAGATCCATCCAGAGGGCCAACAAAAGGCCCGCCAGCCCCACAGTCAGCAAACCGGAAATCAGCCAGACATTCTTTTCTATACGCATTGACGCTGTGGCCCCGGCTCAGTGTGCTGAATAATCCAACCGGCCCAGAAGCGACCGGGTAATGCCCATATCGTTGAAATCGGATTGCAGGGCGGCAAATGCGTCATGGGACCGGGCGTCGATACCTTGCGCGCCGCTGTCAGCGATCAGTCGAACCTGACGGGTGGACAGATCAACCATCGGCAGCGGTTCTTTGACAGTGAACTGTTCCAGCCCGTCAGCATAGTGTCTGGCGGCCTTCCAGTCCTGCCGGGCCAGCATGACGGCGCTTGCGTCGGGATAAAAATGCAGGTGGCTGTGCCCAACACAGCCTTCAGCAATAATCTCTGCGCCCAGTTGCAGCAGGCGATCCTGTTCGGTGCGATCGGGTTCGGCCAGCGCCAGCGCCGACAGGGCCTTGGGCCCAACAAAATTACGACCGTGTTCCAGAGCGATCTCGACCGCCAGCAGGCCGGTTTGACGGGCCTGAGAAACTTGGCCCGCGTAAACCTGTGTTCGCGCCAGATGTTCCAGCGCCTGCGCTTCCAGCCGCTTTGCGCCGACACGGCTGGCGATTTCAGCCGAAACTGTAAACGCCGCAAGCGCCTGATCCAACTCGCCCAGAAATGTCTGCGCGACACCCAGACAGGTCTGCGCGACGCATTCGGGAATAAAGGCAAAGTACTTTTGTGACACTTCGATGGCTTCACCTGCATCTGACTTGCCTTGTTGCACATCGCCCGAGTAGCTGCGCGCAACGCTCAGATTGTGCAGATTGGCCGCCAGATCGCGCACCAGCCCTTTTTCGCGCGCCCGATCAACGGCCTGAGTATAAAACCCGGTCGCCGTTTGCATGGTCGCGTTCATGAAATTGGCATCGCCAAATCCGCTGAGCGCGCCCACCTCAAGCCGCGCCGAACCCAGCTTGCGCGCCAGAGATAAGGCACGTTCGTTGGCCTGCATCGCTTCGTCGACGCGCCCAAGCGGGAAATACACGTTCCCGCGCACGTAATTGATCTGCGCCACATCCGATTCCGATCCGCATCGTTCGGCGGCAGCCTCGGCCTGATCCAGCGCATCCAGCGCCTGTTCGTACAGGCTGGCTTGCCGGGCGGCCTGCGCAAGGCCGATATGCGCACGGCTGATCTGTTCATCCGTATCTGCGACTGCGGCCGCATCTTTGAATTCCCGCAAAGCATCATCCGAATGACCCTGCAAGCGCTGTGTTTCGCCACGCGCGCACAACAGATCAAATTTCACGGCTGCGGCACAGGGTAACTCAAGCGCCCGTTCGATCAAGGGTCTGGCATCGTCGAACTGGTAGGCCTGGATCAAATTATCAGCAGCCTCAAGATAGGCCTGCGCAGCGTTTGTTGCGCCCGCGCGATCAAGGTGCCGGGCGCGCAAGGTCGCATCCCGGTCTTCGAACCATTTTGCCGCCTGACGGTGCAGGCGCGCGCGCTCTGACTTTATCAGCGTTGCATATGACCCATCGCGGATCAGAGCATGCGCAAACATCAAATCCGCGTCCGTCTCGCGTATCAGGGCCGACCGGATCAGAGTGGACGTATCCAGATGTCCTTCGCCCAAGGTAAAATTCAGAACTTCGGGAGAGAACCTCTGCCCCAAAACCGAGGCCGCCTGAATGGCCGTACGGCTGGCCCGGTCCAGCGCATCCAGCCTGGACTGTACGATACCCTGAATGCTGCCGGGCACGCCTTCGCGCTTCAGCACGTCGATATTGCGCAATAGCTGTTCCAGAAACAATGGGTTGCCGCCTGCACGCTCAACACAGGTCTCAAGCAGTTCGGGATCTACACTGGTGAACTCTTCGACCAGCTTCCGGGCCTGATCTTCGCCCATGGGGGCCAGTTCCAGCTTTGACACCAGGGCCCCTTCGGCGGCCGCTTGCCAATCGCGGTCAATCGGATCTCCTTCCACCCTGCTGGTCATCAACAGAACACAAGGGATATCGCGGGTGGCGGCCGCGATATGCGCGCATGCCGTCAGTATTTCGGGCGAAGCCCAGTGAATGTCTTCGATCTGAATCAACAACGGCGCATCGCGGCTGCGTGCGGACAACAGCTGATCAATCACCTGCCGACGCCCGCGCAAGCGCGCATTATTGTCCATGACCGCGTAAATCTCGGCCAGACCCGGATCCTGGTCCAATTCCAAAAGCGCATTCAGATGCGCCGCGTTGGCCGGGTTGACCCAGCCTTTTTCGATCGCCTGTTGCGCAACCGCCAAGCCCGTGGCCGCGTCGTCCGTTGCCTCAAGCCCCAGTATGCTGCGGGCGACGGACTGGATTGCAGAATGTCCCTCGCGCGCACCAAAATCCATCACCACGCCGGTGTGAATCGTGTAAGACAGGCTGCCGGCCAGTTCCGCCACTTGCTCGGACAAATGGGTTTTGCCGATGCCAGGCTCGCCCAGAACGATGTGCACCTCGCCCTTGCCGTGGCGCTGACATCGATCAAACGTGGCCGCAAACAGGGACAATTCACGCTCGCGCCCTATGAATTTGTGCCGGCGGGTTCGAATGTTCCGGGCCAGACGATCCAGGCGCCAGACTTCAACCGGATCGCTCAGACCTTTGATCTGTTTGACGCCAATGGATTCGCCCACAAACAGCGGACCCAACGCGCGCTGGATGTCATGCGACACCAGCGTTTCGCCACCCGATGAAATATCTGTCAGCCGTGATGCCAGGTTCACCCCGTCACCCGTGACGGTGTATTCGGTATGGGCCTGGCTGCCGGTGGTGCTGGCAATGACCTGCCCGGATGCAATCCCGATATGACAGGACATGGGTGTGGACAATGTCGGCAGCACCGAATGTATCTCGGACGCCGCCCGTGCCGCCCGTTCGGTATCGTTCGTGTGCGAAATCGGCGCTCCAAACACGGCCATCACCGCATCGCCGATATGCTTGTCGATCCGACCCCCATATTTTTCGACGATATGATCCACTTTGCTGAAAAAGTCATTGAGCAGATCGTGCAGGTCCTCTGCGTCCAAAGCGCTGGACAGTCGGGTAAAGCCGGTCAGATCAGCAAACATGACCGTGACCTGTCGCCGGGCTGGTTCTGCGGGCGTCAGGACAACAGGCGACGCGTCGGCAGGAGCATCCAGTTCCCCGATGGCGCGGATCAATCGCCGTCGGTCCCCAACGGCAGTTACCCCGATTTCGATCAGATCATCACTGGTAAGATCAGGTAATATTTCAAAATCAATCCTGTTGTCCCGGAAGGCCTGCGCATAATCGGACAGCCCAATCGAGCCCAACCAATCCCCAAGGTCTTGAGACATCTCACCCCTCTGAAGTCCCCCGCTTCGGCGATGACCCTACCATACCAAGACCAAACGAGTCTGCATTCCGTGAATAAATTAATGTTCGGGTACGCGCCCGGTGCAGGCACTGATCGATCCTGTGATTGGATTTGACAGGTTGCGAACAGCCCTGGCGATTGAACGGCGATCTATTGCGGACAGGACCATCAAACCGGCCGATCCGATCTTGCGCCCAAGGCGCGTCCTTGCATCGTCCTTGTCGTCAGGATCGTGATATCAAATCGTTTATGCCGTTGCTTTGTGGAACCGGCATGCATTCAAACGTCTGAACGATCCACGCATCAGGATCGAGCCTATGCATACTGGCGCTGTTGATCAGAGTCACGTCAACGCTATGACCAAAACCACCTGTTCAGGCGCGTTTTTCGCCAATCGAGGCGATGCCAAGGGTGGCCAGAACCTTTGCTTCGATCTGCTCGGCGCTCATGCCGGCCACGGCATACATGTCTGACGGGCTGGCCTGATCGATAAAGATGTCCGGCAAGACCATCGAACGAAACTTCAGACCGGTATCAAAACCGCCTTCTTCTGCCAGCAGGTGCGAGACATGGCTGCCAAAACCGCCGATGGCCCCTTCTTCTATCGTGATCAGGGCTTCGTGGTTGTCCGCGAGCCCCAGTATGAGGTCGCGATCCAGAGGTTTTGCAAAACGGGCATCCGCGATGGTGGGCGTGATCCCCTTGGCTGCCAGCGCTTCGCCGGCCTTTTGCACCGCGGCCAATCGGGTTCCAAAAGACAGCAAGGCGACCTGGCTGCCCGTTTGCATAATCCGGCCTTTCCCAATCTCCAGAATTTCGCCCCGTTCTGGCAGCTCGATGCCAATCCCTTCCCCTCTGGGATAGCGAAACGCGATAGGCCCTGCGTCATGGGCCGCTGCCGTGGCCACCATATGCATAAGCTCTGCCTCATCCGCGGCGGCCATGACGACCATGCCGGGCAAATTGGACAGATATCCGATATCGAACGATCCTGCGTGGGTGGCCCCGTCCGCGCCGACCAGGCCAGCCCGATCAATTGCAAACCGCACCGGCAGCCGTTGTATGGCAACGTCATGCACAACCTGATCGTAGCCGCGTTGCAGAAAGGTCGAATACATCGCGCAAAAGGGTTTCATACCGCCCGCCGCCAGCGCCGCAGAAAACGTCACGCCATGCTGTTCAGCAATGGCGACATCAAAACAGCGCGAAGGATAGCGCTCGGCAAACAAGTTCAGCCCCGTACCATCGGGCATCGCTGCCGTGACGGCCACTATCCTGTCGTCGCGCGCGGCCTCATCCACCAAGGCTTTGCCAAAAACCGAGGTATAAGACGGCGCATTCGAGGGAGCCTTTATCTGTTCCCCTGACACGACATCGAATTTTGCCGTTGCGTGTCCTTTGTCGCGTGCACGCTCGGCCGGGCCGTATCCTTTGCCTTTGCGGGTCAGAACATGAATCAGGATCGGCCCGTTTGCCCGTGCCTTGACCGTACGCAGGACCGGCAGCAACTGATCCAGATCATGCCCGTCGATGGGACCGATATAGGAAAATCCCAATTCTTCGAACAACGTGCCGCCAACGGCCATGCCTTTGATCATTTCTTTGGCCCGCTTGGCACCTTCGCGGAAAGGTTCGGGCAACAGCGACACTGCGCCTTTGGCAGCGGCTTTCAGATCGTGAAAGGGTTCCTCGGCATAAATGCGGGACAGATAGCTGGACAATGCCCCAACCGGGGGCGCAATGCTCATGTCATTGTCGTTCAGGATAACAATCAGTCGTTTCTTCAGATGGCCCGCATTGTTCATGGCCTCAAAGGCCATCCCGGCGGACAGCGCACCGTCCCCGATCACTGCAATCGCATCACCCAGGCCCTCGGGCGTATTGCCCCCCAGATCCCGCGCCACGGCAAAGCCCAGCGCCGCGCTGATCGAGGTTGAGCTGTGTGCCGCGCCAAATGGGTCATACGGGCTTTCACTGCGTTTGGTGAACCCGCTCAGCCCATCCTTCATACGCAGCGTGCGAATGCGGTCGCGCCGTTCGGTCAGGATTTTGTGCGGATAACACTGGTGCCCCACATCCCAGATGATCTTGTCGCGCGGGGTGTCGAACACCGCGTGCAGCGCCGTGGTCAGTTCGACCACACCCAGCCCGGCACCCAGATGACCCCCGGTGACGGATACCGCCGAGACTGTCTCTGCCCGCAATTCCTGCGCCAGCTGGTGCAGTTGCGTGTCCGACAGCCGCCTGAGATCCGCAGGGCGGTTCACAAGATCCAGCAGGGGAGTTTTCGGGCGGTCAGACATTTGGCATTCCTGGCTTAGCTGTCCCGGGCAATAACGAAGCGGGCGACGTCCTTCAAGGTTTCAGCCGCAGACCCATAGCCCGCCAGCGCATCGCAGGACTGATCCACAAGCTGGGCCGCGCGCAATCGGGCCGCTTCCAGACCCAAGAGTGATACGAAGGTTGCCTTGCCTGCTGCCGAATCCTTTTGCAGGCGTTTACCGGCTTTGGCGGCGTCACCTTCGACGTCTAAAATGTCATCAGCGATCTGGAAGGCAAGACCAAGGGCTCGGGCATATTGGCGCAAGGGTTCCGTGTCTGCCTGCGCCAGTCGTGCCCCGGCGCAGGCGGACCATTCAAAAAGAGCGCCAGTCTTGCCTTTTTGCATCTGCGTGATGGCCTCAAGCGTCAGCGGCGTTGCCGCTGTTTCCGCCGCAATGTCCAGCGCCTGACCCAGAACCATGCCCTGCGCACCGCTGGCTTTGGCCAGGGTCAGGGCCAGATCGGCCCGCACGTCGGCCGGGCCCACCTGCGGTTGTGTGCACAGTTCAAACGCCAACGTCTGAAGCGCGTCTCCTGCCAGAACCGCAGTTCCGTCATCCCATTGCACATGCACGGTTGGCCTGCCGCGCCGCAGATCGTCATCATCCATGCAAGGCAGATCGTCATGTACCAGGGAATATGCGTGCAGCGCCTCTATGCCGGTCGCGGGCCAGATCGCGCGCTCAGGGTCAATATCGTGCAGCCGGGCACTTTCCAGAACCAGAAATCCGCGCAGGCGTTTGCCGCCTTGCGTGGCATAGGCCATCGCGCGGATCAAATCCAGATTTTCCAATCCATCCAGAACAAGGTCAAACTGTCTTTGGATACGCTGTGCGTCCCGCGCCAGTTGTTCACGAAACATTCAGGACCCTTCGACAGGCGTCGTTCCCGACGGTTGACCCTCTGCGTCCAAAGTGATTGCCGCTACCTTTTCTTCGGCGCGCTTCAACTCATCTTCGCAACGCTTCTTAAGTGCCGCTCCGCGCTCGTACAACGCAATAGACTGATCCAGCGCCACATCGCCGCGTTCCAGCTGTCCGACAACGGTTTCCAGCTCTTTCATCGCCTGTTCGAATGTCATCTTCTCAACGGGTGTATCGGTCATCTGGCTGCCTTTATCAGTTCTTCAACATGGGCGCGTGTCGCGTCGGCCAATGCGTTCAGATCATACCCACCCTCCAAAGTCGAGACGATACGCCCACCGCAAAGCGCCTTTGCAATCCCGCACAGTTCGGCCGTGATCCAGGCAAAATCCTCGGTCGACCAGTTCAGATTGGCCAGCGGGTCGTCCTGATGCGCGTCAAACCCCGCTGAAACAACGATCAGCTCCGGTCTGAAAGCGCGCAGCCTTGGAAAAGCCTGCGCTTCGTAGGCCGCCCGCATATCCGCACCGGTCGAACCCGGGGCCAGCGGAATGTTGACAATTGTCTCGTACGCCCCGGTTTCATCGGGACGGCCCGAGCCCGGCCACAGCGGCATCTGCTGACTGGTAATAACCAGCGCGCGTTTTTCATCCCACAACAGGTCCTGCGTGCCATTGCCGTGATGTACATCGAAATCCACCACGGCAACGCGGTTCAGCCCGTGGTGATCCAGCGCATGTTTTGCCGCAAGGGCGGCGTTGCCAAACAGGCAAAACCCCATTGCGGTTTCCGTTTCGGCATGATGCCCCGGTGGTCGGATGGCGCAGAACGCATTTGGCGCGTCATCCGCCAATACCAGATCCACGGCGCGCACCACCGCGCCGGCGGCGCGATATGCGGCATCCACGGATCCGGGCGACATAAACGTGTCTCCGTCGATCTGGGTAAAGCCATCTGTGGGGCGACTGTCCCGAATGCTCTGGATATGGCGTTCAGAATGGATGCGCAGCAGATCATCATCTGCGGCCAGCGGGGCCGTCACCCTGTTCAGATCCAATGTCTCAAGGGCGTGCAGGACATGTTCCAGCCGCGCCACCTGCTCGGGGTGGCCTTGCGGCGTCACATGACCAAGGCAATCGGCATGGGTTAAAAGCGCAGTCTTCATTGGGATCCCATCTTCATCTGGCTAAAAATATCCTCGCCGAAGGCATGAAAACGCCGCGCAGCGGTCAATTCAATCCGGTGCCAGCATATACCCGGCGCCCCGGACAGTCTGCAGATACCGTGGTTGTTTCGGGTCCTGTTCGATCTTGCGGCGCAAGCGGGTGATCTGGACGTCCACGGCACGTTCCTGGGCCTGCCCTTTGTCACGACCCAGATCCTCGACAAGTTTGGCGCGGCTGATCGGTTCGCCCGGCTGGGCCGAGAAAATCTTCATCAGCTGGCTTTCCGTGGCCGTCAGACGCACCGGGTTTTCCCCTTGCCACATCTCGCCGCGTTCCGCGTCATAGCGAATGGGACCAAGCGTCAGTATCTTCGTGGTTGCATCTTGCGCCGATGTGTCGGGCATCCGACGCAGGATGGCATTGATCCGCAGCAGCAACTCTTTGGGCTCGAACGGTTTTGCCAGGTAATCGTCCGCGCCGGCCTCCAGCCCGGCAATCCGGTGTTCGGTTTCACCGCGCGCCGTCAGCAGCAGGATTGGCGTGGCGTGGGTCTCGCGCAGCGCTCTGGTCAGGCTGACACCGTCTTCGCCCTGCATCATCACATCCAGAACGATCAGATCGAAATCGAGGCCCGACAGCACTCTGCGGGCATGGGCCGCATCGCGTGCTGCGGTCACCAGGAAACCATTTCGCATCAGGAACTTCTTGAGCAGATCGCGAATGCGCTCGTCATCGTCAACAATCAGCAGATGGGCGTCCATATCGCTCATGAGGTATTATCCCGCAGTTTGGTGTAAGCAAGACGCATATCAGCATCCATCATCGCTTCAAGCACTTTGCGAAACCCGGCAACAGCTTCTGGCCCCGCATCCTTGTAGGCTGCCCGCATGCGGGCCCGCTGTGCATCCGACAGCCGTGCCTCAAGCGCTGCGCCGTTTTCGGTCAGAAAAAGATGACGCTCGCGTTTGTCAGCGGTCCCCACACGGCTTTCAACCAGGCCGTCTTCGATCAGGGCGCGCAGCACGCGGTTCAGGGACTGTTTGGTAACCCCCAATATGGCCAGCAGGTTGTTGACCGTTGTACCGGGCGCGCGATTGATAAAGTGAATGGCCCGATGATGCGCGCGCCCATAGGCCATCTGCGCCAGTATTCGGTCCGGATCGGCGGTAAAGCCGCGATATGCAAAAAACATGGCCTCGATCCCTTGTCGCAGCTGTTCGTCTGTCAGAAACAGCAGGCTTTCACCGCCATACAGCGGGGCGGGACGGATTTCGGACATTGCGCGCCTCGTTTTTAACTCAGTGCTGACTTTATGTCAGCGTTATTGACATTCCAAGAGCAGACAGGTATCGACTCGCAGTTTTTGCGCAACTTTATGTCCGCTTCGGACCTAAATAGCGCAACAATTGGAAAATCAACCCGGTTCAGGAGGTTTCGCATGGCGGGGTATGACAATCGAGACGGCGTCATCTGGTTGGATGGCCAGCTGGTTCCCTGGCGCGATGCAAACGTTCATATCCTGACCCACGCGATGCACTATGCCTCGTCCGTGTTCGAGGGCGAGCGAGCCTACAGCGGCAAAATTTTCAAAAGCCGCGCGCATTCCGAGCGTCTGATCGCCTCGGCCGAAGCGCTGGACATGCCGATCCCGTATTCGATTGATGAAATCGAAACCGCCAAAGATCAGACGTTGCAAGCCAGCGGATTGCAGGATGCGTATGTGCGCGTTCTGGTCTGGCGTGGCTCGGGCGAGGATATGGGTGTTGCATCAGCCAAAAATCCCGTGCGCATGGCCGTCGCGGTCTGGCCCTGGGGGGCGTATTACGGCGACGCCAAAATGCAGGGCGCCAAGCTGGACATTGCGGAATGGAAACGCCCCAGCCCCGAGACGATACCGGTGCACGCCAAGGCAGCCGGACTTTACATGATCTGCACGATTTCAAAACACAAGGCCGAGGCCAAAGGATGTTCTGATGCGTTGTTCATGGACTATCGCGGCTATGTGGCCGAAGCGACCGGCGCAAATGTGTTCTTCGTGAAAGATGGCGAAGTTCATACACCCCTGGCCGATTGTTTTTTGAACGGCATTACCCGCCAAACCGTGATCGAGATGCTGAAGGCCAAAGGCATCACAGTGCATGAACGGCATATCATGCCCGAAGAAATGTCAGGGTTCGAACAATGCTGGCTGACCGGCACCGCAGCCGAGGTTACCCCAGTGGGGCAGATTGGCGAATTCACATTCTCGGTGGGTGATCTGACGCGAGAGATTGCGGGAGATTACGAAAAGCTGGTGCGCAGCTGACCGATGATCAGCCGGTCCGAGACTGGTGCGCATGTTTTGCAAACTGTCCCGGCGGCGCATCGCGGGCAAGGATTGGGCAGCCTCGGATCTGCGTTGCACGCCCAAATTTCGGAATGCGTTTTTTGACTTGAAATTCCCGACAAAAACAATCAGATATTGGCCAACGCCAGATAGTGTAGTATCAAGCCTATAGTTTCGGGGCGGTCTGCGGATTTAGCGCGTGACAGGGTGAGGGTCCGCCGCCGCCTCGAAAACGAAACATCTGTCGAACAGCGACAGGATTTGAAAGGTCAGGCATGAGCGATCCGCTTGATGAAATAATGGCTCGGCATGATGCGGCAACCGCGTGCGGTTGCAGCTGCTGCGACGATGACTTCGCGGCCTATATCGAACAGAAAAAGCGCGACCTGGCGGTTGAGAGCCAAGAGCCCGATACCGCCCTTCCCGACAGCGCGGCAAGCCGGCGCGGATCGGTGCGGTATGTGTTTGAAACTCTGCTGCCCGGACCCAAAAACAAGCGCTGAGCGCCCTTTTCAGAAATCCAGCCCGCGTTGCGCCTTGATACCCGCCTGAAACGGGTGCTTTTCCTCGGTCATCTCGGTCACCAGATCGGCGTAATCACGCAATACCTGCGGCGCGTCACGACCGGTCAGGAATACGCTGGTCCTGTCTGACCGGGCCTCCAGCCCTTCGATCACACGATCCAGTGTCAGGTATTCATACCGCAAGGCGATGTTGATTTCGTCCAGTACCACAAGGTCATAATCACCGCTGGCCATCAGCACGCAGGCTTTGTCAAACGCGGCCGTTGCTGCCGCTATGTCACGCTCGCGATCCTGCGTATCCCAGGTAAAGCCTTCGCCCATCGTATGCCAGGTCACCAGATCCCGGTCCTGAAAAAAGCGCCGTTCGCCAGTTTTCCATTTGCCTTTGATGAACTGCACCACCGCAACCGTCTGCCCCCATCCCAGAGCCCGGATCACAACACCGAACGCGGCCGAGGATTTACCCTTGCCCTTGCCGGTATTGATCATCACCAGACCCCGGCCCGGATCAACGGCCTCGGACACTTTTTTGCGGTGCCGGGCCTGCACCTTCTGCATCTTTTCTTTGTGATCCTGTGCGTCGCTCATTGGGGAACCTCTATGATTGCCGCGCCCAAACTACGCAAACCTGGCGAAAGGTAAAGTCAGGCTTTGGGGTCGTTGACGGATCGGTCCTTGTTGCGTTCCAGACCCAGCTGATGTTCCCGCCAGATCACGACGACATTGCCTGCGATAACCAGCGCCGCACCGATCAGAATGGCCAGTGTCGGTAACTCGTTGAACCAGATATAGCCAATGAAAATGGCAAACAGCATGCTTGTGTAGTCATACGGGGCCAGCATCGAGGCCTGTCCGAACCGATAGGACGATGTCACCAGAATCTGGGCGACACCACCGGTCAAACCCATTGCTATCAACAGGGCGGCCTGCTGCCAGGTTGGCACGGTCCAGCCCCAAAAGACCGTGAGCCCGGACAGAAAGGTGCCAGTCACGCAAAAGTAAAAGACAATTGCTGCGGGATGATCCACCTGCACCAGTTGACGGATATGTATCTGAACAAACGCGCGCGCCACGGTTGCGGCAAGAACGCACAGCGCGCCAAGCGTGGCGGCAACCTCAAGATCGCTGCTGCCCAGACGTGGCCATATCATGATCAACACCCCCAGCAGACTGAGCACGACAGCACCAATGCGAATCATGCGGATACGTTCACCCAGCATCAGCGCGGCCAGAATCAGAGTGAAGATCGGGGTCGCATATCCGATGGCCGTAACCTCGGGCAGGGGCAACAGGCTGAGCCCGGTGAATGTCAGACCCATGGCACTTGTACCCAGAACGCCGCGCCAGAAATGACCCATCGGTTTGCGCACAATAAAACCCTGGGCCAGCTCTCCTCGGGCAATCAGCCACGCGAGAATGACGGGGATCGCAAAAAGGGATCGGAAAAACACCATTTCACCCGGGGGAAAGTCTTCGGACAAGGCTTTGACCAGGGCCTGCATGGCTGTGAACAGCAACAGCGCGCTGAGCTTGAGTGACACCGCCAGAACGGGTCGATGCGATGTTAAGGGTTTTGTCATCGGCGCGACCCTGCGCTTTTGCTGCACAAAGATCAACGCGGCGCGGTGCTTGTTTCCCGCTGAGGCGGCAAGGTCGCGCTGATCTGTGCTGGAGACGGAGATATGACGTGGTGCCCGCAAGGGCTGTGCGAAAGAATGTGCGCAGGCAGCCGCCCGTTCAGATCAGCCAATCGTGCCTCGGTTCGCACCGATTTGACCTCGATGCAGCAACAAATGATCAAGAATAACACAGGCCATCATCGCCTCGCCCACCGGCACGGCGCGGATACCGACACAGGGATCATGGCGACCTTTTGTGACAATTTCGGTTTCTTCCCCGAATCTGGTGATGGTCTTGCGGGTCGTCAGAATCGAAGAGGTCGGTTTCACAGCAAACCGGACCACAATATCCTGTCCGGTCGAGATGCCCCCCAGAATACCGCCCGCGTGGTTGGTGCTGTATTCCGGTCCATTGCGGCCCATGGAAATCTCGTCTGCATTGGCCTCGCCAGTCAGTTCGGCGGCGGCCATGCCTTCACCGATTTCAACACCTTTGACAGCGTTGATCGACATCATCGCAGCAGCCAGATCCGTATCAAGCTTGGCGTAGACCGGCGCGCCGATGCCTGCGGGCACACCGCGGGCCACAACCTCGATCACCGCGCCAACCGAGTTGCCGGACTTGCGCAGATCATCGAGATAAACCGCCCAATCCGCAGCGGCCCCGGCATCGGGCGTCCAGAACGGGTTCTGATCGATCTGAGCCCAGTCGACCTGGTTGCGATCAATCTTGTGCGGGCCCATCTGCACCATGTACCCGGTAATCTGCGCATCCGGTGCGATCTGTCTGATTGCTGCGCGCGCCAGACCTCCGGCGGCAACACGGGATGCGGTTTCGCGCGCGGAACTGCGTCCGCCGCCTCTGTTATCGCGAATCCCGTATTTTTGCCAATAGGTGATGTCAGCATGGCCCGGGCGGAACTTGTCCTTGATTTCGCCGTAGTCCTTAGAGCGCTGATCCGTGTTCTCGATCATCAGCTGTACCGGGGTGCCGGTGGTCTGGCCTTCGAACACGCCGGACAGAATCCTGACCTGATCCGGCTCGCGCCGCTGCGTGGTGAACTTGTTCTGCCCCGGTTTACGCTTGTCCAGCCAGTGCTGTATCATGGTTGCATCTATCGTTACACCCGGAGGACAGCCGTCGATGGTTGCCCCCAGAGCCGGACCGTGGCTTTCGCCCCAAGTGGTGACGCGGAAAAGATGTCCAAAGCTGTTCATTGACATAGGGCATGCTCCTTTGCGGGTCGTGATTAGCGGTCTCGGGGCCACGCCTCAAGCGGATTTGCGATTTGCAGCGTGAGAGGGGACGCTGTCCCCTTTTGAGCCTGCGGCTCAATTCACCCCTGCCGTATTTGGACCAAGAAGAAGCGATCAGGCGGCTGCCGTGACTTTTGCGCGTGCTTGCGTCATCGCCAGCGCCGCCTGTGCTGCCTCGCGACCCTTTTGAACAAAATGCTCCCGGTAAATGGCGTCGTGATGGTCAGTTTCCTGATACTGATGCGGGGTCAGAGACACCGACAGCACCGGCACACCGGCGTCCATCCCGGCGCGCATCAGCCCATCGACCACCGCCTGGGCGACAAATTCGTGGCGATATATGCCGCCATCCACCACAAATGCAGCGCAGGCGACTGCGGCGTACCGGCCGGTGCTGGCCAGATCACGCGCCAGCAGCGGCATTTCGAAGGCACCCGGAACGTCGAAAACATCGACCTGGTCTCCGGGAATGAGTTGCTGGAATCCGTCCAGCGCGCGGTCGACGATATCGGAATGCCAGTTAGCTTTGACAAAAGCGTAGCGGGTGTGTGTCATCGTGATCTCCTGCGTTTACAGACACGTCACCCAAGGCGATCACGAGCGGGCGCGCCGACTTGCGGCGCGCTGCACGTTCTCTTTCATCCGGACTTTAACCGTCGGCTCTGGCGTCTCACCAGATCTGCTGTCACCCTTTGGTGAGACCACGAACCGCCCGAAAATCTGTTGGTTTTTTCGGATCGTGGGCACTTCGGGGCCGCTCGCGGGCTGACGGGTCATGGCCCGCATACCGCCGGTGGGGAATTTCGCCCCGCCCTGAGAACACTGTGACCTTTGCCAAAATCCGCGCAGGTCTGCAAGTGAAATGGCAGGCGGTTTCACGGCTTTGGTCAGTGTCTGTCGAGCGTGCGGGTGTTTGAACCCTTTGCAGTGGGTCATCTGTTTGACGCCTTTTGTTTCCGGTTCCTTGATGTAAGGTCTGCGCATCAAGGGAGCCTGCCAATGAAACTCTATCACAGTCCGACGTCGCCTTATGTGCGCAAAGTCATGGTGCTGCTACACGAAACCGGCCAGCTTGAGGATGTCGAGCTGGAAACGGTGGCGAGCACGCCCGTCTCGCCGGCGGTGCCTTTGCTAAGCAAGGCGCCGCTGACCAAAGTTCCGGCGCTGGAGCGACCGGAGGGCCCGACCCTGTTCGACAGCCGCGTCATTTGCGCATTTCTGGATGCGCGCGCGCAGGCGGGGCTATATCCAGAAGGCGCACGCCGCTGGGATGTGCTTACGCTTGAGGCACTGGCCGATGGCATTCTGGATGCGGCCCTTTTGATGACTTACGAGGATCGCCTGCGCCCGCAGGACAGGCAGTGGACTGAATGGGTCGACGCACAATGGGACAAGATCGAGCGCGGCTGCGGGGCTCTGAACCAACGGTGGATGGCGCATTTGTCGGGCTCGCTGGACATGGGCCAGGTCGCGGTTGGCTGTGCATTGGGGTATCTGGATCTGCGCCACGATGCGCGCGGCTGGCGACACGGCAACGACGCGTTGGCGGCGTGGTTTGCGCAATTCGGCGACCGTCCAAGCATGATGGCAACTCGTCCGCCCGGATAGCCGGGCCAATTTTCATTGACCCGGCAGTTGTC
>JBCCIK010000039.1:0-26069 GCA_039028255.1 Pseudomonadota bacterium | reverse complement strand
GCACCGGGGTCTGGGTCGGGCTGGCGCTGATGGGTGTTGCCTGGGTCGGGATGGAGCTGTTTACCAGCCGGCCCGTTGGTGACGTGATGATCACAACAATATGGTCGGCGTCGTCCTCATGGACTCTGACGGCGTTGCCGATGTTCATCTGGATGGGGGAAATCCTCTATCGAACGCGGTTGTCCGAAGATATGTTCAAGGGTCTGTCGCCTTGGATGGCGCCTTTGCCTGGCGGGCTTGTCCATACAAACATCGTCGGTTGCACGGTGTTTGCCGCAGTGTCCGGATCATCGGCCGCCACGCTGACTACGGTTGGCAAAATGTCGATCCCCGAGTTGCGCAAACGCAATTACCCGGAACGGATGATCATCGGCACCCTCACCGGTGCGGCGACGCTTGGTCTGATGATCCCGCCATCGCTGACATTGATCGTCTACGGGGTCACCATCAATGAATCGATCACCAAGCTGTTCTTTGCCGGTATCTTGCCCGGTCTTGTGCTGGCTGCCATGTTCATGGGTTACGTTGCGATCTACTCCAAGATAGGAAAAGACTGGAAGCCGAACGACGAAGGCAAACTGAGCTTTTCAGAAAAGATCAGGAACTCTCGCTTTCTGTTGCCCGTGATCGTGTTGATCATGGTGGTAATTGGGTCGATGTATCTGGGCTATGCAACTGCAACCGAAGCCGCCGCCTTTGGGGTGATCGGGGGTCTTTTGCTGGCTGCGGGGCAGGGGTCTTTGAATTGGAAAACCTTTACCGAAAGCCTGATGGGTGCGACCCGAACCAGCGCTATGATCGCGCTGATACTGGCCGGCGCGGCGTTCCTGTCCTTGTGCATGGGCTTTACAGGTCTGCCGCGTGGGCTGGCCGATCTGATTGCAGACTGGGAACTGACCCGGTTCGAGCTGCTGATGGTTCTGTTGGTGTTTTATGTGATACTGGGTTGCTTTCTTGACGGTATTTCTTCGGTCGTGCTGACCATGGCTGTGGTCGAGCCGATGATCCGGGATGCGGGGATTGATCTGATCTGGTTTGGCATCTTTATCGTGGTTGTGGTCGAGATGGCGCAGATCACACCGCCCATCGGATTCAACCTGTTTGTGATGCAAGGCATGACGAACCATGAGATGAGCTATATCGCGCGGGCAGCGATCCCGATGTTTCTGATCATGGTGCTGATGGTGTTTGTACTGATCTGGTTCCCGGAACTGGCCACATGGCTGCCCGAGAACCTGCGGCAGAGCCCGGGCGGGTAGGGCGGTTTTGTTTCCTTTGCTTTGGGTTGCGCGAAACGGCCCTTATGTTCTGATCTTCGGGCTGGCGGCGGGGCTGCTGCTGCCTGGTCTGGCCGAGCCAATGCGGCCATTGCTGCCGCCGCTTGTGGTGCTTTTGCTGTTCGTGACCATCTTGCGGATGGAGCCATCGACCATTCTGGGGTCGCTGGCCGATTTGCGACAGGTTGCGACCACGGTGTTTGTGTTTCAGGTTTTGTCGCCGCTGATCATCGTCTGTCTGGCAATAGTTGGCGGATGGACGGGAACGGCCGTCGGCCTGTCGCTGCTGATCATGACCGCAGCGCCGTCGATTTCGGGCAGTCCGAATCTGTGCATGATGATGGGATACCCTGCCCAACATGCCATGCGACTTGTTGTGGTCGGGACCGCAGCTTTGCCTCTGACGGCTTTGCCGATTTTTTGGTTGGTGCCCGGGCTTGGTGACCTTTTGGCCGTGCTGACGGCTGCGTTCACTCTGTTTCTGACAATTTCCATTGTCTCGCTTGTCGCCGTCGGGCTGCGCAAGACCGTTCTGCGCAGCCCATCACAAGCTCAGCTTTTGCAGCTTGAAGGCCTGGCAACACTTACTTTGGCTGTCTTCGTCATAGGTTTGATGCCGTCGGTCAGCGCAGCTGCGCTGCACCATCCGTGGTTGGCAGTATTTTGGATCGCGTTTGCCTGCGCGTTAAATTTTGGCGCTCAGATTGGCACCTTTCTTTTGACCCGCCGGCGCCTGTCGCCGGCCAAAGCGACAGCAGTGTCCCTGATCGCCGGAAACCGCAATATCGCGCTTTTCCTGGTGGCCCTGCCACCCGAAACCACAGCGCCCATCATGGTTTTTATCGGGGCTTACCAGATACCGATGTACCTGACGCCCCTGATCATGCGCCGAATGTATCGCCCAGGAAACTGACGAGCAGACCGGCCCTGGATCAGATCATCCTTGATTGCACGGTTCTTGGGCTAACTCCGGCCATCTGTGCTAGCGTTTCAGGACGGCCTCGACATCCACACTAAAGATGTCTTCCCATTCGGTCAGAATCTGCGCGGCCAAGAAATCCGGGAAAGCGTGTAATCCCGGACCCGGCGCAAAGCTGCGCAATAAATCAACCCCAAGATTGTGGGCGTGAAAGATAGGGTCAAGGAACCGGATGCGGGTTGGGTGCGCGATCGCGAAATTGATCGGTCTTTTGTCGACCATGATTTCCGTGTTGTCGAAGGCTGGACCAAATTCATCCTCGCCCCCCATATTCGCGCGGTAGCGGGCGCCACGAAAAGGTTCCGTCGCATAGCGTTCGGAGATGATGCCAGGTCGCCCGGTGGCGGTCACCACGACAAATGCCTTGCTGGCGGCGATTTCGACTGCATCGGTGTCATGCGCTGGAATAGCTGCATGCCCGTGCCGCTTAGCACCGCACAACGCATCGGCGCTGACATCTACAACCGTGATGCGGCATCCGGAGGGATGCAATGCATACGCGATGCCTTGCCCCACCTTGCCATACCCGAACAACAGTACGTCTTTACCCTTGAGTGTTTCGCCGGTCAGCGTGGAAAAGGCACGCTGAAACGCATCGCCGGTTCCAAACAGGGCCTCAAGCACTTTGACCTGAGACTGGTCCACCGAAATCACCGGATAGCTCAGATCACCGGCGGCCTGGTAACGGTTCGTGCCCGTTCCGGTCAGCTCTACAGTGCCTAGGCGCGGTGTGACCCGGCCCAGCAACTCACCGGCACAATCCAGCGCAATGTCCACATCGGACGGAATATTCGGGACATCCACCACCGCAACCCCGGCCGCATCCAGAACGGCAAGCGCCTCGGGCTTGGGATCCATGAAGCTGGGACAGGTCAGCGTCAGGTCCGCACCGCCCAGCATCAGGACATGGGTCTTGTGCAAAGCCTCCATCGTGACGGGAATATTCTGTAAGATCTTCAAACCATCATAGGGCCGCGTCCGGCGCGCTATCTTTTTGGCGCGTTCCAAAAACGGGATTTCACTGGATGGGAACAGATCATAGGCAACCCGGAACGGATCTTGCGTCATTTGCGTCTTCCTCAGTCTGAAAAAATCGGGTCTGCGCAGGGCTGCAATTGCATCCGCTGCTGATCGTCTGTGACCAGAATGGCATCCTGTCCGAATTCTCGCCCCAGACGCCGCGCGCTGGACGGGCCGATGTCAAAGATCAGCAGGCTGTCTTCCCAACCCCAATCCGGTGCACCGCCGCGACCGGGCAGAACCGGATAGCCAAGCGCAGCGCATCGCTGGCGCAACTGTATTGCCCTGCGGTCGTTTTCCGCGTCACTCAATCGGGTTGCGGCCGGATTGAAGGCGGTGACAAAGGCTGCGCGATTGGTCTCGTGCCAGTCCAGCAAAGCCCGCAGCGCCGGGCATGGCTTTCCCAAGTGCAGGCGCAATGTACCTTCGTGCGAAAAGACCTCGTAAACTGCGGATTGAAAACCCGCCCAAGCGTTAGTGTCGGGCATCAAACGAATTCCGGTCGACCAAATGTTTCAGGTAGCAGATGCGCCTGAACGGCCCCCATCTGATCGCAGTACAGGCGAACACCGCTGATTTCCTCGGATAGGATCATGTTTTTCTGATCGGCAAAGGGCCGGTCGCGTGGCGGCAGCCAGTCCTGATCAGACTGCTTTCGCACATTTCCGGCCTCATCCTGCATATGAGGTCCAAAGTTGACCCAGGTGTTCTGGCCGCGTGTTTCGGTGGTCAGCGCAACGCGCGCCAATGGCGAACACATTTGCGAATGGCAAAACCACGCACGTTCCTCGCCATTGGCACTGAAACTGGTGCCCGGCACCGCGTGACCGAAAAAGTCGTGAACCGCCCGGAACATGTCATTGACCAGCATTTCATAGCCGTCGATCCGTACACCCGTGGTCTGACCCATCCAGTTGCCGGACACATCCCCCCACCCGGACCCGAATGCGTCATCCGTCGTGGTCAGAAAATACAGGTGATTGTTGTCGGCAACGTCCGCGCGCATGGCATCGCTGTCTTCATAGGGCTCTCCCTCACCAAAATACGGCGTGATCCGGACGTCCAAAGCTTCGGTGACAAACCGATACTGACAGTACATTTCACCCATCAACTGCCGATAGCTGGCGCGCACCAAAATATCCTGCGCATCATGTTGCCCACAGGCATAGGCAAGGGCGATGGGTTTACCGATTTCGGGTGACATCTTAACACGTGCGATTTCGTCGCCGGTAGGTTTGACAAGGGTTCCATCCACGTTTGTCCATCCGACGGAATACGCCGGAAGATAGGTGTCAGCAAACTGTCTGAGAAAAGAAGCTGGGTCGCCGAACATTGCCGTCGCTCTCCATTCTGGATTGAAAAGGTAATTGCTAAACACTCCGCTAGCATGTTTATTCTTCACGCCGTTCTAAACGTTCGGTGAGCGAAAAACGTGTTTGAATCACACCCGTGTGCAGGGTCGATTGCAGGTGATCAGGATTTGATCTACGCCATGGATCAAGCGGGTTTCTGACACATGTTTTTTACCGGCCGTTACGTCTGTGCCGATTTCACAACTTAGAAAAAGCCCATATATTTATGACGATTTAAGATTTGGAGACGACATGTTGAACAATACTGAAACGTCACATCGCAGCACTGCATTCAGCATGCGTGATCTCGGTTCTATCATTGCCGGTGGTGTTGGTGGCCTGCTGTTGCAATCCGCCACCGTAACCGTCTATGTTGGCGCCCCTTACCTGAAGTTGATTACAACCAGGGGGCGATACGTCGTAGCGATCCTGCTTGTGGCTTTGTTTGCGACGTTGTGGCGTATGCTGCCCCGTACACAAAGCATCGGACTGTCGCTTTTGGCGGGTATCACCATTCCTTCGCTGTTGTCGCGCTACATGTTTGCGTCCGCCGCACCCTGGAGTTTGCTGATCACCTTCAACCTTATCTTCACCGTCCTGGCCCTGACCATCTGGCGGCTGAGCTTGAAACGGCTGGGCGGCTGAAACTCTGCAACCCTCTGGTCCTGCGGCAGGTAAAACGCACTTGCGAAGCGCACCACAGAACTGGGGTTGTCGGGTTTAGATGCTGGACAGTGCACCGAGCAAAATAGTCACGAGTGAAACCTGACCTTGCCCTCGGGGATGAAAAGGTTTTGGCGCATGTCTTCTGCGCCAAAGCGCCGACATGTTCATTCTGTCGACCTGAAATTTGCATGCGTGCACACTCATTCGCAGATCCATAGCCGGTGGCAGAACAAGGGTATCGGTCATGGTCCGTCAGCACCGGTTCCGTCTTGGTGAATTGAAAAACCTTATTTTATTTTCTTTGGCTGCGGCGAACTGTCATTAAATCAACTCAGGTCTTGCTTTTCATCCTGTTGTATCCGATATTTCTGTCATGACAGAAACTTTAGATATAACGAAATCCGACGCGGCCAGCCAGTTTATCCTGTATTGGGGTGACATGGGCAACCAATGGGGTGTCAATCGTTCGGTGGCACAGATTCATGCGCTGCTTTATCTCAGTGCCAACCCTCTTAACGCTGAGCAGATTGCCGCGTCGTTGGGCATTGCGCGGTCCAATGTGTCCAACTCTCTCAAAGAGCTGGTAAGCTGGCGTCTTATTCGCCGCGTTCCTGTTCCAGGTGATCGGCGCGAGCATTATGAGGCCGAAGTGGACGTCTGGGAAATGGGTATTCGTATCGCCCAGGGACGCAAGGAACGTGAGATTGATCCGGCGACACAAGCCCTGCACGCCTGCGTGGCCCGGGCTCATTCTGAAAGCGGCCTTGATCCAATCGCGCTGCGCCGAATGCAGGACATGCAAGAGTTTCTGGCAACGGCCGATGCATGGTTCAGCGATATGCTGACAGTGCCGCGCCCAAAGCTGATGATGTTGATGAAAATGGGCACCAAAGTTGTCTCATTGCTCAACTTTGCCGGAGGCAAAAAGAGCGGCTAAAAAAATTTGACTGTGAATTTCTCTTATAACGGAAATAACAGAATGCTCGTAATTAAGGAAAATACCAACCGATGTGCTGTTGATGCGGTACATTCGCAACCTGATCCAGCCGACGGCCCGGATGATCGCTTCAAAAACCTGCTGGGGCTTGCCGCATGGGCGCGATTGCCGAAACCGATCCGGCACCGATTCAGCAAAAGACTACTGGGCGACGCCAGCCTTGCCTATCAGGGCCACGTGACAAAGATGCGGATCAGCCCTGTTGGACAGGCGCTGGCCTTTGCCCTGCGCGTGATCGGGGCTCCGCTGCCCTTTGACTGCACCTCTGTTGGCAGATCCGCCGTCGTCACCGTGACTGAGGACGCGGCAACGGGCGGCCAGTATTGGATTCGGCAATACGGCCGCGCCGCCGGATTTCCACAGATGGTTGGCAGTTCCAAACGTTTTGCCGGGCCAACCGGATTGGAAGAATACATCGGCTACGGCATTGGCATCTCGCTGCGGTTAGAAGGTAGCCCGGACGGACTTTATTTTATCAGCGACCGGTACTTTCTGAAACTCGGGCAATGGCGACTTACTTTGCCTCGATGGGTCTGTCCGGGCCGACTGGTGGTCGGCCACGAGGAATTGGGCAATGGACGGTTTCGCTTTACCCTGGAATTGATCCATCCGCTTTTTGGCGAGCTGATCTGGCAGGACGCAGTCTTTCACGACGCCCGTATTGTCAGGACCAATCCGTCATGAAGATCGTGATCATCGGTGGGTATGGTGTTTTCGGATCTCTTACGGCGCGATTGCTGGCGCGCGATGGTCATCAGCTTTGGCTGGCCGGGCGACATCCGGAAAAGGCGCGCGCTCTTGCTCAAACTCTTGGGGCGGGGACCTTGAAGGTGGACATACGCAATGAACCAAAGGCCCTGTTTGAAGTAGGCCCCGACGCGGTAATCGATGCGGCGGGACCGTTCCAGGACTATGGCGACGATCCTTACAAGGTGCCAAAGCTCTGCATTGATCATGGCTGCCATTATCTTGACCTGTCGGACAGTGCTGCGTTCACCAAAGGCATCGTTACACTGGACAACCGCGCCATCGGCGCGGGTGTTTTTGTGTTGTCCGGGGCATCCAGTGTGCCGGGCCTGTCCTCATGTATCGTCGAAGATCTGGTGGACCGTTTGGATCAGATTGATCTGATCGACATTGCAATCCTGCCAGGCAATCGGGCGCCGCGCGGTATGTCTGTTATCAAAAGCATCGTGAGCGGGGTCGGACGGCCCTTTGAAGTTTGGCGCAATGGCGCTTGGCAGACAACCATCGGATGGACGGATCGCAAGATGTATCAATTGAGGCCGGATTTGCGGCGCGCTGGATATTGCGTTGACGTCCCCGATATCACTCTGCTTCCGGAAAGGACCGGTGCAAATAGCGTCGTTTTCCGCGCGGGCCTTGAACTTCGCCTGATGAACTGGGCGCTGCAACTATTGGCTAAGTTAAGGCAGTATCGGCGCTTTGACTTACCGCGCATGGCCTATTCCGGGCTTCATTTGCTCGCCAAAGCACTTCACCCTTTTGGAAGTGATCGAGGCGGTATGGAGGTAAGCGTTTCAGGAAAGCTTGGGGGTGGCAATGTCATCCGCAAGTGGACATTGGTGGCTGAAAACGGGCACGGACCTTTTGTGCCCGGGATCATGTGTCGTGCGATCCTGCGAGAACACAAAACCATAAAAGCCGGTGCACGACCTTGCCTGGCAGAGCTGTCGCGCCCCTTGGTCGAAGGCGCAATGTCGGATCTGGAAATTCAAACCGAATTGATTGACCTGCTCGATCAGGGCGTCAGCGATCCCCAAGGCGGCGTGCAGGGCCATTACATGTCAAAGCCAACAGCGCGTTGAAATCAAACTTGCGCGCGGAAATGATGCTTCGAGGATCGCGCCCCGCCCGTCAAAAAGGCCCTGCCATCTAACGACTTGGACTGCCGGATGCTGGCAGTGCTGTCTTCGGCGATGGTGGGATTTGCGCCCAGTGCAACCTGATCGCCGCACTACAAGGCGGTTTGCAGTGTTTCAGTACCGGTTGATACGTCAGTGGTCAGAAACATGTACGCGAACTAAGTTGCTGCAAATAATAACTTTATCAGCATAGCTGTGTGCGAAACGCGCCGCCAGCATTGAGATCTTGGCACTCTTGCGCAAAAAATATCAGCTTTTCGGTGAAAAAATCCCGCCCTCAAACGTTACTACTACAAGGCCCGAATTTTGTCCTGGGCAGAACCGAGGGATACAGGATTGCTTGATGATTTTGATGCCGAACCCGCCGCGCGGCAACGCGCCGGGTCGGCACGCAGGCAGGAAAATACCATGCCGGCGGAGCACGCGTTGGTGGCGCACCGCCCTAGGGTCGCGCGCGCCTGGTATTCAAGGGGTGTGTTGACACGTGTCGGTGCTGTCTTGCACGCCCACCCGCGTTTGTCCCGTTGGGTTCTGAGTGGTCCGATCGTGTTTGTTGCAACGGTTTTTGTGATGATGGGCATGGCGTTCTGGTGGCCTGTCGGAGCGGCGCGTGTGGATCACATTGCGCTGCCGGTGCTGTTGTTCCCGCTGATCTGGGCGGGGCTGTTTTTCTATGCGCTGATTGATGACGATCTGCTGCGGGCAGGATCGGTTCTGATCGGTCTGATCGTGGTGCATCTGGGGCTTTTCACACTGAACATGGGGTAGGGCCAGCCGTTGAGTTTTCTCTCGCAAGCCAAGACAAAACGACTGCTCAGTGTGCATGGCTGGTCCGGCACTGTGCTGGGTCTTTTGCTGTATATCTGTCTGTTCACCGGCGCGATTGTGGTGTTCGAGGACGAAATAGACATCTGGGCACAAGGTGCGATTACGCATCGGGACGATCTGGGTATCAGGATTGACAACGACTTTCGCAAAGCCGCGCGGACCGTAAACCCAAGCTATTATGACGAAGTGCTGATCTTTCGCCAAAGTGATGGCCAAATGCAGTATCGGTTCCAGTCGCTGCAACCCGAGCCACGGCAAATCACCAGGATCGTTCTGGACCCGGCCACAAACAAGATCACGGATCGCTGGCAGGGTGCATCGACAGAGCAGCCGCCGACGCCGGGCGCCGCACTGCGCAATTTCTGGGTTGATTTGCATGTGCAGCTGTACCTGCCCAATCCCTACGGTCTGATCCTTGTCGGAGTTCTGGGTCTGATGATGATGGCCGCGGCGATTTCGGGTATCCTGATCCACAGCCATGTTGTGCGGGATGCGTTTGTGGCTGCGCGCAATCCGGCGCGGCTGGTCGGGGCGCGTGATCTGCATGTACTGGCCGGAACATGGGGTCTGCCATTTGCGTTCATCCTGGCCTTTACCGGTGCGTTTTTTGGGTTTGTCGGTAATTTTGGCGTGCCGGTGATGGCCACGGCGGCCTTTGGCGGCGATCAGCAGCGAATGATCGAGACATTGCTGGGCACGCCCGACAAGATCGATCCGACAGTGGCGCCAATGGCCAGTCTGGATTACGTTCTGGCCGATGCCCGCAAGCGCAGTGGCGGCACGCTGTCAAGCATCCAGATCCAGAACTACAACAGCGTATCGTCTCGCATCGCAGTGCGCGTCGCAGCGGCACCGGGCCAGCTGTCAGGGTCAACTCTGGAATTCGATGGAGTGACCCGGGCTCATCTGGGCGAAAGCCATCTGGTTGGTCAGGTGCCGTCGGTTGGCAACAGCCTGCTTGGCCTAATGGGCCCGCTGCATTTTGGTAACTTTGCCGGAGTCGCGTCCAAACTGGTCTGGACAGGGATGGGTCTGGCCATGGCCTTTGTCACCGCATCCGGGTTGTTGCTTTGGACCAAGCGGCGTCAGGACAACCCCACATGGCAGCGCTTTCGCCGCTGGATTATGGGTGTGATCTGGGGACTGCCCTTTGCCATGCTGGTTTCGGCACTGGCGTTTTTTCTGACCTTGCCCGCAGGAGACCCGGACTGGTGGACGCCCGCAGGCTTTTTGCTGGGCGCGCTGACGGCGTTGCGGATGGGTGTGCCACGGCTGCGGCTGGCAACATGTGCGCTGTGTCTGGCGCTGCCGCTGGTGCGTCATCTGACCGGCGGCGCCAGTTGGAGCGAGGCGCTGATCGCCGGTGCCTGGCCGGTTCTGCTGATTGATCTGCTGTTTCTGATCGCGGGTCTTGTCCTGTTGCGCCAACACAAGCAGCACAGCCAACAGAATTTACGCACGATGATACAGGAGCCGGCTGAATGAGCGGATGGTTCGTGATCGTGATGATCGCTGTCAGTCTGACAGGGTTGGGCTATCTGGCCCGCACCGATGCCAAACGCAGACGCATCTTTGGTCAGATCGCGCTGCATCGTCGCTGGTTCATATGGCCCGCCCGGCTGGCCGTGTTCGGGCCCGGCCTGCTATTGGTTGGGCTTGGTCATTGGTCGGGCCTGATGATCTGGGCCGGGGCGGTTACAACACTGGGTTGGGCGATGGCTGCAATCCGTCCGCAAGGTTATGTGCATGCCCGGTACGCGGCCGACGGCATCGCGATTGCACTGAAACGACACATGTCGAACCTGTGGGATCTGACCACGCATCGTTGGACCTGGCTGCGCGTACAGCTTTCGGACCTGATCGCGCCAAAGCACCACAAAATCGTGCCGGAAGAGCAGCTTGCGACACTGCAAAACCGGATCACGTCACTGCAAGCGGAACTGGACATGCAAAAGGGCACCGAAGTGTCCGAGCCAGCGGCCCCGGCGTTGATGTCATCACAGGTGCAATGAACCACCCCACGCACACGTGGGATTTATGAGCTTTCATCTTGTAAGGAGAAAATTATGCGGCTCGCATGTGTACTCGGCTCAGCATGGCTTTTGGCAAGCGCGGCCACAGCACAACAAAACGGATTGTTCATCGAACTGAATACCCACGAGCAGGCGGACAGCGGATGCCAGCTGACGTTTGTTGCCAACACAAGCATTGCTGGCGGGGTCGAAAAGGTCGTTTTTGAAACGGTTCTGTTCAACACCGATGGCGGTGTCGATCTGCTGACGCTTTTCGACTTTGGCGCCATTCCTGCCGGCAGTCCGCGCGTCAGACAGTTCATACTGCCCAATACGCAATGCGTTGAAATCGGCAAAATCCTGATCAACGGCGTTCAGACCTGTTCTGTCGCGGATCAGAACCCCGGCATATGCAGCACCGGTCTGAGTTTGAGCAGCCGCACCAATGTGGAGATGCAGGGATGACCGAGATGTTTGCAATCATGGGGCAGGTTGCCGAACTGGGCGGGCCTGTCATCCTGATCCTGATCGCGGCGTCCGTGTACGTTCTTGCGGTGACGCTGTTCAAGCTTTGGCAATTCCGCGTCGCAGCGGTTGGACGCCACAGTGCGTTGCGCGATGCTGTCAAAGCCTGGGATCGGGGCGAACGCGATGTTGCCCTGTCGGCATTGTCCCGATCCAAAAGTTATCTGGTTCCGGTTCTGGAAATGGCGTTTGCATCAGATCGGGACGACACGGACAGGCTGATCGCCGAGGCCGAGGCGAAATTCACCAGGCTGGAGCGTGGATTGCGGTCGCTGGAGAATATTGCGCAGCTCGCCCCTTTGTTGGGCCTGTTCGGAACGGTTCTGGGCATGATCGAAGCGTTTCAGGCGCTACAGGCCGCGGGATCGCAGGTAGATCCGTCAATATTGGCAGGCGGTATCTGGGTTGCCCTGATGACGACGGCGGCGGGGTTGGCTGTGGCGATGCCAACATCGATCGTGCACAGCTGGTTAGAAGGCCGCATGGATGCCGAGCGTGGTATCGCGGATCGGGCCATTCAAACAGCGTTGCGCCCCAGAGGGCACAAGGCCGCAGCGCGGTCGGTGCCTGAAACCGGGTTTGCCGCCAGCCATGCTTAAGAAGGTTCGAAAACGCCGCACCCTGTCAATGACGTCGCTGGTCGATGTCATCTTTTTGCTGTTGCTGTTTTTCATGCTGTCATCGACCTTTTCGAAATTTGCCGAAGTGGAATTGGCGGCGGCATCCGGCGGTCAGGCCGCCAGTCAGACGCCACCGATTTTTGTCCAATTGCATCCGGACAGAATTTCGGTCAACGGGCAAACCCGTCCGCTGGACGCCCTTGATCTGAAACCCGAGGCTGATCAGGTCTTGCTGGTCGCGCTTCAGCCCGAGGTCAGTTCGCAACGTCTGTTGGACCTGCTTGTCCAACTGCGCCGCTGGCCTCAGCTGTCGGTTGCGGTTCTGGGGTCAGGCTGATGCGAAGCATGCGCCGCAAAACGAAATCCGAGCCGACAATCGCGCTGATCAACATCGTTTTCCTGATGCTCATCTTTTTTCTGGTGGCCGGAACACTGGCGCAACCGCTGGACACCCGGCTTGAACTTGTGAACACCAAAGATCTGAGTAGTCGCCCGCCGCCGAACGCTCTTGTCGTGCACCAAGACGGCACATTGACTTATCGTGGCGAGGCTGTGGCGCACGCCGCTGAATATGCGGCAGGTCTGGACGAAAGCGCTTTGGCCCGCGTGCTGGTTGTCCCGGACCGGAATTTGAGCGCTGACCGGCTTGTCGATGTATCGCAGACCCTGCGTCAGGCCGGAGCAGGCTCGGTCGTTGTCGTGACCGAGCGGGCGTTGCCATGATCGTGTCTTCGTTATTTCTAAGGCTGTCGCTTTTTGGCGTGTCTCTCGGGGTTCATCTTGCGCTTTTGTTGTTCTGGTTCGCTGCGCCGCGCGTTGAAACTGCCGGTGGGTCGGGCGCAGTTGTCGAGGCGCAATTGGGCAACAGCTTTGCGGATTTTGTCGCCGGGGCAAAACAGGCCGTGCCTCCCCTGCAAACACCTGTTGAACCAAGCCGGCAGCTTGCCGAGCCAACGCGGCAAGACCCAACCGACACATTGATTGCCAAGCCGGTGGCAACCCCGCCAGCGGACAGCCCCAGCGTGGTGGAGGCCGAACACGCTCAATCAGCGCAGGTGACTGTGCCTCAGGCCGTTGATCCACATCTTGCCACCGCCCCGACCTTGCGTGCCGAGCCGGTGCCGCAAGTCGCGCCTGACGACAGGATTGACGCGCAAGAGACGCCGCGCGTGGCAGCGGTATCTCCGCAGGCCCCCCGGACCACCGGCGCGCAGCGCGTTGACCCTGCGGAAACGATCCAGCCTGATCCGCCAACGCCGGAAACGATCAGCGCAGCGACGGATATCAGCCCCCAACGTCCGAAAGTCAGGCCCGATCCGGTGCCCCAAACTGAACCGGCCCGCCGGGCGCAAACCGCACCACAGGGCAACAGCACCCAAAATAGCGCCCGCGGCAGTGTTTCGGGTGCACAGACAGCCACGGCAACACAACAATCCTCAGCCGTTAGTTCAACATCACAGGCGGGCAATGCTGCGGTCAGTAACTATCCCGGCAAGGTCATGCGCAAGATTTCGCGCCAACGCAAACCGCGTGCGCAGGGCGGCGGAACCGCAGTGATTCAATTTGCCGTTGCTGGCTCTGGTGCCTTGCAATCCGCGACCCTTGTTCAAAGCTCCGGCTCGCAGCGTTTTGATCGGGCCGCGCTTGAGATGATCCGCCGCGCCGCGCCGTTTCCGACACCTCCTGCCGGGGCCAGGCGACGTTTTACAATCCGCATCGACGGTCGTGGATAGACCTGTTGCCTGGCGGGCGGCACAGGCTGAATGACAGCCGCGTCGGCCCCGTTATGGCGACCGGGCTTTGCGCTGCAACTGCCGGCCGGTTTTGCATCCGGTCAGCGCGGAACAATTTGATCCTGGCGGGTTGTTTTGTGTTTGTATTCCGATTGTCGACAACTTACTCTCGCTTCTTGGAACTGCGAGGATCGGCGAATGCGCTGGAAAAAAACAATTTCTATGGTCGAGGCCCATGCCGAAGGCGAAGTTGGCCGGGTCGTCACCGGCGGGGTTTTTGACTTGCCGGGTTCCTCGATGCTTGCAAAAATGAACCATTTGAATCAGGTGGATGACAGCCTGCGCCGCTTTCTGGTGTTCGAGCCGCGAGGATATGCGCAAATGTCGACCAATCTGCTGTTTGCGCCGTCTCGCAGCGACGCGGACGCAGGCATGATCGTGTTGCAGGGCGACAAGGCACACGCCATGTCAGGCTCGAATGCCATCTGCGTGGTTACGGTTCTTCTGGAAACCGGAATGGTCGAGATGCAAGAGCCCGAAACCGTTGTGACGCTGGATACGCCTGCGGGTCTGGTGCGGGCCGTTGCCACGTGCAAGGACGGAAAGTGCCAGCGTGTTGCGCTGGACATGACACCCAGTTATGCCGACCAATTGGATGCACAGATCAGCGTAGATGGTCTGGGGCAGGTTCGGGTCGATATAGGGTTTGGGGGCGTGTTTTATGCGCTGGTCGACCCGGCCCAGTTCAACATTACGATTGCGCCGGAAAATGCGCGCGCGCTGGTCGATATCGGGACACGTGTACACAGGGCGGTCAACGCACAGCTGAACATACGCCACCCCGAACTTGAAGGGCTTGAGGGGATATCTTACGCCATGTTTGTCAGCCGCGACGACGCAGGTGACATGCAGGGCGCGACGATCCTGCCACCCGGTCGCGTCGACCGATCGCCTTGCGGGACCGGGAACGCCGCCCGCCTGGCGGTTCAGGCTGCGCGTGGCGAAGTGACGGTTGGGCACAAGGCCATCGCCCGTTCCATCATCGACAGCGCGTTCAAGGTCGCATTTGCAGCCGAGACAACCGTTGCGGGCCGACCTGCGATCCGCCCGCGCATTTCGGGCCGGGGTTGGATTCATGGCATGCACCAGATCGGAGTTGACCCAACGGACCCGTACCCGATGGGATACATGGTCTCCGATTGCTGGGGCGACGCCTTTGATCTTCTCGGCTAGCGGGTCGCTGCAATGACCTCTGTTGCTATTGTCGGTGCCGGGATCGTTGGCACCGCCACCGCATTTGAGCTGGCGCGCAGCGGCTGTGATGTCACGGTGTTTGATCCGCATCCTGCGGGTGAGGGCGGCGCGTCGTTTGGCAATGCCAGTCACATCGGTCTGGCGGACATCCATCCTCTCAGCACGCCGGGCATTCACATCACTGCCGCGCGAATGCTGATGAACCGGGACGGGCCGCTGAAAATCCCGCTGACGGATGTGCCACGATATGCCGGATGGTTCTGGAAATTCTGGCGGACCTCGCAAGGCACCCGGTTTCAAAATGCCACAGCAGCGCTGACCGAGCTTGGCCGGACCTGTCGCCAGGACACAACGGCAATGTTCAAAGCGGCGCAGATCGGGCACAAGCTGAAGTTTGACGGCGCAGCTTATGTTTACGACAATCACCAGAGTTTCAGCGCGTCATTGTCCGGGTGGGCGGACAAAGCGGCGGCGGGGCATCTGTCGGATGTCTGGTCAGAGACGCAAATCCGCGATCACCTGCCCTGTCTGAACCCGAAGTTTCGGCATTCGGTACGGTTGAGATCCTGGGGGCAGGTCACCGACTCGCTAGAAGTGGTTCAGGATATCGCCGCCGCTGCCGCCAACCTTGGCGTCCGCTTTATGCAACGCCCGGTGCAAAGCCTCAGGGTGACGGACGCCGTTGTCGAGCTTGTCACGCATGGCGAAATACACCGCGCCGATTATTGTGTTCTGGCAGCCGGTGTCGCAACCGGGGCTCTGGCGCCAGATGGGCGACAGATTGCCCCTTGCGGCCGAGCGGGGATACAATCTGACCTTTCCGACTGCCGATGTGGGCGATGTCGATCTGCCTTTGGTCTTTGCGGATCGCGGTGTTGTGGCGACACAGGTGACCGGCGGTCTGCGGGTGGGCGGATGGGCCGAGTATACGCGCCCGGACAGGCCCCCGAACCCGGCGTATTTCCAATCTCTTTTTCGTATCAGCGCCGAGCTGTTCCCCGGGATCAACACGGCTGGTGCCGCCGCGTGGTGGGGAAACCGGCCCTCTTTGCCGGATTCAATTCCGGTCATCTCGGTATCGCGCCACACGGATCGGGTTATCTATAATTGTGGTCACGGCCATTACGGTCTGACCCACGCGGCGCGTTCGGCCAGAATTGCCGCCTCGCTTTTGTCGGGGTCCCCTGATCCGGCTGCGCAGATGTATTCCATCACCAGGTTCTAGTCGGCGTTTTGTGTCGGGACGTAAAAAACCGCGCCGGTCCGGCGCGGTTTTCGGGTTTGACTGTCGGGCGCACACCTCAGACCGCGTCGTCGATCGGATCATCCGAGATATCGATCCAGATGGTTTTGACCTCGCAATACTGGTCATGGGCCATCAGGGAATTGTCACGTCCGCCAAAGCCCGACATCTTGTACCCGCCAAACGGTGTGCTGATGTCGCCTTCTGCATATGAATTCACTGAAACCGTACCGGCCTGCAAGGCACGGCTGTAGCGCATCGCTTTCTTAACCGACGCCGTAAAAAGTGACGCCTGAAGCCCGTAACAGGTGTCATTGGCCAGTTCGATGGCTTCGGCGTCCGAAGACACGTTCATGATTCCGAAAACGGGGCCGAATGCCTCTTCTTTGGCGAAGGTCATGTCCGGAGTCACATCGTCGAAAACCGTTGGTTCGATGAACAGCCCATCGCCGTTTTTGATGGCTTTGCCACCGGCGACAACCGTGGCGCCTTCTTTCTTTGCGCCGTCGATATATACCAAAACCATTTCAAATTTTTCCTGCGACACGATCGCGCCCAATTGGTTGGACGGGTCCAGCGGATCGCCGGTTTTCCAGTTTTTCAACTGTTGTTTGATCTTGGTCATGAGGTCTGACTTGACGTCCTTGTGGACGATCAGCCGAGAGTTCGCGGTGCAGTTCTGCCCCATGTTCCACAAGGCAGAGAACACGGCGTGTCGGGCAACAGAATCCAGATCATCCGCATCCGACAAAACCACTGCCGGATTTTTGCCGCCGCATTCCAGGATGATCCTTTTCATGTTTGTTTCGGCGGAATACTGCATAAACCGGCGCCCGGTTTCGGTGGATCCGGTGAACGAGATCGCCTGAATGCCGTCATGCCGGCCCATCGGTTCGCCCACGTCCGGACCAAGGCCGGGCAACACGTTCAGAACACCGTCGGGCACGCCGGCCTCACGTGCCAGATTCGCCAGGCGCAGCGCCGTGATCGAGGTCTGTTCGGCCGGTTTGACGATGACCGAGTTGCCTGTGGCCAGTGCCGGACCAATTTTCCAGGCCAACATCATCAGCGGAAAGTTCCATGGCAGCACGCAGCCGACCACGCCCAAAGGTTCGCGTACAATCATGCCGATGCCATCGTCATTTGCAGGCGACATCTGATCGTACATTTTGTCGGCCGCTTCGGCGTGCCAGCTGATCGCGCTGATCGTCTCCGGAATGTCGGTTAACTGGCATTCTGCAATTGGCTTGCCGCTTTCCAGACTTTCCATGACCGCCAGTTCGTGGCGGTTGCGTTTGATCAGTTTGACCAGTTTGATCAGAACGGCCTTGCGCTCGGACGGATGCAGGCGGGACCAATGACCGGCCTCGAACGCCTTTTGCGCTTTTTCAACGGCAAAATCCACATCGTCAGGACCACAGGCCGCAACCTTGGCCAGTACTTTACCGGTCGCCGGGTTGATGGTTTCCATCGTGCTGCCGGACCGGGCCTTCTGATAAGCCCCGTCAATAAAGGCGTTTGTGGGCAGGGTCAGCCGGGCCGCGATGGCCTTGTATTCGTCGTGAGTAAGAAGTTCGCTCATGGGATTACGCCTTCTCGTCTAGGATTGCGTTGACGGTGGTGCGGACTGAACGGATGACCTCATCCATCTCGCGCGCCAGTTCTTTCTTGATCGGGCGCATGGGGCCGCGCACCGCCCCACCGGGACGTCCTTGCAACTCGCACCCGTATTTTACGCATTGCAGAAATTTGCCGCCCTGTTCCAGAATGCCCATCAACGGCATCAGAGCCGTCATGATGCGGCGGCCCTTGTCAAAGTCCTTGTCTTTGGCCAGCACGTCCATGAAACGCACACATTCCGATGGAAAGATATTGGCCGAGGCGCAAACCCAGGATTTGGCCCCCCAGGCTCCGAACTCCAACACTTGTTCTTCGCCGCCAACGACAAGTTCGATCTGCGGGAAGTTGCGGTGCAGAAAGGGCAGGCGGCTGTAGTCGCCACTGGATTCCTTGATGCCGCAGATATTGGCACTTTGTGCAACACGGCTCAGGAAATCTTCGCCCATCTCAACCCCTGTGCGGCCCGGATAATTATACAGCATGATCGACAGATCGGCGACCTGATCAATCTTCAGGACATGGGCCGCAAGCTCGTATTCGGATGGCAGCGAGTACGGCGGCGCCGCAACAAGCAGCGATTGCGCCCCAGCGTCGCGCGCGGCCGCGGTGATCTCAAGACACTCGGACACACGGATGTCATTGACGCCCGCCATAAGCTCGACCCGGCCATTGATGCGCTCGGCGGCAAATTTGAACTGCGCAATGCGTTCTTCCTTGCTCAGCGCATAAAATTCGCCAGTCGAACCGCCAGCAATGATGCCTGCGACACCATTTTCGATCTGCCATTCAATGACATCAGCATAGCTGTCCCAATCAATCTCTCCGTCCTCATGAAACGGAGTGATGATCGGAGTGTAGATTCCCTCGAATCTCATCGTCGATCTCCTGTTACGCCCACTGTCGACCCTTGGCTGACTGTTTGCCGACAGTTTGTATGCAGATATGAACACTAGATAACAATCAGATTGAATTCAAGTGCGTTTGGTGAGATAGTCGGCAAAAAGGAGCGATCTAACCGATGGCAGTGACGGCAAAAGGCAAGCGTCCGATCAAGCAGGCAAGAGGATACGGCGCTTACGCAATCTACACTGAGCTTCGCAACGAAATTCTCGCCCTTGAACTGGAGCCCGGGCAGCTTGTCGATGAATCCAGCCTTGCCAAGCGGTTCGAAGTGTCGCGATCGCCGGTGCGTGAAGCGCTGGTCCGGCTGGTTTCGGACAATCTGTTGCAGACACTGCCGAACAAGGGAACCATTGTCGCGCCATTGCGGATCGAGGAGTTTCCGCAATATGTGGATGCGCTGGATCTGATGCAGCGCGCCACGACGCGTTTGGCGGCCGAGTTTCGAAGCCAGGATGATTTGCAACACATGCGGGCCTTTCAGGCAGAATTTGTGGAAACGCTGAAAACGGGCGACGTTCTGGGCATGATACAAAAGAACCGCGATTTCCACGTGGCCATCGGCAGGGCATCGCGCAACACTTACATCGCATCAGCTTACGAACGTATTCTTGATGACGGACGGCGGTTTTTAAGGCTGTATTTCAAATCGTTTGGTGACGTCATGCCTACATCAATGGCCGACAGCCACGAAGCGATCATTACGGCCATCGAGGCCGGTGATCTGGATTTGTCCGAACGTCTGGCGCAGGAACATACCGAGGAGGTACAGCAGAGGTTTCTGCAATATCTCGGTTCGCGGCGCATGATGAATTTCACCATTTCCAAGTCCTGAAAACAGACGCAAGGCACGATCCGGGCGCACGCGCAAACACTGTGCGCCCAGTTTTGCATGACAACTGCCCGGCTATCCGGTTCGGGCGTTCGGCGCGATCTGCATGTGCCGTATTTGATTGCGCACGTCCCCTCTGAACTCTGCACATCGCTGGCATCCTTTGCGCCTGGCATTCCGGGTACGCTGCGCGTGCAGCCTGCACTGTTCTGACGTACCGCGTCACCGCGCGCTTTGGCCAAGCTATAACGCTCTGCCGTGCCTTGTACGGTATCGGAACTCTGTCTTGACGATGTGAAAACGACAATTTGGGCAGATAGTTGTCGACAAATTGTGTTCATGTCGATACGACATCTGTGCGCCGTCCAACGGCGGGCTAAAAACTGGGAGAGTTACATGAAAAAAATGACTAAAACCCTTTCGTCCATCGTGATGGCGGTTGTGATGTCCGCTGGCGCCGCCGCTGCTGATAAACTTGATGACGTAATCAATGACGGGACGCTGCGCTGTGGCGTTGTGCTGGATTTCCCACCGATTGGTTACCGCGATTCAAATAACGAACCGGCAGGTTTCGATGTTGATTACTGCAAGGACCTTGCCGCAGCGCTTGAAGTGGACGCTGAGATCATTCCGGTGACCTGGGCCGAACGTCTGCCTGTCATCGTCACAAACCGGGCGGATGTTGTTTTCGGCGGTACGTCAGACACGCTGGAACGCGCCAAGACGGTCGGATTTACCATTCCTTACGCAATCTACTATGCGCAGGTTGTGGTTGGCGCTGATACCGGCATCGAAACCTTTGAGGACCTTCGCGGCAAGAAAATCGCCGCCGCCGTTGGCACAGTGCCCGAGCAGGAATGGCTGAAGATCGCCGCAGATTGGGGCGAAGAAGGCAACTATCAGGGGTATCAATCGGAAAACGAAGTCTTTCTGGCTGTTGCTCAGGGCAAGGCGGATGCGGGTATCACGACAAACACCGCCGTTCTTCCGGTGACACAGCAATTTGACAACGTTGTTGCCGGCCCTCGGATGCCTTGGGGCACAGATTACACATCCGTTGTGGGCCCCAGAAAGGATGTGACCTGGCTGAACTACCTCAACCTGTTTGTCACCCATCAGGTGCGCACGGGTCGATATCAGGAGCTTTGGGGCAAATATGTTGGCGGGGACGCACCCGAACTGCTTATTCCGGGCGTTTTCTACTGACCTGAAGTAACATTTCCCCGGCTGCTTTGCGGCCGGGGAAGTGGCAAGCCGAGGGAAAGCCGTGGAGTATAACTTTCACTGGAGGCCAGTGTTCAAGGCCCTGCCGGACTTGCTTGAGGCATCGTTGCTCACCTTGCAGGTGGCGTCGATTTCAATTGTGATCGGCATCATGATCGGCTTGGGGTTGGCACTGATCCGTATTCATATGACTGGTCCGATCAGGTGGGCAGCCAATACCTGGGTCGAGCTGGCGCGCAATACTCCGGCCCTATTTCAGCTGTTCTTTTTTGGTTTCGGGCTTGGGTCATTTGGTATCCACCTGAGCCCGTACATGATTGTCCTGCTGGCGCTGAGCTTCAACAACGCCGGGTATCTGGCGGAAAACTTCCGTGGCGGGTTTAACGCGGTTCCCGACACTCAGATCCGGGCATCGCGCAGTCTGGGCATGACCGCGTTTCAAGCCTACACGCGGATCGTGATCCCGCAGGTTCTTCGCATTGTATATCACCCGATCACCAATCAGATGGTATGGGCCGTTCTGATCTCGTCCCTCGGCATGCTGGTCGGATTTCGCGAGCTTTCCGGCGAGACGCAGTTCTTTGCTTCCAAAACGTTTCGGATTTTCGAATATTTCGCGGTTACTGCGGTAATCTACTATGTCATCGTAAAGCTTATTCTGGGGGCATCCCGACTCCTGGCCAAGCGCCTTTTCCGGTATTGAAGGGGCGGTCAAGATGGAACCCACCGCAACATTCTTTTACGGCTTTACCCCAAAAGATCTGTGGTTTCTGGGCGAGGCGGCTCTGCGCACGCTGTGGATATCCGTGCTGGCAATTGGTTTCGGGTCCGCATTGGGCGTCGTCTTCGGATGGTTGCTGAGCGTCAGCAAACTGGTCGGAGCGCTGACGATTGCGCCGGTGCTGGATGTGTTCCGGTCCATCCCCCTGATCATTCAGCTTGTTCTGTTTTTCAACTTTGCGCCAATCATCGGACTGCGTCTGGATCCGTTCGAAGCCGGGTTGATCGTTCTGATCGTGTATACCTCTGCTAATGTCGCCAATGTCGCGCGCGCCGGTATCGAGGCCGTCGGTGACCCGATGCGTCGCGCGGCCCGCAGCCTGGGTATGACCTATTGGCAGGATATGCGATATGTCGTCTGGCCCATCGGCTTGCGGGCTGTTTTTCCGGCATGGGTTGGGGTGGCCCTTGGTGTCATGAAAGACAGTGCGCTGGTTTCGGTGCTGGGCTATGTCGAACTGCTCAAGGCCAGTCAGATTCTGATCACACGCACGCAGGATACGTTCCTTATCCTGGCCATTGCGGGGGCATTCTATTTCGCCCTGTCCTATCCGATTTCCCACTGGGCATCGCGCCTGGAAAAAAGGTGGAGCCAATGATTGAAATCCGCGGTTTGCACAAATACTTCGGCGCGTTGCATGTTCTGAAAGGCATCGACCTTGATGTTGCAAAAGGCGAAGTGTTGAGCGTCATCGGTGCGTCGGGATCGGGCAAGTCCACACTGCTGTACTGCATCAACGCGCTGGAGCCGATACAGCAGGGGCATGTCCTGGTTGATAATGTTGACGTGCATGCAAAGGACACCAACATCAATGAACTGCGTCAGAGCCTTGGTATGGTATTTCAGCAATGGAACAGCTTTCCGCATCTGACGGTTCTGGAAAACGTGGCCCTGTCCCCACGGATCGTGCGCAAAATGTCCCGGGCGCAGGCAAAGGAGATTGCCGAAAAGCAACTGCGTCATGTCGGGCTGGGTGACAAACTGTCCAATTATCCATCAGCGCTGTCTGGCGGACAGCAGCAGCGCCTGGCAATTGCCCGTGCGCTGGCGATGGAGCCAAGCTATATGCTGTTCGACGAGGCGACATCGGCGCTGGATCCGGAGCTTGTCGGCGAGGTGCTGGATACGATGCGGCTGTTGGCCCACGAGGGTATGACGATGATCTGCGTCACCCATGAAATGGGATTTGCACGAGAAGTATCCGACAGGGTCGCCTTTTTCCATCAGGGTATCATGGAGGAAGTCAGCCCGCCCGAGGCGCTGTTCGGGGCGCCGAAGTCCGAACACCTGAAAAAGTTTCTGGCCAAAGTAAAATGAGGTAGGTCCGACATGAAGATAACCGGCATCACCGTCTGGCAGGTCGACCTTCCGCTGGTCGAAGGGCGTTACAGTTGGTCCAACGGCAATTTTGTCGAGGTGTTTGACAGCACTGTGGTGGGCATCCAGACGGATGAGGGGATCACAGGATATGCTGAATGCTGCCCGCTGGGCTCCGCTTATCTGCCATCATTCGCCCGCGGTGTTCGGGCCGGTCTGGCGGAACTGGCGCCGTATCTTATCGGGCAGGATCCTTTGAACATCATGGGCATCAACCGGATAATGAATACCGCGTTGCGCGGTCATCCTTATGCCAAGGCGCCAATAGATATTGCCTGTTGGGATGTGCTGGGCAAAGCCACCTCTCAGCCGGTTTACACGCTGCTTGGCGGTGCCGCTCAGGACGATGTTGTCCTGTATCGGGCCATCAGTCAGGAAAGTCCCGAGCAGATGGCGGCAAAGATTGCCGGGTATTCCGCCGAGGGATACACGAAGTTTCAGCTGAAGGTGGGGGGTGACGCCAATGACGACATTGCGCGTATCCACGCCGCCCGGGATTGTCTGAAATCATCCGACCTGCTGGTTGCCGACGCCAACACTGGTTGGACCCGCCACGAAGCCGCCCGGGTGGTGAGTGCCGTCGCCGATCTGGATGTGTATATCGAACAACCCTGCCTGACATACGAAGAATGCGTCTCGGTTCGCAGGCGGACCGCGCTGCCATTTGTTCTGGACGAGGTTGTCGACGGTGCCGGTATGCTTGTGCGGGCATTGGCCGAGGATGCTATGGATGTGATCAACCTCAAGATATCCAAGGTTGGCGGGCTCACACATGCCAAACTGATGCGCGATCTTTGTGTTGCGTCTGGCGTGCCAATGACGATCGAAGACACCTGGGGGGGTGACATCACAACGGCGGCCATCGCGCATCTGGCGCGCTCAACCCCGGAAGAGTTCTGTTTTTCGGCCACGGACTTTAACAGCTATGGCACGGTCAGCATTGCCGAAGGTGCGCCTGAACGTGTCAATGGTCGTATGACAGCCCCGGATCGTCCCGGTCTGGGGATCGCACCGAACCTGGAAATTCTGGGCGAACCGATTGCCATTTACAACTGAAGGTCAACATGCGCAGCAATAAGCTAATTCACGTTGTGTCCTGCCATGCCGAAGGCGAGGTAGGCGATGTCATTGTGGGCGGTGTTGCGCCGCCTCCGGGTGAAACGCTGTGGCAACAGCGCAATTACATTGCCCGCAACGGGGTGCTGCGAAACTTTGTGCTGAACGAACCGCGCGGCGGTGTGTTCCGGCACGTTAACCTTCTGGTGCCGCCCAAACATCCCGATGCCGATGCCGCCTTTATCATCATGGAGCCGGAAGATACGCCACCCATGTCGGGGTCCAATTCGATCTGTGTCTCAACCGTATTGCTGGACAGCGGTATCATCCCGATGACTGAGCCTGTCACCGAAATGAAACTGGAGGCCCCGGGCGGGCTCGTGCAGGTTCGGGCCGAGTGCAAGGACGGCAAAGCCCGGCTGATCACGGTGCGCAACGTCCCAAGCTTTGCGCTTGATCTTGACGCTTCATTGAAGGTGGACGGACATGGCACTTTGACGGTGGACACGGCCTATGGCGGCGACAGCTTCGTGATCGTGGACGCAGAGGCGCTTGGGTTCGAACTGGTGGAAAGCGAAGCGCGCGATCTTGCACAACTGGGTGTACGGATCACCAACGCGGCAAATGCCCAACTGACGTTCAAGCACCCCGAAAACCCGGACTGGACCCATTTTTCCTTTTGTCTGTTTGCCGGCCCGGTTCGTCAGACAGATGCTGGTCTGGAAGCCCGGTCTGCCGTTTCGGTTCGACCCGGTAAAATTGACCGATCTCCGACCGGTACAGCGGTTTCAGCGCGCATGGCGGTTTTGCATGCGCGCGGCCTTATGACCAGCGATCAGACCTTTACCGCAACATCAATAATCGGGTCCCGTTTTGTTGGCCGGATCGCGGGCACCCAAAAGGTGGCAAATACACCGGCCATTGTTCCCGAAATATCGGGCCGTGCCTGGATCACAGGGGTTCATCAGCACATGCTGGACCCGGATGATCCCTGGCCCGAAGGATATCGCCTGGCTGACACCTGGGGGCATTAAGCCGGTGGCGCGCGCCGCCGGACCGGGCGCGACAGGCTTTGGTGCCGGTGTTGATTGACGCAAACGTGGCCGCCAGACCCACGAGGAGCCCAAAATGAGACTGACGAAAAAGAAAGTGATCGTAACGGCCGCAGGGGCGGGAATCGGCCGCGCGTCGGCAATCGCGATGGCTGATCAAGGTGCAGAGGTCTATGCCACAGATATCGATCCAAATGCGGTGCGGGACCTTGAGGAAAGCCGGCCTGACATGCAGTGTGCAGTGCTTGACGTGACGGATGCGCAGGCAATCGCCGGATTTGCAACCACCGTTCCGACACCAGACGTTTTGTTCAATTGCGCGGGCTATGTGCATGATGGAACCTTGCTTGAGGCCGATGACGCAGCCTGGGACCGCTCATTCGAAATCAACGTTCGCGGCATGGCCCGTATGGTGGAAACGTTCCTGCCTGCCATGATCGAAAACGGCGGCGGTTCGATCATCAACATGGCCACGGTTGCATCCTCTCTGAAAGGCGTTGCAAACAGATGCGCCTACAGCGCGACAAAAGGGGCGGTTCTTGGCCTGACGAAATCCATTGCGGCTGATTTTGTTACACAGCGCATCCGATGCAATGCGGTCTGTCCGGGCTCGGTGATGACGCCGTCATTTCGGGCCAGAATGGAAGCAGGTGGTGATTTCGAAGCCGCCTATGAAAAGATGCTTGATCGGCAGCCAACCCGGGAAATGGCCACCCCCGACGATATTGCCCCGATCGTTGTTTATCTTGCGTCGGATGAATCAAAAATGGCCACTGGGCAGTTTTTTGTTGTGGATGGCGGGTGGACGATCTGATGCGCACAGATATGAAAGTGG
>JBCCIK010000038.1:0-26564 GCA_039028255.1 Pseudomonadota bacterium | reverse complement strand
GCGCCATGACCGCGCGTGCCAGTTTCAAAGCCGGATATCGGGTCAGGTCCGGATCATGAAACCTCAACTCTCCCAGCTGCGCCAAATCCAGTCGTTGCACAGGCAGATCGCGCCGTTCGGGCCAATGCAGCGCGTATCCGATTGCATGACGCATATCCGGCGCCCCCATATGGGCCATCAGCGCGCCATCACAAAAACCAACAAGTGCGTGCACAATTGATTCCGGATGGATCAGAACCTCGATGCGATCTGGATCAATACTGAAAAATTCTTTTGTTTCTATTAGTTCAAGCGCCTTGTTGAACATAGATGCACTGTCGATGGTGATCCTTTGACCCATATCCCAATTGGGATGAATCGAAGCCTGCTCGACCGTTGCGCCGGCCAGATCGGTCAGCGGCCAATCCCGGAACGCACCACCGCTGGCCGTGATGATCACCCGCTCGACCGCGCCGATATCTTCGCCCGTCAGCGCCTGAAACACCGCCGAATGTTCGCTGTCGACCGGTAAGACACGCGCGCCTGTCTGCCGCGCCGTCTGCATGACCAATGCACCGGCACACACCAGCGTCTCTTTGTTGGCAAGGGCAAGCGTTGCACCGCGTTCCAGCACTCTGAGCCCTGGCGCCAGCCCGGCGGCACCAACAATCGACGACATCACCCAATTCGCGGGACGATCTGCCGCTTCGACAATTGCATTGGCACCTGCGGCGGCCTCAATCCCACTGCCCCGCAAGGCATGGCGCAATTCTTCCAGTCGATCGTCATGCGCCGTGACGGCGACATCCGCCCCAAGACGTCGCGCGTCTGCCGCCAGTTGATCTATGTTCGATGCGCCTGTTACCGCCACAACATCATAGGCGGACGGATTGCGCGCAATCAGATCGATTGTGCTCTGACCGATCGAGCCAGTTGCCCCAAAAATCGATACGGTCCGCATCACATGTCTCCGGGTGCGTAAAACAACCCTGCGATCAGCACAAACACTGCAGCGCCCATCATGCCATCAAACCGATCCAGAAAGCCACCATGCCCGGGGATCAGGTTCGAGCTGTCCTTGACGTCCAGTTTGCGTTTGACCGCGCTTTCGAAAATATCGCCAGCCTGGCTGGCCATGGACGCCATAACCGACACTGCAACAAATGCCAGACCAAAGCCACCATGCCGTGCAAACACGCCCCCGACCACCGCGGCGGCCACCCAACCACCAGCCGTCCCCGACCAGGTTTTCTTGGGACTGACCTTGGGCCAGAACTTTGGTCCGCCAAAACTCTTGCCGACAAAATACCCGGCGATATCTGTCGCAACGACGATCGCGATCAGCCAGACCATCCAGCCGAAACCCATGTTTTCGCGGATAGAAATCAGGCCCAGCCCTGCGCCTGCGATCCAGATCGCAAACACCACATATAGTCCACGATATCGACTGATCTGCCCTGCCCCGACAAGCGCCGGGGCCAGCAGGATCGGCAGCATGTACAGCCCAGGCACGTGATAGCACAATATGACGGCCACGGCGGTCAGCACCCCCAACTGCATCGCAAGACTGCCGCGCCGAGGATCGATCATCCGCACCAGTTCCCAGGTCATCAGACCGCATGCCACGGCTATGAAGCTTTCAAACCATATCCCGCCAAGCCAGACCTCGACCGCACCAATGGCGACAAGAACAGCCGCGGACAACACCCGCGTCGTCAAGTCAGACCATCGGCCGTCGCTCATGCCGGGACAGCTCCATAGCGCCGTTCGCGGGCGCCAAAACTGCGGCAGAGTCGCGCCAGTTCGGCAGCCGTGAAATCAGGCCATAGCGTGTCGATAAACTCATACTCGGAATATGCCGACTGCCACAGCAAAAAGTTCGAGATACGCGCCTCACCACTGGTGCGGATGACAAGGTCCGGATCCGGCAAAACCCTTGTATCCAAGTATTTTGGCAAAGTTTCCTCATCCACGTCATCAGGACCCAGACGCCCTTCGGCCACGTCGCGGGCCAGTCGCCTCGTGGCCCGTGCCACCTCATCACGGCCACCATAGTTCAACGCAACGGTCAGATGGACCAGATCATTATCCTTTGTCGCCTCTTCCAGCATGTCCATCAGATCGGTCAGCTTGGAATCCAGCCTGAGCCGGTCACCGATGAACCTGACGCGGATGCCATTTTCAACCAGCGTCGTCGTTTCCTTGATGATGTATCGGCGAAACAGGGTCATCAGACCTGCAACTTCCGCCTGCGTCCGTCTCCAGTTTTCCGTCGAAAACGCAAAGACCGTCAGATACTTGATCCCAAGACCCGGGCAGGCCTCGACAATTTCGCGGACCCGCCGCGCCCCTGCATGATGGCCAAACAACCGGGGGCGGCCACGCGCCTGGGCCCAGCGGCCGTTGCCATCCATGATGATGGCAACGTGACGCGGGCCGAACACAGGCTCGATATGGGGATCCTTGGGCATGTTCAAAGGTCAGACCTGCATGATCTCGGCTTGTTTGGTGTCCAGCGCGGTATCAACGGCCTTGATCATTTCATCCGTCAGGTCCTGCACTTCGGTCTCCCAAAGCTTTTGATCGTCTTCGGACATACCGTCAGCCTTGGCCTTCTTGATCTGATCCATCCCGTCCCGCCGCACGTTCCTGATCGAAACCCGGGCGCTTTCCGCGTATTGACCGGCCACCTTGCCCAGTTCGCGACGACGTTCCTCGTTCAGTTCCGGGATGGGCAGCATGATAATGGTTCCGTTCAACTGCGGGTTGATGCCCAGTCCGCTTTCCCGAATGGCCTTTTCGACTTTCCCTACCAGAGACTTGTCCCAGACATTGACAGTCACCATGCGCGGCTCGGGAACGTTTACCGTCCCCACCTGATTGATCGGCGTCATCGACCCGTAGGCGTCCACCATGACCGGCTCCAGCATAGACGCCGAAGCCCGCCCGGTGCGCAGCGATGCAAATTCGGTTTTCAGGTTCGACATTGCGCCATCCATCCGGCGCTTTAGATCATCGGTGTCCAGTACGAAATCGTCAGACATGCTGCTCACTCCCCATATTCAGGTAATGTTTGAATGCGTCTTACGGCATCACAATTGGGATGTATAGCAATCTTGATCGGGATTTGTCCCAATGACCAGAGTTGTTTCAGTCGTGCCCGGCAACGCCCGGTTCCATATCAACCTTTCTGTTCAGGCATTCACGTCTACGACGACGCGTCCTTTGATCTGACCTTTCAGAATTTCCGCCCCAAGCTGCGGCAGATCAGACAGGGCGGCGGGCCGGACCATCGCCTCCAGCTTGTCCATCGGCAGATCGGTCGCAATGCGCTGCCAGGCGCGCAGGCGATTGTCGTGGGGCTGCATCACACTGTCGATCCCCAACAGGTTCACCCCCCGCAACAGGAACGGAATGACCGTCGCAGGCAATGCCGCTCCACCGGCCAGGCCAACTGCCGCGACCGAGCAGCCGTATTTCATCTGCCCAAGCACCCGCGCCAGCATGTCCCCGCCCACGGCATCGACGCAACCGGCCCAGGTTTCACTTTCCAGCGGGCGTTTGGTTGTCTCGTTCAGCTCGTCGCGTGCCACGATTGTGGCCGCACCCAGCGATTTCAGGTAATCCCCCGTTTCAGGGCGCCCGGTCACGGCGGCGACCTCATACCCCAGATGACCCAGGATCGCGGTTGCAACCGATCCGACACCGCCCGCCGCACCGGTGACCAGGACCGGGCCGCGATCCGGCGTCAGCCCGTGATCCTCCAGCGCCATGACAGCCAGCATCGCGGTCAGCCCGGCCGTGCCCACCGCCATCGCCTGCCGCGTGTCCAACCCGTCGGGCAACGGCACCAGCCAATCTGCCAGCGCATTGGCCTTTTGCGAATACCCGCCCCAATGGGCCTCACCAACGCGCCACCCGGTCAGGACAACCTTATCCCCCGGCGCATAGCGCGCATCGGACGAATTTTCGACGGTTCCGGCATAGTCGATACCCGGCACATGCGGATAGTGGCGAACCAGACCGCCACCCTTGGGTGACAGGCACAGCCCGTCCTTGTAGTTCACCGTGGAATAGTCGACGGCAACCGTGACCTCGCCATGCGGCAAAGCATCAGGTGACAGTGCCTGAATTGACGCGCTCGCCAGCCCGCTTTCTTCATCCTTTTCCATAACCAACGCATTGAACATATTGTATTCCTTTCATTTTATCGGCCCAGCCCCGCATTCACCTGGCCCAAAATATCCCGGGGGAGTCGCGCAGCGACGGGGGCAGCGCCCCCTGCAACGTCAAATCCAGAACTTGTCGCGCACTGTTGCGCGCCGCATTCCATCCGGCGTTTCCACTTCAACCGCGGTGCCTGCATCCCAATGGCTCAGCCGCAGCATGCCGATCGACACATTGGTTTCGAAATCCGGAGACCACACGGCGGATGAGATTTGTCCGACGCGTTTGCCATCCGCAAATACCCGCCAGGGCCGATCACAAGGCGGCACGCGCGCGCCGTCGATTGCGACGGGCCGAATTTGTTGAACCGGTCCTTCCTTGGCCACCCGCAGCAAAGCGTCACGCCCGATACAGCCAATGGCGGTATGCGTGTTGCAGAATTTTCCCAGACCGCATTCATGAGGCGTGTTGTCATCGGTCATGTCATTGCCGTACGACAACAATCCCCCTTCGATCCGTTCGATCAGGTTGGGACAGCCTGCGCGCACCTGTAAATCCTCACCCGCAGCAAACAAAGCGTTCCACAGCGGCATTCCGATATCCCGGCCTTCGACGTAAATCTCGAACCCGCCCTGCTTTGAATAGCCCGACCGCGCCACCGCCAGATCCCGCCCTTCAAACTCGAACATATCAAATTTGAAAAACCGGATGTCGCGCACACGATCTCCGAACACGCGCGCCATCAGCTCATCGGCTGCCGGCCCTTGAACGGCCAATGGTGACACGTCTGGCTCATCCACCAGCACATCCAGCCTGTAACCATTGGCCAGGCCTTTGACCCACAGCAGCAAATCGCTGTCGGCAATGGAAATCCACCAGCGGTCATCGGACAGTTTGACAGCCACCGGATCGTTCAGCATGCCGCCGGTTTCATCCACGATCGGGACGTAATAGCACTGACCGGGTAACATGCCGCGCAGATCGCGCGGGGTCAGCATCTGCATCAGTCGGGTCGCATCGGGACCGCGCAATTCCACCTGGCGTTCGCAGGACACGTCCCACACCTGCACATGGGTTTTCAGATGGCGATAATCGTCTTCGACACTTTCAAAGACCGATGGCAGCAGCATACGGTTGTACACTGTATAAGCCTTGACGCCGGCTGCCTCGACCCCGTCGGAAAACGGCGTGCGTCGAAGACGACGAGACAAGGAAATTTGCGGCATTTAAACCTCCTGCGGCATAAAAACAAGGTCGCTGACGGGCGCTTGCGAACCGGTTTCGGTGAGCATGTTGTGCAATTGCCCGCGGTGATGTGTCTGATGGTTGAAGAACCCTATGACGCATTGCGCATAGGGCATTGTGACGTCGGCCTGTTTGACGCCTGAATACCACGTAAGCGATCCGGACAGCGCGGCGTCGTCCAGCCTGTCAGCCCAGTCGGAAATGCGTGTGTCCACGGTCTTGCGCAGGTCCAGCCAGCTGTCCAGATCAGGGCAGAGATACACGCTTTCGTGGATACCGCCGCCAGGACGGCGGGTATTGCTTTCCGGGCCCGGCCCCTTGTCAAAGCGCGACATCCAGATCCAGTCTCCCCACAACAAATGGTTCGCTGTCCCCAGGATCGAGCCAAAAAACGCACCCCGTTCGCGGGTCAGCTCTTCTGGTGTCAGCGCCTGCAAGAACCCCGATAGCTGAGTGTTCTGCCACTGATTGTAACGCGCCATTTCCCGCGCATAAGCGCCAGTGATCATCACTTTGGTCCGTGCCAGTCAATGGGGCAGATTTCCGCGGATTTCCCGCCGAAATCCCAGACCCGACCATAATCGCGCACCTTGGATTTGATGCCGCGCGCGACGATGATGTCCGGCCCCATCCAGTATTTCGAATTCGATACCATAACCGGATGCTCGGGGTCTTTTCCGGCCAGCATCTCGATCTCACCCTGTATTTTGCGGCCGATCACGATCCGGCGCTTGGTGCCGTCACGTTCTATTTGAACCGGGGCCCGCTCGGCGCCGATAATGTCGCTGACCAGCATGGTGAACAGCCCGGTGGTTCCGCCCGCCTGCCCGCTGAAAATCTGCAACAACCCGTTATACGCCTTGCCGCTGGCGCGCTCATCCACATACGCGGCGACCTTCCACTGCCCCTCGCCCATACGCCCGGGGATATCGACCAGCAGGCCCACGTTCAGACCTGACAGGTCCTCGCCCTCGTAATGGCCATCGTCGATTATGATGCCCATCCAGGCATGGCAATGACCTTCGGTCGGCGGGTGCGCGCCCAGCGACACCACACAGGGACAAAAGACATCGCACGAACAGTTCAGGATCAGTTCACCTTTGATGGCCCAATCGGTCGGGCTCATCCCGGGTCGTTTGGGGTTGGGCATACGGCTGTCGATCCGCTGACTGATAGGAAGCCGGTCGGCCTCGGGTTTTCTGTTTTTTGCCATTGGCTTATCCTCCGTATGCAAAGGGATAAATCAGCAGGACAAATCCACCTGCAATCAGCGCGAACCCCATAGGTCGGGTCACAGCATGCCCGATCTGAGGCAGTTTTTCCAAAACCATGAACAGGGTTGCCAGACCCATCCACAACAAGCTCATGACCCCGCCAACAAAGCCAAGAGCCATGAAACCCCAGCAGCAACCCACACAAAACGCACCCAGCCCCAGACCCATTCGGACCCCACCGGAAAATCCGGTTTTCCAATGGCCCAGAAAATAGCTCATCGGTGCGTGGCAGACGCCGTGGCAGATCTCTTTGACGCGGGTGAACTGAAACGCGCCCACGCCAATCAACAATCCGCCGGACAGCCAGTTGGATTTGGCAATGCCCAGCATGTCGACCACCCCACCAAACAACAACGCCAGCTGAACCCCTGTGATCAGGGCGGCGAACAGCACCCAGACCAGAAAGTAACCGCTCAGAACCCCCAGCCATCCAGCCCGCGTGCCGTTGGCGCTGTGGATCAGGTCTTCGTAGCTGCGCAATGTCGGGACAAGGGTCGGCAGCATCATGGCGGCCATCATGATCGCCCACATCCAGAACAGCGGGCCGAATTCGGCCATAGGCATGTACATGTCCATCCGGGGGTCCATGGCTGCCATCGCCTGCCCCATCTGTCCCGGCCGGCCGATCCAGTCCAGGTCCATGTCACGGCTCATCGAAAACATGAGCCACCAGGACCACAGGATCAAGGCGTAGAACCCCAGCCACAATCCACTGCGAACAAACGGGCGACTCACGCGACCCTCCTGACTCAACTCTCTTGCTTTTCAAATGTCAGACTTTTAAATGTCAGACAAATAAAATCGTAACCGCAGTGGCTGAATATGAAGATCGACTCTCAAAAACCGGCTGACCTGTCTGCCCAGATCGCACAGGCGATCCGCAGCGCCATCGTGTCGGGTGAACTGATTGTCAATGCGCGCCTGCCGTCCGAGGCAGAGCTTTCCGAGCAATTCCAGGTCTCTCGCCCCACTGTGCGCGAGGCGCTGAAACGGCTGGCGGCACAATCCCTGATCCGAACACAGCGCGGGGCGTCGGGCGGCGCATTTGTAAACCGCATCGGGTTCGAAGACGCCTATTCTCAGCAGATCACCACCTCGACGCTGCTGCTGTCGATGAACTCGGTCAGTTTCGACACGGCCTGCGAGGCACGCTATGCGCTGGAACGCGCCTGTGCGCCGCTGTCTGCGCAACGGCGCACGCCGGATCAACTGGCCACCATGCGCGCCGAAATTTTCCGCCAGGCGCAACCGGGTCTGACGGATGAGGCATTCTGCGCCTCGGATGTGGCCTTTCACCGGGCGCTGGTCGATGGCGCGGGCAACCCGGTTCTGTCCTATCAGCTTGCTGGTGCTGTCGAGGCGATGCAGCCGCTGATGAACATGATCACTTTTACCGCCCGGTCGCGCGAAGCAATCATAAATCTGCACGTCACAATCGCCGACGCGCTTGAGGCGCAAGATGCGGCAACCGTAGACGCAACGCTTGCGGATCTGGAAATCTACACGCGCCAGCTGGCGCATGACGTGGCCGAACGAAAACGCAAACCCGCCTGATCCGCGATCAGGCCCAACATTGACGCAGCAAACAGGCAGAAGGACACAAGAGCACACAGGATGTGACCCGGCGCTAAGACCGGAACTCTCAAGACGAATTGAAGTTCAATGACTTACGGGAGGACGTTATGAACCAAAGACCGGACCCAACCTTTTACCCATCAGCAAAACTGGCGATGGAGGGCCCCGCCGAAACGCTGGCTTTCACGCTGATGCTGAGTCCCGATTTTTCACAACCTGACGGACTGGCGGTTGTGAATGTGGACCCGACCTCTGATGATTTCGGCAAGATCGTGCATCAGGTCTTGATGCCTGAAAAGGGTGACGAATTTCATCACTTTGGATGGAACTCCTGTTCATCCTCTCTGTCGCCGCTTAGCGGGCATGCGTTTCTGGAACGCCGGTATCTGATTATTCCGGGTATCCGGTCCAGCCGGATTTATATCATCGATGTAAAGAACCCGCTGGAAGCCAAGATCCACAAGATCATCGAGCCTGAGGAAGTGTTTGCCAAAACCGGGTATTCGCGACCACACACCATTCATTGCGGACCCGAAGGTATCTATGTCAGCACGTTGGGCGGTGGCGGCGAGGACGGCACAGATGGCCCTCCGGGAATTTTCATCATGGATTGTGAAAGCTTTGAGATCATCGGGCGCTACGAGATCGAACGTGGCGTGCAAAACAAACACTATGACTTCTGGTGGAACCTGCCGCGCGACTACATGGTCAGCTCGGAATGGGGACTGCCGCCGCAATATGAGAACGGTTTGGTGGCCGAGGATCTGCTGTCAAACAAATACGGCCACAGCCTGCATTTCTGGAACCTGCGCAACCGGACCAACATTCAAACCATTGATCTGGGCGAAAACCATCAGATGGCGCTGGAAATCCGCCCGGCACATGATCCTGTCAAGCAATACGGGTTCTGTGGTGTTGTTGTGGATACAACCAATCTGCAAGGATCGGTTTTTACATGGTGGCGCAATGACGACGGTACGTTCGAGGCCAAGAAAACCATCACCATCGATCCGCAACCGGCTGACCCGGACGATCTGCCGGACCTGCTCAAAGGGTTCTCGGCCGTACCACCTCTGGTCACCGATATCGATCTCAGCCTTGATGATAACTATCTTTACGTCGCGTGCTGGGGCACGGGTGAGCTGCATCAGTACGATGTCTCTGACCCGATGAATCCGACACTGGCCGGCAAGGTGGAAATCGGCGGTATCGTCAACAAGACCAAGCATCCCAACGGTCAGGATTTCGGGTACGGCCCGCAGATGGTCGAGATCAGCCGCGATGGCAAACGGGTCTACTGGACAAACTCGCTGTATTCCACCTGGGACGATCAATTCTATCCCGGCGACCGCGGCGCGGCCATGGTCAAAGCGGATGTGGGTGAAAACGGCGGTCTGACTCTGGATCCCAAATTCTGGGTCGAATTCCCCAAAGGCTATCGCAGCCACCAGATTCGGCTGGAAGGCGGAGACTGTTCGACCGACAGTTTCTGCTACCCCTCGGTCTGAGTTGGACGTTCTGATGACATCAACGGCTGGCCTGTGGCTGGCCGTTGTGCTCAGCGGGGCCTATCACGGGCTGAACCCGGGGATGGGCTGGCCGCTGGCTGTTTCATCGGCCCTGATGGAACAGCGCCAATCTGCGCTGTGGCGCGCGTTGGCCGCGCTGGCCGGCGGGCATTTTGTCGCCATGCTGGGGGTGTTGCTGCCCTTTGCACTGATGGCCATGCTGGTCGACTATCAGCGCGAAATTCGCATCGGGGCCGCGTTGATCGTGATCGCAATGGGTGCATATATCGCAATCACGCGCAGCCATCCGCGATTTCTGGCCCGCATCCCGCCCAGCAAACTGGCGCTTTGGTCTTTTCTGGTCGCACTGGCACATGGGGCGGCATTGATGCTGGTTCCGATCTATCTGGGCCTGTGCAACCTGGATGAGCTGGATGCCGGGCATCAGGCGATGTTCCGGATTATGACGACAAACGCCCTGCTTGTTTTGGGGGTCGCTGCCCTGCACACCATTGCGATGATTTTGGGCGGAGGTCTTCTGGCCTATGGTGTCTATCGCTGGTTGGGTCTGCAATTTCTGTCGCGCAGCTGGTTCAATCTGGAACTTGTCTGGGCGCTCAGCCTCGTGCTTGTTGGCGTGTTGGGGCTCTGGTCCGCAATTTAATTGGGGTTTTACACGGCCTTGCACTCATCCTGAAAAACCGCTTTGTCCTCTGGCAAACAGGCAAGGAGGTTCAACGTGCCGCAAACAACGCGCCCCACGGAAATGCTGCGCTTGGGCAAAGCCGCCGATTGGCAGGCCGCAACAACCCATGCTTTCACGCAAGAGCTGTGTGACGGCACTCTGCCCGAGGACAAAATGCGCTGGTATCTGGAGCAGGATTATCAGTTTGTCGACGGCTTTGTCCGGTTGCTGGCCAGTGCGATTGCGCATGCCCCCGGGCTGTCCGACAGCGTCCCTGCGGCGCAGTTTCTTGCGGTGATCACCGGCCCCGAAAACACTTACTTTCTGCGCGCGATGCAGGCCCTGGGCACCGCGCCCAGTACCGAACCCGCGCCCGCAACCAAAGCGTTTCAGGAACTGATGGCCGAAGCCGCGGCCTCTGGCAAATACGAAAACATGCTGGCCGTTCTGGTGGTTGCCGAATGGGTCTATCTGTGCTGGGCCAGCCCTGAAAACCCGCCGAAAGCCGATTTGCCCTTCTGGTTCGCCGAATGGATCACGCTACATGCTGGCGACGGGTTCGAAAACGTGGTGGAGTATCTGCGCGGTCAGCTTGACAAAACATGGACCACGCTGACACCGGAGGCACAAGCCGAGGTAACGCAGCTGTTCCATCGTGCGGTCGAACTGGAAAAAGATTTTTTTGACGCCGCCTATGCATCGTGAACTGAAAAGAGCAGGACCATGATACAAATCCTAAACGTGATCGCCGCCCTGCTGACAGTTGGGTTCGGCATGTTCGGCTTTCTGGCCCCCGCTTACACGGCGAACGCGCTGGATCTGGCCCCAACCACCAGCACCATGGGCCTGAGCGAGATGCGCGCATCCGTGGGAGGGCTGTTTGTGGTCACGGGAATCGCGGTGCTGTGGCTGAACAACCCGATGGCCTATGCAATGCTGGGCATGGTTTATGCCGGGGCCGCCCTGGGGCGTTTTGTATCCGTGGCGCTGGACAACCCGCCTTTGGCCAAGGCGTTGACTTTTGGGGGAATTGAACTGGTTCTGGCTGTCTGGCTGATCGCAGCCAACCTGAACCGGGCATCCTAACCCTTTGTTATCGTTTATTCGCGCAAGCCGCTTTCCGGGTTTGCATCCGGAAATCACCTCACTTATATAGGGGATGTCCTTCGGGACTATGGACATAAACGCGCTCGTAATAAGCGGATCGGACCCGGGGGCGGTACCCGGCGGCTCCACCAACATCCTTCGTTTGGGGATTTTGGGGCCGAAACAGGATCGACGAACGTCTAAAGGGGTTAGCTTTGTCTCGGCTGTCTGCCACCGTTATCGGCGAAAATAGTACAATTGCAAACGACAATCGTGCTCCGGTTGCAGTTGCTGCGTAAGCAGTAACAAGACCGAAATCTAAGCCCTTGCGCCTAGCCGCGCAAGGCGGGGTCCGCAGGTACCTGGCAACAGAAACCTGCATTTCTGTCCCTTTTTATGTCTGTATTTAACGCGACATGTGTTGAGATTCAGAGTTTATTCATCCCTTCCTGCCATGTTCGACCCGGACAGACAGGAGAGCCGGGATGACAAATTCAGAAATCCTCAAAACATGGTATGCCGAGGTTTGGGAACAGGGCAATACCGACGCAATTGATCAGTACTTTGCATCTGACACTATGGCCGAAGGGCTGATCCCCGAAATGCAGGTCGGCGCCGACGATTTCCGCGATCTGGTGATGGCCTTTCGTCATATTCTTGGGGAAATCAAAGTGGACATGCCAAAAATCATCGAAAACGGGAACTGGGTTTCCGCGATCCTGCACGTCAAGACGTTTCGCGCGGATAACGGCGCACCGCTGGAAGTCACCGGGCAGGTTATGGCCCGCTTCAAAGGCGATAGAATGGTCGAAGCATACAACCAGTTTGATTTTGTATCGCTGTTCGAACAGCTTGGCCAGTTTCCACAGGATACCTTGCCCGTTTGCATGACCGGTCAAAGACTGGATTGGGCCTGATCCGACGGCATATCTTGACCCCCGGACCGGTTGCACGCTAGCAAGGGTCATGGGGTAAGATTGCGAACGCCCCGTGAGGCGACAGCCCAAGTTTCGCATGTATCCGAGATTGCGAGGAAACATGCCATGGCATCGCCAAACTCTATTTCGCCCCGCCAACTTTTGCGTTTGATCGGCACACCCAACATGCCGATGCTTATGGATGTGTGTCTGGACGAAGATTTCAGCGACGACCCTTATTTGATTCCCGGCTCCGTCAGGCATCCGGCCAAAGATGTACAAGGGCTTGCGGATCGGGTTCGTGGACAGCCTTGTGTGGTGATCTGCCAACAGGGAAAAAAGCTGAGCCAGGGCATCGTATCCTGGCTGCGCGGCGACGGGCATCAGGCAGAGTTTCTGGAAGGCGGCATGTTTGCGTGGCGTCAGACGCCCGAGGCAATGCGCGTTCCTGCTGCCGCATTGCCCGATCTGGCGACCGGCGGCACGGTTTGGGTCACCCGTCACAGACCCAAAATTGACCGGATCGCCTGCCCCTGGTTGATCCGTCGGTTTGTCGATCCGGCCGCCCGGTTCCTGTTCGTCGCCCCGGCCGAAGTGGAAAACACGGCCGGGGCATTTCAGGCCATACCGTTTGATGTTGAAAACACGCATTGGAGCCATCGCGCCGACAAATGCACCTTTGAAACGATGCTGGACGAGTTCCACCTGCGCACCACGGCTTTGGATCGCATGGCGCAGGTCATTCGAGCCGCAGACACAAATCGTCACGACCTGTCGCCCGAGGCCGCCGGATTACTGGCCGTCTCGGTCGGACTGTCACGACAATATCGGGACGATCACGAAAATCTGCGGGCCGGGTTTCAGATTTACGATGCGCTCTACCGATGGGCGCGCGACGGGTTCGATGAAACTCATGACTGGCCAACAGGTCAAAAGCAATGACCCCGCCCCTGCCCGATCTGATCCGCGTTTTCGGCAGAATCGGGCTGTTGTCCTTCGGCGGACCGGCGGCCCAGATCTCGTTGATGCATCAAGAGCTGGTCGAACGGCGGCCATGGCTGGATGAGCAAAGCTATCTGCGGGCCCTGTCTTTGTGCATGTTGCTGCCCGGGCCCGAGGCGATGCAATTGGCCACCTATGCCGGATGGCGTTTGCGCGGCGTGATCGGGGGGCTGGTCGCCGGCAGCCTGTTTGTGCTGCCCGGTGCCTGCGTGATCGCCGTGCTGGTGACGCTGTATGCAGCCTATGGTGACGTGCCGCTGGTGCAATCCGCGTTTTTGGGCATCAAGGCCACGGTCATCGTGATCGTTTTGCAGGCGCTGTTGAACCTGTCGCGTAAAGCGTTGAACGATTTCGAACACCGGCTGATTGCGGGACTGGGGTTTGCCTGCATCTTTTTTCTCAACATCCCCTTTCCACTGATCATTCTGATTGCTGCGATCTGGGGATACCTTTCCTTCAAGGGCGCGATCGCTGACAAGATGGCGCCCCCTGCTCCGAAATTGGCACGCCCGGTTCGGACCGCGGTCATCTGGCTGACGTTGTGGTTGGGGCCGCTGGTATTTTTGACCGTTACAAACCAGCAGTTGCTCAGCGATCTGGGATGGTTCTTTGCCCGACTTGCCGTTGTTACTTTCGGCGGCGCCTATGCTGTGCTGGCCTACATGACGCAGACAGTTGTCGAACAGTATCACTGGATAAGCACGGATCAGATGATCGATGCGCTTGGGCTGGCCGAAACCACACCCGGGCCGCTGATTCTGGTCACACAGTTCGTCGCGATGCTGACCGGACAGATGCAGGGCGGTGTGACGTTGGCGCTTGCTGCGGGCGCAGTGGCGTTGTGGGCTACATTTGTACCCTGCTTTTTGTGGATTTTCCTGACAGCGCCGTATCTTGACCAACTTGCCGCCCGGCCAAAGCTTGCTGCGGCCTTGCAAGGGATCACCGCTGCGGTGGTGGGTGTGATTCTCAACCTTTCCGTGTGGTTCGCCCTGAACGTTCTTTTTGCATCGGTGCCACAATGGTCACTGGGCCCCATCTCGGTCCCGGTGCCGGAATTCACAACACTGAACCTAACGGCTGCGGCCTTGACGTTGATTGCCGGGATATTGATTTTTCAGCTAAAATTTGGAATGGCTTCAGTACTTGTGCTGATGGCGCTGGCTGGAATGGCGACGCATTTATTCTGATCAATCAAGCGATACACGCTCTTTCGTTTCCGAACAAAAGCCCTATGCTGGGTGCAACCACTTTCGAGGATGACCCATGTCGCAAGATATCGACTATGGAAACCTGATGCATACCGCCATGCGCGGTCTCATCAAAACGGTACTGACTGGGGTGTCCGAATCCGGATTGCCCGGGACCCATCATTTCTTTATCACCTTCGACACACGCGAACCCGGCGTGCAGATCGCCGATTGGCTGCGTGACCGCTATCCCGAAGAGATGACGATCGTAATGCAGCACTGGTTCGAAAACCTGGAGGTCGGGGAGACCGGATTTGCCATCACGCTGAATTTCGGTGATGCGCCAGAGCCGCTGTATATCCCCTACACGGCAATCAAGACCTTTGTTGACCCGTCGGTCGAATTCGGTCTGCGGTTCGAAAGCCCGGACGAAGAGGACGGCGAAGAAATCGACGTGGAAGACATCATCGAAGTCGAAGAAGACGAAGAACAGCACGACGCGGATGTCGTGTCGCTGGACAGCTTTCGCAAATAAGGCGCAGCGCTGTCAGGCTTATTGTTTCTTCAGGAACGTTTCAACAGATCGAGATTTTTCGCCGTCGATTAGACGCGAGAAGGACAGATTAAGACCACCATCAGCCAATGTGCGGTCGTATTGCTGCAACTCGTAGCCGCCGTCGCTGGCGATGAACAGCGAAAAAACCGTGAGTGTTTTGCCGTCAATGCGGCCCCAGACGAACGGCTCACCCTTCATTGGGTCCAGCTGCACTTCGTGGCCAAACACATTGCGCTTCATTGCGGCGGAATAGACGTCAGGGCGTTCAGATGGCTGAAAATCCACTGAAAACTGCTGATCCTTCACGCGTCCGTCCAGTTTATAGGTCGTGGTCTTCCAGCTTACGTTGAACCCGTTTTTGGTTTCATGAATGGAAACGCTCATGTCCCGCGGTGTTGATGTGCCATCCGCATCCACAACATCGGCAGAGCCGACATAATCCCCGACAAATGGCGCAATCGTGTCCGCGTGGGCCGGAAGGTTGAAGGCCGCGATCCAAATCGCCGCGCATAGCATCACAGGTATGGCCGTCACAGATGCAAACCGTTTCGATACAGGCATATGATCCTCCGCGTCGCCAACGGTTCCATACTAGCCAAGCAAGGCATCTGCACAATGGCGCAAATACCCTTGCTAAAATTAAATTGACGCACCCCGCGCCTATACCTTCACCAGCGCCGGGTTTATCATGCGCACAACTGGCCGATTGAAAAACGGCCATACGCACGCTACACGGCATACGATTGCATACCAGACGGAGTGACAAATGTCTCAAACCCGCACCGAATCCGACAGTTTTGGGCCATTGGAGGTTCCCGCCGACAAGTACTGGGGCGCACAGACACAGCGCTCAATCATGAATTTTCCGATTGGCTGGGAAAAACAGCCCGTCGCAATTGTGCGCGCACTGGGTGTCATCAAAAAAGCCTGTGCGATGGAAAACAAGGCGACCGGTAAATTGGATGCCAGAATTGCGGATGCGATCATTCAGGCCGCAGGTGAGGTGATTGACGGCAAGCTGGATGACAATTTTCCGCTGGTTGTCTGGCAGACCGGTTCAGGCACGCAGTCCAACATGAATTCAAACGAGGTCATCGCCAACCGCGCAATCGAGATTTTGGGTGGCGTGATCGGATCAAAAGATCCGGTGCATCCCAACGATCACTGCAACATGGGGCAATCGTCGAACGACACATTCCCCACTGCCATGCATATCGCCACAGCAATGAGCATACGCGATGTGTTGTTACCGGGTCTTGAAAAATTCGCCTCGGCGCTTGAGGCCAAGGCAAAAGAGTTTGCCGGCATAATCAAGATTGGCCGCACACATACTCAGGACGCCACGCCGCTGACGCTGGAACAGGAATTCGGCGGGTACGCGCACCAGATTCGCCAGGGCATCGTGCGCGTCGATGCGGCCATGCCGGGTATCTATGAACTGGCACAGGGCGGCACCGCCGTGGGGACGGGTCTGAATACAAGCAATGGCTGGGATCACGCGGTTGCAGCCCACATGGCCGACATCACCGACCTGCCATTTGTCACCGCGCCAAACAAATTCGAAGCATTGGCCGCACATGACGCGATGGTGTTCTTGTCAGGGGCTTTGGCGACCATTGCGGGGTCTTGCTATAAAATCGCCAATGATATCCGGCTGCTTGGCTCTGGTCCACGCTCGGGTCTGGGAGAGTTGATCCTGCCCGAAAACGAGCCGGGCTCGTCCATCATGCCGGGCAAAGTCAACCCGACACAGGCCGAGGCACTGACACAGGTAGCAGCACATGTCATCGGCAATGACGCCGCAATGAAGTTTGCAGGTTCACAAGGGCATTTTCAATTGAACGTCTACAACCCGATGATGTCCTACAACCTGTTGCAGTCGATTCAGTTGCTGGGCGACGCTACGGACAGCTTTACCGAGCGAATGCTGATCGGCATTCAGGCAAATGAACCTCGCATCGACAAGCTGATGAAGGAATCGCTGATGCTGGTTACAGCACTGGCGCCGACGATCGGCTATGACAATGCCACCAAAGTTGCCAAAACCGCGCATAAGAACGGCACGACCCTTAAGGAAGAGGCCATTGCGCTGGGTTTTGTAGACGAAGACACCTTTGATACCGTGGTGCGGCCTGAACATATGATTGGTCCCAAGGGCTGATGGGCAAACCGGTCAACCTGAACCGGTATCGAAAAGCAAAGGCGCGGGCCGACAAAAAGGCCCGCGCCGACCAAAACGCGGTCAAATTCGGACGGACCAAGGCGGAAAAAAACATCTCAAAGTCGCAGCAGATCAAACAGGAACGCGATCTGGACAATCATGAGCTGGATGAATGAGCGGCCCTCCTGTCAAACGATCTCTGACGCTCAAGGGACATCGGACATCCGTATCGCTGGAGGATGAATTCTGGTCCGCATTTCGTGACATTGCCACACAAAAAAAATTACCTATCAACGTATTGGCGGCCGAAATTGATGTTGCAAGGGATCCAGAGACTGGCCTTGCATCCGCCATTCGCGTTTTTGTCCTGAACTGGTATCGCAACCCGGATTGAAACGGTTTATCCGGGTTTGCCGCACCTGTAAGCTGACTGGAGTAAAAAAGAGCGCCCCCATGACAAATACAATACCGGGCCCAGATGGCCGCCCTCGGTGCACTTGGTGCCAGGACGCACCCGATTTTTTCACCTATCATGATGCCGAATGGGGATATCCGGTTGGTGATGATCAGCGTCTGTTCGAAAAATTCTGTCTGGAAAGTTTTCAGTCCGGCCTAAGCTGGCGCACAATACTGGACAAACGCGAAAATTTTCGCCGGGCGTTTTTCGGATTTGACATCAACAGGGTCGCCGAATTCACACAGACGGATATCGACCGCCTGATGCAGGACAAAGGCATCATCCGCAACCGACGCAAGATCGAAGCCGTGATCAACAACGCCAGCCGGGCGCAGGCGCTGGTCGCCGAAACAGGCACGCTAGCCGCTTATGTCTGGCGGTACGAGGCCACCAATCCGCCCCCGCCGGGCACCGCGACAACCTCGGCGGAATCCGTGGCGATGTCAAAAGACCTCAAGAAAAGAGGCTGGAAATTTGTGGGGCCGACCACAATTTTCGCCCTCATGCAGGCCATGGGGCTGGTCAATGACCACGCTGTAGGTTGCGTGATGCGTGAAAAGGCGGCGCAGTTGCGCCGCGATTTCATCAAACCGGTCTGACCGGTCGACAGCAGCGGTTACCGGGTGGATGCACGGAATATCTTGTCGATATTTCCGCCAAGCGCCGCGTTGAACTCGGGGTCGGATTGCTGCTTGGAAAGCCCTTCGGTCAAGGCCCGCGAAAAGGATGCAATCATTTTTCCGTTCTGGCCAAGCAGGTCACAGGCTTGTTCGGTGGAATACCCGCCCGACAAGGCCACAACCCGAACCACGCGCGGGTGCTCGGCCACCTCATCATAAAGATTAGTCTGGCTGGGGATCGTGAGTTTCAACATCACGTCCTGCCCTGCCTCCATCTGATCGAGGTTTTTCATCAACTCGTCTTTCAGAATATCTTCGGCTTTGGCCTTGGTGTCCGAGTGAATGTTTACCTCGGGTTCGATTATCGGAACCATTCCGGCCTTTATCACGTCGCGCGCCACATCAAACTGCTGTGCCACAATATCCGCGATCCCCTGGGCATTGGCCTCGTGGATAACCGATCGCTCCTTTGTGCCAAACACGTTATCTGCTTGGGCCAGCGTATCTGCCAGACCCGGGATCGGTTTCATCAACTGAACGCCATTGGCCTGCTCTTCCAGACCTTTGTCGATCTTCAGAAACGGCACGATACCTTTTTGCGACCACAGAAAATCGGCGACCTTGCGTCCGTCGATCTCTTCGCCAAGTGTGCGTTCAAACAGGATGGCGCCAATCACTTTGTCGCTGGTGAAATCATCCGCCAGAATAATGCGGGCGCGCATTTTCTGGATCTCGCCAAACATCTCTTCGTCCGAGCCGTACTCGGACGGGTCCACCCCATAAAGTGCCAGCGCCTTGGGCGTCGATCCGCCGCTCTGATCCAAAGCCGCGATAAATCCGGCTCCGATGGTCATCTGCGCGCGCTGTTGTGCTGTGGACATAATGCGTTCCCGTTCAATTTTGATTCCGATCTACCTTTCCGCATACAGCAGCGCGCGGGGCGATGGTAGTTTGTTAGCGCTCAACCACACGCAACCATATTCCGTCTTTGGACCTGACAGTCAGATGCGCGACCGGGACCGGCGTTTTGCCTGCGATTGTTTCGAATTTGAAATGCCGCAACAACGTCGACAGGATCAACGGTCCTTCGACCATGGCAAATCCGGCCCCGGTGCACACCCGTGGTCCGTTGGAAAACGGGATGTAAGCCGTGCGTTGACAGGTTTTGCCGTTCTCGGTTGTCCAGCGGCTGGGATCGAAGCCATCCGGGTTGTCCCATAACCGCTCGTGACGATGCAGATGCCAGGGGCTGATCACGATTTGAGCGTGTTTGGGCACGTCGCGATTGCGAAACTGTTCCGGGCAAGTGGATTGCCGCACCATCATAGGCACAGGGGGATACAGCCGCAGCGCCTCGCGAAATACGTCGCGGCTGATCTTCAATTGCGACACGGTGGAAAATGACTGCGTGTCCACTGCCTTGGCTTCCGCAGCGACCTTGTCCTGCCAGGCCGGGTAAAGCGCCATCAGATACAGCGTCCACGCCAGGGCCGAGGCGCTGGTTTCGTGTCCGGCCAGAAAAAATATCGCCACCTGATCGATCATTTCCTGCATACCGAAGGTCTCACCCGAGTGCGGATCCGGGGTTGTCATGATTTTTGTGGCCAGATCGTCCGGCGCGCGCCCGTCGGCAATGGCCTGTGCCCGTTCCTTGGTCAACTGCCCGATAAGCTGGCGGATGTCCGCAGCGTTCCGGCGCGTTCGCCGGGAGTGCAATCGCGGCATCCAGACGGGCAACGGCACAAAGGCCGCCAGGTTCAGCAAGGGCTGTTCGCGCTGATAGGCATGGAACTTTGTAAATACCTGCGCAGCGATGTGATGTTCGATCGGTACCGAGAATAACGTTCGGAAAATGACATCCGCCGCGACATGGCTGGTGACGGCTTCGATTTCGCATTCATCGTCGCTGCGCCGCTTCAGCCGCTCGACACAAGAGTGCGCCGCCTGCGCCATAGCAGGAAAGGTATCTTTTAGCCTGCCGCCTTCAAAGGCCGGATCGATGATCCGGCGCTGCCGTTTCCAGGTTTCACCATTGGTTACAAAAACCGAATTGCCCAGCAACGGTCGCAATCCTTCGCTGATGCGGCTGGATTTCGGAAATGCATCGGGGCGTTGTTTCAACACCACATCAATCAAATCCGGCTGATTGATCAGGTAAGAGCGAAAAAACGGCGTACGAAACTCGGCCATCCATGCCCGGTACAGCCGTTTGGGCTGCGCCGACAGCAGGTCCCGGCGAAACAGTCGGAAGTACCGCCAGAGCGATACCTTGTCCGGGCGCGAAAGAGGTTTTGGCGGGATCATGCGCGCACCGACACATGTTTTGATACGGCGGTCTCGATACGCGACCGCGACGGGGCGCTGCCATCAAACCGGGACGCCAGCGTCTCGGGACCCGCCGTAATCCTGAAATAGTCGTAACGTCCCGGTCGATCAAAGGCGCACAGATACTGGAAATGCAGGCGAAAGAAACGCCACCGCAGGCTTTGCCAGCGCTCAGGTGTCAGGGTCTGCGTAAAGGCAGCCGACAGAACCAGCGGCCAGCGTTTGCCGTGCCCCGCAACTCCGCTGACGGCAACCGGATCGCACAGCGCAAAGGCGCACCCGTCCCCCGGCGCGGACACATCCACCCAAGTCAGACTTTGCTGCGCGGACAAAACCTGTAAATCGGACCGCAACTGATGAGCCCTGGGCAGAAAGGACACCATGGGCATGACCTGCCCAAGCGTCAAAAGCGACAGGGCCGGTTCTGGATCGGGCACCGCGTTTTGTCGGATCAGTCTGGCCAGAACCGATACCGCAAGATGCGCGCCCGAGCTGTGGCCAACCACCAAAACCTCATCCACGTCAGAGTTCAACGCCTCGGCGATCTGGGTTGCGAACGTATCCAGTCTTGCCTGTATCGCGGGCGACATCGCACCGTACAGCCGCGCCGAATAGGCGTAGTCATGCATCAGGTAATACGCAAACAAGCGGTTATCGATTCGGCGAAACCCGCGCATCGCGCCATAGGCCGCCGCCATTGCGGGCAAGATGCCCCACCATCCAGCAAAGGACCACAGCAACGCAGTAGCACCGATTGCGATGGCGCCGGCTGTTATCAGTTGCAACAACAACATACCCACCGGATAAAAAGCCGCGATGACCGGCCCTTTGCGCAAGCGCATCAACCGGCGCAGAGCACCTGTCGAAATGTAAATCCAGGCGGTGCGTATCAATTGCAGATACGTTGCCGGTATCGAAACCGACATGCTGTCGCGGACGATGTCGGACCAGACCAGAACCGCGACATCCGTATGAACGTCGACCCCCTCCTGTTGCGAAACCACATGCCATCCAAATGGCCCGTCGCCCGATTTGGCCGAGATCGAGATATCATACCCCGAGATCATCGCCTGCGCCTGTGACTCTGTCCGATATAGCTCGCGGTAGCGACGCGGCGGAAACGGGTCATAGCCGGGAATGTAAAACACCCGGCGTTTGCGCACCTGCGGTTGATTGGTCTGGCTGCTCATGGTCTTACCTTCTGCCGCGCAGGTTAACGCAGCATTGCAGCCAAGGTAAGCGTGATCAGCCCAAAACGGCCAGCGCGGGGAAGGTTTCCAGCAGCCACCAGCTGAATTCGGTGAAAAGACCGGTGATCAGCATGATCCCCACAAACAAAAGCAACGCGCCCATCACCTTTTCAATCGTGCCCATATACGGCTTGATGCGGTTCATGACGCTCATCGAGCGATTCAGGAACATTGCCGCCAGCAGAAACGGAATGCCAAGGCCCGCAGCATATACCCCCAGCAACAGTGTTCCACGTGCCACCGAAGCCTCGGACGCGGCCAAGGACAGGATAGCCCCAAGTTGCGGCCCGATGCAGGGCGTCCAGCCAAAGGCAAACGCCAACCCAAGGATGTAGGCCCCAAATACCGATCCGCCGGACTCACCCGTTTCAACACGGGCTTCACGGTCCAGCAGCGGAATGCGGAAAACGTTCAGAAAGTGCAAACCAAAGACGATAACCACCGCGCCTGATAGCTTTGCAAACAGCACCTGGTTCTTCAGAACAAACGCGCCAAAGGCCGACGCGGTAAACCCCAACAACAAAAACACCGTCGACAGGCCCAGAACAAAAAACAAGGCCGACAGGGTTGCTTTGCGCCGGGCGCGGCTTTCATCCTGCATTTCATTGATTGTCACACCGCTCATATACGCCAGATACGGCGGCACAATCGGCAGAACGCAGGGTGACAGAAAGCTGATCAACCCACCGATCATCGCGATGAACATCGCGGGCAGCAAGCCCGCGTCTATGATATCAATTCCGAACATAAATCAGCACATATGGTATGCGCGCGCGTTCGTCACGGGGCCAATCAGTCACATCCTCGTGGTTGCGCGCTGGACACCGTGCCAAAGTGGAAATATCTGAGCCTTATGTCAAATCCCATCGAAACTCTGGACGCGCTGGGCCTGTTGTGCCCGTTGCCTGTGCTCAAAGCACGTAAGCGCCTGAAATCCATGCCGAATGGCGCGGTGCTGAAACTGTTGGCCGATGATCCCGCCGCCATAATTGACGTGCCGCATTTCTGCTTCGAAAACGGCCATCGCCTGTTAGAGCGGCGAGAAGCGGACGGGCACCAGATCTATCTGATAGAAAAGTCGGGCTGACCGGACCAACGCGGCCCGATATAAAAAAGGCAGGTTTCAAACCTGCCTTTCAAATCTGGTGTTATTGACCCAACGACCACCACCCGCGCCGCTTCGGCTTTGGCGGGTCGCTTGGTGTCTCAGTTTCGGGCGCTACCGCTTCCAGAACAGGCTCGGCAGGGGCCTGTTCAGGCGGGATCTCCGCTGCGGATTCAACTGTTTCGTGCTGGACCTCAGGTTCGGATACGGGGGCGTCCTCAGCGGCCTCCGGCTCCGCGTCATCAGCTTCTGCCTCTGTTGTCACAGCTTCCTGCACAACAGGTTCATCGGACTGCGCAGCGTCATCCACAGGTTCAACCGATGGCGCTTCGTCGGCCTGCGGCGTTACCTGTTCATCACCTGACACCTGCTCTGAGGCTGCATCCGTATCCTGCGACGCGCTCTCAGCCTCGGTGGCATCAACGTCTTTCTTCTTGCGGCGCGGGGCACGGCGCTTTTTTGGCTTGGCCGCGCTGTCGTCTTCCACCGGCGCTTCGCTTGCGGGCTCTTCGGACGGCTCGACCGTGTCAGCATCGCCATCTGATGCTGCCTCGGCCCCTGCCTCCTGCCCGTCACTTGAACCGCCACCCTTTTTCCGGCGACGACGACGACGTTTACGCTTTGGTTTTGCGTCTTCCTCGGACTGTACTTCGGGTTCTTCGACCTCGTCCTCGTCGGTTGCATCAACCAAATCCATCAGCGAAGCATCGACAGAAACAACCGGCGCCGTGGCTTCAGGTACGATCCGACTGGCGGTTTTGAATTTCTCCATCGAGAAATCGGGGCTGACCAAATGCAGATCCCCTTCAACCCGCACAGACAGCCCATAACGCGATTCGATCTGCGCGATATGCTCGCGTTTTTGGTTCATCAGAAAATTGGCGATGCTCACCGGACAACGCACCAGCACTTCGCGCGACCGGCGCCGGGTGCCTTCTTCCTCGATCTGGCGCAGGATCGACAACGCCATGTTGTCATCCGACCGGATCAGGCCGGTCCCGTGACAGGCCGGACACGGCTGCGTCGTTGCCTCAAGCATACCGGGGCGCAGACGCTGGCGGCTCATCTCAAGCAATCCAAAGCCTGAAATGCGGCCCACCTGAATGCGCGCCCGGTCGGTTTTCAACTTGTCTTTCAGACGTTTTTCAACCGCCGTATTGTTCTTGCGTTCATCCATGTCGATGAAGTCGATGACAATCAGTCCGGCCAAGTCACGCAAACGCAATTGCCGCGCCACTTCCTCGGCAGCTTCCAGATTGGTCTTCAGCGCGGTTTCCTCGATCGAGCCTTCTTTGGTCGCCCGGCCCGAGTTCACGTCAATCGCCACCAGCGCCTCGGTCACGCCAATCACGATATAGCCGCCGGATTTCAGCTGCACTGTAGGATTGAACATCCCCGCCAGATAGCTTTCCACCTGATACCGCGCAAACAAAGGCAGCGCGTCCTCATACCGTTTCACGTTCTTGGCGTGGGACGGCATGATCATCTTCATAAAGTCCTTGGCGGTGCGGTAACCGCCCTCACCTTCGACCAGAACCTCGTCAATATCCCGATTATACAGGTCGCGGATCGACCGCTTGACCAGATCGCCTTCCTCATAGATTTTTGCAGGCGCAATGGATTGCAGCGTCAGTTCCCTGATCTGCTCCCACAGCCGTTGCAGATATTCATAGTCGCGCTTGATCTCGGACTTGGTGCGCTTGGCGCCCGCTGTCCGAATGATCAGACCCGCCCCGGTGGGCACATCAATTTCGGCGGCTATTTCCTTCAGCTTTTTGCGATCCGGCGCGTTGGTGATCTTGCGGCTAATGCCGCCGCCCCGCGCAGTGTTGGGCATCAGCACGCAATACCGGCCTGCCAGCGACAGATAGGTCGTCAGCGCCGCGCCTTTGTTGCCGCGCTCTTCCTTGACCACCTGAACCAGCAGAACCTGGCGGACCTTGATGACCTCCTGAATCTTGTACCGGCGGGCGCGCGGTTTGCGCGGTGGCCGGATATCATCGCTGTCATCATCATCCGCAACGGACTCGATGGATTCGTCCCTGGCTGCCGCGTCCGAGCGGTCCTGTTCTTCATCAGCCTCATCGGATTTGGCCACAACCTCTTCGGTTGGAGCATCCCCTGCCACATCCGCATCTGCGGCGGCATTCACCTCTTCCGTCTGCTCAGGGACGTCTTCAGCATCATCCACCGGGGCCGCATCCGGCTCGTCAGCCGGTTGTTCGTTCTCGGCCGCCTCAACCTCGGGATCGTCCGAAGCCGGCGCAATGTCTTCGATGTCCACCTCGTCAATCGGTTCTTCGACAGGTGTATCCGCCACCAGCTCGACCGGAGATGTGCCTTCCGGCACATCCATACCCGCGGTCTCGTCCTCATCATCCAGATCGATGGTTTCCATGCCCGTCGGTTCCGACGCAACATCCATCGACTCTATCGCATCATCGGATTTTACATCTGCGGCCTTGGTGCGCGATCGCGACCGTCGCTTTTTTGGCTTGACCTCTTCCGCATCGTCGCGCGCCTTCATCGCTTCGGCATAGGCGCGTTCTTCTTCCATCAGCGCCTCGCGGTCGGCGACGGGGATTTGATAGTAATCAGGATGGATTTCAGAAAAGGCCAGAAACCCGTGCCGGTTGCCGCCATAATCCACAAAGGCCGCCTGCAGCGACGGCTCGACCCGGGTTACTTTTGCAAGATAGATGTTGCCAGCAAGCTGGCGTTTGTTTTCGGATTCAAAGTCGAATTCCTCAACCTTGTTCCCGTCGACCACCACAACGCGTGTTTCCTCCGCGTGGGTGGCATCGATAAGCATTTTCTTAGCCATGTGTCCTTGGTGCACCGCGCCAAACGCGTTGTCCTGACCCGTCCGGGCGGACAGGCGCTTTTGGGGAGGTGTCTTGTCAGGGCGATATCAGACGGCGCGCGGCAGGGTCTGGCGCTTTGGCCCCCTGCCCGGTCTCTCAAACGTTGCGCGCGCGTCATCGCGGTTCTTCTCCGACAGGCGCGGCTTACCGCAGCCTGCCCATTTATTCCTTTCGCCCGTGATATCCGGGCTCAGGTACTCCACTGCCCCATAAAACCGGGGCACAATCGGTCTGCTTTGCCATGCGGGATTGATCACCATCAGTAGCAGAGCAGCGAAACTCAAAGACTCGGGACTTTTGGGCGCAAAACAGCCCTGCCCGTCAGGACACAATAAAAGCAGTCCTGTGGAAAACACAATGGGCAAACTGCGAGAAGATCAATAGAAGGCCCCGGGACCTATTGATCTGACCTCAAATATCCCGGGGGCAAATTGAGTTGCGGGCTCAAGAGGGGGCTGGCCCCCTCCTCTGCCCTCACAGATAATCAGACCGCTGCAATCCGTACTTGGCCATTTTCTCATTCAACGTCCGACGCGGCAGGCACAGCTCGTCCATTACCGACGCAATCGACCCCTTGTGACGCCGCATAGTGTTATCG
>JBCCIK010000037.1:0-26673 GCA_039028255.1 Pseudomonadota bacterium | reverse complement strand
GTTTCTCGAGGCACTGGAAGCCTGGAACGAATTGTCCCTGGTCGATGGGTTTGACTGGATCAGCGATCAGCTTCAAGATCTGGAAGTAAGACATTTAGGAGTGAGAAAATGCTCTCAATTCTTGCCAAAACCTTCATGAATGCTGCCCGGGTACCCGAACCCGATCATCCGCGCGATCACGTCAGGCCGGACACCAGGAGCAGAAACAAGCGTTCGGAAAAGCATCCGGACAGACAGAAACGGCGCACGACATATCGTCTGGACTGATGTTTGGCACGTGCGACCCAGTGCCGGTCAACCGGGCACGCGGGGTTTGAAGATCGCACCGGCTGTTCGGAAAACGCGCGAACAGAGCGAACAACCGGTGCGACACCCGTCGGACCGCGAACAGCCCGACGGTGCTCTTGCGTTTCTATTGACCCCCGCCCAACTGGTGAACATAGGCAGATACGGCGCGAATCTGCGCCTCGGTCAGGCGCGTGTCCCAAGGCGGCATGACGCCAAAGCGGCTGTACGTCACTGTTTCGGTCAACGCCTCCTGGCTGCCACCGTAAAGCCAGATGGCATCGGTCAGATTCGGCGCACCCTGATAAATGTCGCCTTCGCCATTTTCACCGTGACAGGCGGCACAATTGTCCTGATACACCACCTCTCCGGCCCGGGCGGCCGCATCGTCGGTCTGTGCATTGGTCAGGGACATGACATATTGCACCACCTGCGTGATTTCCTCGGGCTCCAGTATCTCACCAAAGGCTGGCATTTCGGACCATCGGGCATCATCGCTTTCTTCATTGCGGATACCGTAGCTGACGGTATAGACGATGTCGTCCAGGGTTCCGCCCCACAACCAAGCGTCGTCCAGAAGGTTCGGAAAACCAAGGGCACCCTGCGCGCCCGATCCGTGACACTGGGCACACCAGGTTCGAAAGACGGCACTGCCGGAATTGACGGCGTATTGCTGCAACTCTGGATCTTTCGAAATGTCATCCAGCGGAGTTTCCACCAGCTTGGCATTCCAGGGGGCGTTTGCCTCTTCGAAGGCGATCAGCTCTTGTTGAACTTCTGCACGTGATGACCAGCCCGTGATACCGGCTGTTGCCGATTGCACCAGCGGCCACGCAGGATACATGATTGTGTAGATCACACCCCAGACAATGGTGACGTAGAACGTCCAAAGCCACCAACGCGGCATCGGGTTGTCGAACTCTTCCAGACCATCCCAGCTGTGCCCGGTTGTCTTTGGATCGCCCGGCAATTTTTCAGGTGTTTTGCTCATGGCCTCGCCTCCTTGGATTCGGCGGATTTGTCGCCCTGTTGGGACGCGGCTTTATGGTTATCCCCTTGGGGCGTGGCTGTATCACCCGCCTGGCGAGGCGCCGGGGCATCGACATGCCTGAATGGGATATTGGCGGTGTCGTTGTATTCCTTGCTGGCACCGGGTCGGAAAACCCAGACAACGATACCGACAAAGAAGGCAAACAATAACAACAGCATCCAACTGTCCGCGAACTGCCGTAAAAGGGTGTATTCTTCCATCTTCCCCTCCCTAGCGGCTCGCATCCGGGGTAAAGGTCGAGAAATCGACCAATGTTCCCAGCATTTGCAAATAGGCGATCAAAGCGTCGGCCTCGGTCAGTTCGGGCTGTCCGTCGAAATTGCGTATGTTGACCTTGTCGCCATATCGTTCGAGCAAACCGTCATAATCGCTGTCGGGATCGGCTTGAGCGCGAAAATCAAGCACAGCGTTTTCCAGCATATCTTCGGTGTATGGTGTGCCGACAAAAGCGTTCGCGGCCATAACGTCACCGATATACGCGCCATCCAGATTGCGGTTTTCCAGAAACCCGTATTTCGGCATTACGGATTCCGGTACCACGGATTGTGCATCGCGCAGATGATCCACATGCCATTGGTCCGAATAACGGCCGCCGACACGGGCCAGATCCGGTCCTGTGCGCTTGGAACCCCACTGGAACGGGTGGTCATACATCGACTCTGCCGCCAGCGAATAATGCCCATAGCGCTCGACCTCGTCCCGCATGGGTCGGATCATCTGACTGTGGCAGGTGTAGCATCCTTCGCGGATGTAAATGTCACGACCCGCCAGTTCCAAAGGCGTGTAGGGGCGCATCCCCTCTACCTTTTCAATGGTGTTCTCAAGATAGAACAACGGGGTGATCTGTACGATGCCACCGATGGTTACGACCAGAAAACTGAAAATCAGCAGCAGGGTCGCATTGGTTTCAAGGATTTTGTGTTTGTCGAGAATTGCCATTGCTCCGGCCTCCCTCTATTCAGCCGGAACCGCGACGGTCAGGCTGGCCTCTCGGGCCGGCGCCTTCCGTACAGTCATCCAGAGATTGTAGCACATGATCACCGATCCGGCGACGTACAGCACTCCACCCAGACCGCGCACCACATACATCGGGAACTTGGCGGCCACGGTGTCGGCGAACGAATTCACCAGAAAGCCGTTGGCATCCACTTCACGCCACATCAGGCCCTCCATGATACCGGTGACCCACATCGACGCGGCGTAGAGCACGATGCCGATGGTGGCGAGCCAGAAATGCCAGCTAACCATTTGCAGCGAATACAGCCGCTCGCGCTTCCACAGAACCGGGACAAGAAAATACAGCGCACCAAAGGTGATCATCCCGTTCCAGCCCAGCGCGCCCGAATGCACGTGGCCAATGGTCCAGTCGGTGTAGTGGCTGAGCGAGTTCACCGCACGGATCGACATCATCGGGCCTTCAAAGGTGGACATGCCGTAAAATCCAACCGAGATGACCATCATGCGGATGATCGGGTCGGTGCGCAACTTGTCCCATGCACCTGACAGGGTCATCAGCCCGTTGAGCATACCTGCCCCGGACGGCATCCACAGCACGATTGAGAACACCATGCCCAGCGTCGAAGCCCAGTCGGGAAGCGCGGTATAGTGCAGATGGTGCGGACCGGCCCAGATATACAGGAAGATCAGCGCCCAAAAGTGGATGATCGACAGCTTGTACGAGAATACCGGACGTTCGGCCTGTTTCGGGATGAAGTAGTACATCATGCCCAGGAAGCCCGCGGTCAGGAAGAAGCCCACAGCGTTGTGTCCATACCACCACTGGATCATGGCGTCCTGTACGCCCGACCAGACGATGACCGATTTTGAACCCCAAAAGCTGACGGGAACCGTCATGTTGTTGACCAGATGCAGCATGGCAACCGTCACGATAAACGCCAGGTAAAACCAGTTGGCCACGTAGATATGAGGCTCCTTGCGCTTTACGATCGTACCCAGATAGACGGCCAGATAGGCAACCCAGACCAGGGTCAGCCACAGATCCACATACCATTCAGGCTCGGCATATTCCTTGGACTGGGTGCCCCCCAATACATAGCCGGTTGCGGCCAACACGATGAACAGCTGGTAGCCCCAGAACACAAACCACGCCAGATTTCCGCCCCATAGGCGGGCAGCGCTGGTGCGTTGAACCACGTAGAACGAAGTCGCGATCAGAGCGTTACCCCCAAAGGCAAAAATCACCGCTGAAGTGTGCAGCGGGCGCAACCGCCCAAAGTTCAGATAGCCTTGCGCCCATTCAAAGTTCAGCGTTGGAAAGGCCAGTTGAAACGCAATGAAGGTTCCCGCCAGAAACCCGACAACGCCCCAAAAGGCCGTTGCGATCACGCCATACCGGATCACATCATCCATGTATTCCGTTGAACGATCCGTCAGAATATCTGGCTCATCCGTATTGCGAAGCGTCCAGATGAACAGACCGGCGGCAATAATCATCACCAGAATCGCATGCACCTGATACGCCAGATCCCGTGCATAATTTGACCCTATGGCAGCAAACAGCACCACAAGGCCAAGCACGATCAGCTTGATATAATTCGACATATTGCGTCCCTTTATCGTGCCCCGCGCATACCGGCTGATGCGCGAAACCTTTTTTGTATGTCTGCTGTTGTGTCCGATCCCCGGGTGTTGCGCTTTGATCTGAGTCAAGACTGCCGGGCCATTCCTGTGACACGGATAAAGCAGAGGACTGGCGCACGGCCGCATCAGACCGGCCGATCAAAATACGAGGTTGCAATGGCGTATAAATCTCTGCTCACAATCATGACCGAAACACAGTCTGCCAGGAACGTACTGGCCCGGATGGTGGCGTTGGCTGATAGGTTGGATGCCCATACTGAAGTCCTGTGTCTGGGCGTGGATCGCAGTCAGACAGGGTATTACTATGCCGGCACCAACGCCCTGATCCTTCAGGAAACGCTGAACCGGGCACATGCGGATGCGGGCGCATTGCTGGCCTTCGCTCAGAAGGTTCTTGGCCGGTCAGATGTTCGATGGTCAGCCGACAGCGGTGTTGTTCAGCTTGCGGATATCGGGCGCCATGTTGCCCACCGGGCGCGGTTCTGTGATCTTGTGGTGTTGCCGCATCCTTACGGTGACAATCGGGGGGCCGAAGCCGTGCCAATCATCGAGGCGGCCATGTTCGAAGGTCACGCGCCTGTTCTGGTCGTGCCAAATGACGGCCCGCATGTTTCAGACCCGCGCAGAATTCTGATCGGATGGAACGAAAGCGTCGAAGCCATGCGCGCAGTGCGCCGCGCCCTGCCCTTTCTAAGACAAGCCGATCTGGCGCGCATCGTCGTGATCGACCCGCCCCGTCACGGTCCGGACCGTTCCGATCCGGGTGGCATGCTGTCCCAGATGCTGGCGCGGCACGGCGTTAAGTGTGAAATCGACGTGCTTGGTCAGACGATGACCCGTGTATCCGATATTCTGAACCGTCACGCCGCCGACACAGACGCGGATATGATCGTCATGGGGGCCTATGGGCATTCGCGTTTCCGCGAAGCCATTTTGGGCGGAGCAACCCGAAACATATTGGAACGGGCCCTGGTTCCGGTGTTTCTGGCCCATTAGCCAATCCACCAAAGCCTCAGTAGGGCCAGTGCGCGCGCCTAGCCGCGTCGGACCAGACCAATCAGAAACAGCAGGATTACGGCCCCGACCGTTGCAAAGAAAATTGACGACACCAGTCCCCCGCCCACGGCAAAACCCAATGCGGGAAAGATCAGACCGGCCAGAAAAGCTCCGACAACACCAACGATGATATTGCCGAACAGGCCAAACCCACGTCCTTCCATGATCTTGCCCGACAGCCAACCGGCAATTGCACCGATCAGCAACATGGCCAAAAGACTACTGAATTCCATACCCGTCTCTCCAGATCCGTTTCCGTGCATCCAGTAAAACATGGCTGGCACGGCACGTCACGGCAGAACGTGATCAGTTCAGATAGCCCCCATCCGAATCGTCCCCTGCCTCTTCCATCAGCCGGCCCATGTCCGGTATCGTGACATGACGTTTGCCTGTCAGCTTGATCACCTCGTCCCGTTTCAGGGCCGATATCTGGCGGCTGACCGTCTCAAGCGTCAGCCCGAGGTAGTCTGCCATCGCCTCGCGGGTCAGGGGCAGGTCAAACATGATCGGCCCTGACAGCCCTTTTTGACTGATCGAGGCGTCTCTGCGGGCAATAATCGACAGCAGGCTGGCAATTTTTTCACGGGCTGTCTTGCGCCCCAGAACCAGCATCCATTCGCGCGCGGCATCAAGCTCGTCCAGTGTCATCTGCAACAGACGATGCGCGATGTGGGGCGTCGTGCTCATCAGGCTTTCAAACGGCTTCCTTCGAAAACAGCACATGACGACATCAGTTGTTGCCTGAACATCATAGGCGGCAGCGTCCCGACCCGGACGCCCGACAAAGTCGCTGGGCAGCAACAGGCCAACCATCTGGGTGCGTCCGTCCTCCATCGTTTGCGTCAGTGTGGCGATGCCGGACACAACGGATCCGACAAACCCCATCTGATCACCGGACCAAATGATCGTCTGTCCCGCTTCGAAGTTGCGGTAATACTTGATGGCTTCCAGCTGCTCCAATTCCTGTGCATCACATCGTGCGCATACGGCACGATGGCGAATGGGACAATCCTCGCAGTTGAAATGATCAAACTGTGCTTTCATTGTCATGGGCGTTTCCACTTGATCTCGGTCAAGGTACCTGGGCGGAACTCTGGGTAATGGTATCGCCATGATAGTGAAATCACAATTGGCGAAGCTTGGACTTTTTGACGCGAAGGTGCCGCGCTATACCAGCTATCCCACGGCCCCACATTTCAGCGATGATGTGGGGGCCGACCTTTTCGGCGACTGGATAGCCGGTATCGCACCCGGCAGCGCCATTTCACTGTATGTCCATGTACCGTTCTGCCGCAGGCTCTGCTGGTTTTGCGCGTGCAGAACCCAGGGGACGCAGACCGACAATCCAGTGATCGCGTATGTAGATACCTTGAAGGCCGAGCTGGATCTTCTGGCCCGGCGTCTGCCGCAAGGCGTGGTTCTGTCACGGCTGCATTGGGGTGGTGGAACCCCCACGCTGCTGAACCCGGACGCAATGCGCGATCTGGCCGCGCATATTCTGGGCATTGTTCCTCTGGGTCCAAACGCAGAGTTTTCGGTCGAGATCGATCCAAACGAAATAGACGAGCCGCGGCTGGATGTTCTGGCCCAAGCAGGCATGAACCGCGCCTCTATCGGGGTTCAGGATTTCGACGAGGAAATCCAGAAAACGATCGGGCGCATCCAGAGTTATGACACAACCCGTCAGGCAATAGACATGATACGGGCCCGTGGCATCAGCAGTCTGAACGCCGATATTCTGTTCGGCCTGCCGCATCAGACCAAAGCCCGCATGACCGAAAGTGTGCAAAAGCTGCTGTCGCTCAACCCGGACCGCGTCGCCCTGTACGGCTATGCGCATGTGCCCTGGATGGCCAAGCGTCAGCAAATGATACCGTCAGATTTGTTGCCAACACCCGAGCAGCGACTGGAGCTGTTCGATATCGCCCGCCGACTGTTTGTCTGGGACAACTACGCCGAGATCGGCATCGACCATTTCGCCACGCAGCAGGATGGCTTGACGCAAGCTCTGAAATCCGGTCAGCTTAAACGGAACTTTCAAGGCTATACCGACGATCAGGCCAAGGTGCTGATTGGTGTCGGGGCCAGCTCTATCTCGCGGTTTCCGCAAGGCTACGCGCAGAACGCATCGGCGACGTCGGCCCACATCAAGGCGATTCGTGATGGACGGTTTTCCACCGCGCGCGGACATCGGTTCAAAGGTCAGGACAGTCTGCGCGCCCGCCTGATTGAGGCGCTGATGTGCGAATTCCGCATCGATTCGAAAGAAATCTTGCGCGATCACGATATCCCTGCGGCCGAGTTGCAGGATATGTTCCTCGCGGCCAACGCTGCGTTCGGCGGTCTGCTGCGCGTCAACGAACGTGGTCTTTTTGTTCCGCAAGAAGCACGCGCCCTGACACGCATGATAGCCCAGGGGTTTGATGCATACGGCCCGGGCAAGGCCGGTCACAGTTCGGCAATCTGAACGCAAATGCGCCGGCCGATATCGGCCCAAGCACAACAGATCGCAACAGGGGCTTGACGCCCGCCATTGATATTCTCCAGACTTGACAGGCCGGGCGGTGCGCCGTCTGGCGGTCTGAGGCGGGCGAAAATACAGACACACCATGGCAGCGCGTCCGCGCGCAACAGCCCCTTTCGTGCAGAAAACTGCAACCTGAAAGAGGGACAGCACCTATGCGCGTTTTCACCGTCCTGGGGCCCAGCCAATCGGGCAAAACAACATTGGTCGAGGCCATCAGCCGCCTCGACGGGCGATCCACCATATTCGATGTTTCCGGAACCGTGCACCTGCACGGTTTTTCTTACTTGGACGAACCATGGTGCGCCATCGACGTGGACGGTGGTGGCGATGCGCTGGCCTATGTCGGACCTGCAATGGCCATCTCGGACGCGGCTGTGGTTGTTGTTCCACCCGATCCTGATGCCGCCGTTCTGTGCGCACCCTATCTGAGGTTGGTTGAAGAGGCCGGAATTCCCTGTTTCCTGTTCATCAATCGCATGGACAACCCCAACGGCCGCATCCGCGATATCATCGCGGCGCTGCAAACCTATTGCACGCATCACATCGCCTTGCGGCAGGTCCCGATCCGCGAGGGGGACACAATCATCGGCGCGGTGGATCTGATCTCGGAGCGCGCCTGGAAGTATCAGGAAGGTCAGCCTTCGGCCTTGATCGAATTGCCCCAGTCGGTGGAAGATCGCGAACAGGAGGCCCGCACCGAGCTGCTTGAAACACTGTCGGACTTCGATGATCATCTGCTTGAACAATTGATCGAAGACAAGCAGCCGCCAAGCGCCGAAGTGTACGATCTGGCTGCGCAGGTGCTTCAGAAAAATCAGTTGATCCCAGCCTGTCTGGGCACCGCAAGTCAGGGCAACGGTCTGACCCGGCTGATGAAGGCGCTGCGTCACGAAGCGCCCGAGTTTGACATTGCCGCCGGTCGTGACGAAGCCAATGACCAGGCGCGGGCGATTGCCGGATTTGCAGATGTCAAAAAACACATTGGCAAGATCATTGTTGTGCGCGGCCTGGGCGACGGTATCACGGCGCATGAGACCCTGGGCGGGGAAACGGTTGGTAATCTGACCACCCTGGACGCAAAGACCCAGATCGCAACGCTTGAGGCCGGACAGATCGGCCTGGCTGTCAAATCCGATCATCTGAACCCCGGTTTTATCTACGATTCCGCGTCCGCAACCCCCCTGCCGGACTGGGCCGCATCACATCCGATCGCGCATCGACAAATTGTGTCGCCTGCCCATGAACGCGATGACGCACGGCTATCAAATGCGCTGGCACGCCTGGTCGAAATTGATCCGGGCCTGCACCTTGAACAGGATGAACTAAGCGGTCACGCCATTCTGGGGTCTCAGGGCCCACAGCACATGCGGCGCGTCACCACAAAGCTGGACGAGGACTTTAGTGTCGAAATCGCTGCTGGACAGGTCGATACCGCCTACCGCGAAACGATACGCGCACCAATCGAACATCGCCACCGACACCGCAAACAGTCAGGCGGTGCGGGGCAGTTTGCCGATGTCGTCATTTCAGTCGCGCCGATGCCGCGCGGGTCCGGATTTCAGTTCGAAGAGATCGTAAAAGGCGGAGCCGTACCCAAAAACTATATCCCTTCTGTCGAACACGGTGCGCGGGACGCCTTGGTGCAAGGCCCCGAAGGTTTCCCGGTCGTCGACGTCAAAGTCACGCTGAGCGATGGCAAGCACCACAATGTGGACAGTTCCGATTACGCCTTTCGGACCGCTGGCAAGAACGCCGTTCGCGAGGCGCTGCCGCAGGCAAAGCCGGTGGTTCTACAACCGATCCTGATGGCGGAAATCCACTTGCCGTCAGATTTTGTCGGCGATCTTGTTCCGACCATCAGTTCCCTTCAAGGGCAAGTGCTGGGGTTCGAAGGCAACCCCGACGCGTCAGGCTGGGAAATCTTCAACGCGCAGCTTCCGGCCGTGGCTCAGGATGAGTTACACAGATCCCTTGCAAGCGCCACGCGCGGAACAGGCTGGGTCAAACTGAGCTTTGATCACTATGAAGAACTGCGCGGACCGGTTCCCAAACCGGCTGAACAGGAAAAAGCAAGCGCCTGAGACGGCGTGCGGCGGGTCTCAGCCCGCCGCCGCAATCAATTCGCGGGTGTAATCGGTTTTGGCATGTTCAAACAGATCTTCTGCCGCGCCCATTTCGATGACGTCCCCGTTTCGCATCACAATCACGTTGTGGGACATGGCTCGCACGACCTTGAGATCATGACTGATGAACAGATAAGCCAGCCCATATTTACGTTGCAGGTCACGTAACAGATCGACAATCTGCACTTGCACCGTCATATCCAGCGCGCTTGTCGGTTCGTCCAGAACCAGCAGTTTGGGGCGCAGAACCATAGCACGGGCAATGGCGATACGTTGACGTTGCCCGCCAGAGAACTCGTGCGGATAACGATCCATTGAAATCGGGTCCAGCCCAACCTCGACCATCACATCTGCAACCAGATCCCGCGGCGCGCGGTGCGCATCAACATTATGAATCGCCAAACCTTCGGCGATGATCTGCTGACATGTCATACGCGGGCTCAGGCTGCCGAACGGGTCCTGAAACACGATCTGCATATCCTTGCGCAACCGTCGCAATTCACGCGTCGACCAGCGTCGTACATCCTGATCGCGGAAGGTAATGCCGCCTTCAGAGGCGATCAGCCGCATGATTGCAAGCGCCAGTGTCGTCTTGCCCGAGCCGCTTTCGCCAACGATGCCAAGCGTCTCACCGGCGCGCACGCTAAAGGTCGCGTCGTTCACCGCCTTCACGTATCCGACCGTCCGCTTCAGAAACCCGCGCTGGATCGGGAACCAGACTTTCAGATGTTCGGTCCGGGCAATTTCTTCTGCATCCGATGCAATCGGAACCGGATGGCCCGACGGCTCTGCCGCAAGCAGTTTCTGAGTATAGGGATGCTGCGGATTGTCAAAAATTTCTGCGGTTGCCCCTGTTTCGACGATTTCGCCATCCTTCATGACGCACACCCGGTCCGCGATACGGCGAACAATGCCCAGGTCATGCGTGATAAACAGCATCCCCATGTCCTCGGATTTTTGCAGTTCCGCCAGCAATTCCAGAATCTGCGCCTGAATGGTGACATCCAGCGCCGTTGTCGGTTCATCTGCGATCAGGATGTCCGGCTTGTTCGCCAGCGCCATCGCAATCATCACGCGCTGCCGTTGGCCGCCGGACAATTGATGCGGATAACTGTCCAGCCGGTCCTCGGGGTCCCGGATACCAACTTTGACAAGCAATTCGACAATCCGCTCGCGTGCGGCACTGCCCGTGACGTCCTGGTGCAGCGCCAGAGACTCCGCCATCTGCTTTTCGATCGTGTGCAGCGGGTTCAGCGAGGTCATCGGCTCTTGAAAGATAAAGCTGATATCGTTGCCGCGCACATCCATCAGACTGTCCTGGGATGCGCCGATCATCTCTTGCCCGTCATACGTGACCGAGCCTTCGACCATCGCGCTGTCACCCAACAGCGAAACGGTGGACAGGGCTGTTACGGATTTGCCCGACCCGGATTCACCCACCAACGCGACCGTTTCGCCGCGGTCCACGGTGAAAGACACGCCTTTGACCGCTGCGGCGACCTGTCCGTCCTGCCGGAACGAGACCTTAAGGTTGTTCACATCCAGCAGGCTCATGAGAATGTCTTTCTGGGATCGAACGCATCGCGCACGCCTTCGAATATAAAGACCAAGAGCGACAGCATGATGGCAAATGTGAAAAAGGCGGTGAAGGCCAGCCAGGGCGCCTGAAGGTTCTGTTTCGCCTGCAAGGTCAGTTCACCCAAAGACGGGGCCGAGGACGGTAGACCGAAGCCCAGAAAATCCAGCGAGGCCAAACCGCCAATGGTACCCGTTACGATGAACGGCATAAATGTCAGGGTGGCGACCATCGCATTGGGCAGCATGTGGCGGAACATGATGGTCATGTTACCTACCCCCAACGCACGCGCCGCGCGCACGTATTCCAGATTGCGGGCGCGCAGGAACTCGGCCCGAACCACACCCACCAGCCCGGTCCAGCTGAACAAGATCATCAGCGCGACCAACAGCCAGAAACTTCGTCCGAGAATGGCGAACATGATGATGATCACATACAGCGACGGGGTCGCTGACCAGATTTCGATAATGCGCTGAAAGATCAGGTCCAGCCAGCCACCAAAGAACCCCTGGATAGCACCGGCGAAGATACCGATCAGACTGGCCGCGCCCGTCACAATCAGCGTGAACAGGATGGATAGCCGAAAGCCATAAATTACGCGGGCCAACACATCCCTTTTCGTATCATCAGTACCCAGCAGGTTCTGACCATTCGGTGGCAGCGGGGCCGCACCCGGGCGATCCACGCTGGTGTTGTACGAATAGGGGATCGGTGGCCAGATGGCCCAGCCACGCTCGAACCCTTCGGCCTGATAAGTGCCCGCGTCGATCTGTTCGATGATCCCTTCGGGGTCGTCAAAACACTGTTCCAGACCGCCGCTGTCGATCAGGCACATAACCTCGGGATCGCGATAGATCGCCTCGGTCTGGAAATCGCCGCCGAATTCGGTTTCAGCATAGAAACTGAAAATCGGCGCGTAGAATTCACCCCGGTATTTCACAAGGATCGGTTTGTCGTTGGCGATGAATTCGGCAAACAGGGACAGGCCAAACAGCACCGCAAAGACGATCAGCGACCAGAATGCCCTGCCATTGCGGCGAAAATTGCGCCAGCGGCGCTGATTGAGAGGGGAAAGCGCCATTTATCCCTCTCGCTTTTCGAAATCGATGCGCGGATCGACAAGGACGTACATCAGGTCGCTGATTATACCGACAACCAACCCCATCAGACCGAAAATGAACAGGGTGCCAAAGATAACCGGATAATCGCGCGCCACCGCAGCCTCGAATCCAAGGCGGCCAAGGCCGTCCAGCGAAAAGATCGTTTCAATAATGATTGACCCACCGAAAAACACACCGATGAAAACAGCCGGAAAGCCCGCAATGACAATCAGCATGGCATTCCGGAACACGTGCCCATACAGGACCTTGCGCTCACCCAGCCCTTTGGCGCGGGCCGTCATGACATATTGTTTTTTAATCTCATCAAGAAACGAATTTTTTGTCAGCAAGGTCAGGGTCGCAAAAGCCGAGATTGTAAGTGCCGTTATTGGCAACGCTATATGCCAGAAATAATCCGCAATCTTGCCCAACAGGCTCAGACTGTCCCAATTGTCCGAGGTCAGCCCCCGCAACGGAAATATCTGCCAGTAAGAGCCGCCGGCGAACAGAACCAACAGCAAAATGGCGAACAGAAAGCCCGGGATCGCATACGCCACGATAATGGCCCCGCTGGTCCAGGTATCGAACTGCGATCCGTCTTTCACGGCCTTGCGGATACCCAGCGGGATCGAGACCAGATAGGCGATCAGCGTCGACCACAAACCCAGCGAGATCGATACCGGCATCTTTTCCAGCACCAGATCGATCACGCTGATCGAGCGAAAATAGCTCTCTCCGAAATCCAGCGTCAGATAGTTGCCCATCATGATCAGAAAACGTTCCAGCGGCGGTTTGTCGAACCCGAACTCTTTTTCCAGTTCAGCGATAAACTCGGGCGGCAAACCCCGTGCGCCCACATATTTGTCATCAAAGACGCCCCCGGCCGGTTCGGCACCGGCCCCAGCGTCGCCGCCACCAGCAAAGCCTGCAAAGACGTCGCCCTGACCTTCAATCTGCGCAATGATCTGTTCTACGGGTCCGCCAGGCACAAACTGCACCAGCGTGAAGTTCAAGATCATGATGCCCAGCAAGGTGGGGATGACCAGCAAAAGACGTCTTAGTATATAGGCGCCCATGTTAACGCAGTGCGCCTTTCGCTTTCAACGCGGCTTCCTTCTCGGGGTCGATCCACCACAGATCCAGATAGCCAAGCGAATAAGGCGGCAGATTTTCCGGGTATTCATACATGTCGTAATACGCTGTCCAGTAGTCCGCGATGTATCCTACGGGGATCACAAAGAACTCATACCGCAACGCCCGGTCCAATGCCATCAGTGCCGTGTCCTGATCGGTTTGATTGTCCGTTTCAAACGAAGATTCGATAATCGCATCCACCAACGGGCTTGCCAGCCCGGCGGGATTGAACAGGCTGAAAGCGGCCTCCTCCGACCCATACATCTGGCTCAGTCCCCCACCAGTCGACAAAAACGAGCCATAACGGGTCGAATACACCATATCGTAGTCCCGCTCGCGGCTGCGCAGGGTGTATTGGGCAGGATCAACCTTCTCTGCCGATGCATCAATGCCCAGCGCCTGAAGGTTCTGAACATAGGTTTCAATCATTGTGGCCGTCGACGTGGGCAGGTTCGACGGGTAAGGGATGTTCACCCGCAGCGTCTGTCCCTGTGCATTGCGACGCACATTGCCTTCACCAACGGGCCATCCTGCATCATCCAGCATCTTTGACGCCTGGCGCAGATTGCGCCGGTCATTCAAACGCGCCGGATTGGATTCATGCGCAGATACAGCCGGTTCAGCCAAAAAATCGGCAGGCACAACATCGCCAAGCGAGTCCAGAAATGCCAGTTCGGCCCCCTCTGGCACGCCTTGCGCCTGCAACGGTGTTCCCTGCACAAAAGAATTGCGCGGCGCGTTCAGTCCAAACAAAAGCGACTCGTTAGCCCATTCAAAGTTGAACGCCAGCGCCAGCGCCTTGCGCACGTTCTTGTCTGCAAATTGCGGCCTGCCAAGATTGAACACAAAGCCGGACGGGGTCGGCGGGCTCCCGTCCGTGATTTCGTCACGCAGGACAAACCCCTCGGTCAGCTTCGGGAAATTATAGCCGGTCGCCCACAGCTTGGGATCGCTTTCGATCCGCATGGTGTATTCGCCGGCCTTGAACCCTTCGAACGCTGCCGTCTGATCTGCAAAGTACTCCACACGGATTGTGTCGAAATTGTTCCGGCCCACATTGAACGGCAGATCTTTGCCCCAGTAATCATCCCGGCGCTTGTAAACGATCCGTCGGTTGATGTCGTAGCTGTCCAGTTTGTAGGGCCCCGATCCAACAGCCACATCCAGACGCGGTTCATCCAGACGGCGGGAGTCGTCCGCTTCAAACCACGCTTTCGAGAAAACAGGCGTGGAACCTACCGTTTCAATCAAGCTGCGACGCGTCACGTCGGGGTCGAAGGTGAATTTCACCGTATGATCATCCAGCGCTTCGGCTCCGGTCACCATGCGCCCGACGGCCTGCGCGTACGAGGGCAGACCTTGTTCGATGAACAGGCGATGGCTGTAAACAACATCTTCCGCGGTAACCGGGGTACCATCCCAGAACGTCGCCTCGGGGCGCAAGTTGAAAACAACGAAATTCCGACCTGCGTCGTATTCCAGGCTTTCCGCAAGAACCCCGTAATACTGACCGACGCTGTCATCCGCGCTTTCGAACAGTCGATCATACTGGATGGTGGTCAAAGCACCGCTGCGGCCTTTGCGCGAATACGGGTTCAGGGAATCAAATGTCCCAGATGCGGACAGCGACAGTTCTCCGCCTTTGGGTGCGTCCGGGTTGACATAGTTCAGATGCGGATAATCCGCCGGGTAGTCCAGATTACCAAAGTACGAATATCCGTGGCTGCGCGTCAGATCTTCGTCGTTGGCCGCTGCAATCTGAGCCGCACCAACCGCCAACGCAGCCGACAGCCCCAGAACCGTACGCCATACTTTAAACTTGGTGTCATGCGCACGGGCCAGGCGGGGGGTCATATGTCTCATCCTCCGGATCATCGGTTTTCTATGTCGTGCGCGACAGCTAAAGGTCCAGCACTGACAGTTTCAAGTTTAGAATGCGTGAACGCTTTGTGAAGATTAGCTGAGACAAAAAAAGCCGCTGCACTGGGCAGCGGCTGTCGATTTTTCGGTCAAACGGCACTCAGTTGCCGATGGTCTGAAGATAGGCAATCACATCTGCGCGTTCTTCAGGCTTTCTCAGACCGGCAAAACTCATAGTCGTACCGGGGATGTAATCGCTTGGGCGCTCCAGGAACGCATCCAGCGCCTCGGGCGTCCAATTGCCGCCATGTGCCAGCATCTCGGCCGAGTATCCGCCAAATCCCTTGGCAGCGCCAAGCGGGCGGTCCACGACAGCGTACAGATAGGGGCCGGTCCCGTTTGCACCGTCTTCCAGCTTATGACATGCGGTGCACTTGCGGAACACGCGTGCGCCTTTTTCCGGATCAGCCGCAGCCAGCATGTCTTCGAACACAACTTCCTCGCCATCCGGGCTTTCGCCTGTACTCTCGGTCTCAATAATGTAGGACGCCTGAGCATCCCCATGACCACCCGCGTGATAGAGGATATCAGCCCCCCATTTGGCCAGAAGCAGAACCAGGAAGGTACTAAACAGGCCAGCGGCGGCCTTGGTAACTGTCATCGTGTCGAACATTGATCGCTTGTCCATTTCAGCTGTCTGCGCGAAGGTCTAAGCCTTCCCCTGACGAGAGGCAAGGTATAGACACCGCGACTAAACGCCCAACATCAAACTTGTTGCACGGAATCGACCACAATGACCCAGTACATTGCCTTTCAAGGCGAACCCGGCGCCTACAGCCACGAAGCCTGTCGCACCGCGCGACCGGATCTGGAGGCGATGCCATGCCGCACATTCGAGGATGTGATCGAATCGGTGCGTTCCGGCGCGGCTGAACTGGCGATGCTGCCGGTGGAAAACACCACGTATGGGCGGGTGGCCGACATTCACCGGCTGTTGCCGCACAGCGGCTTGCACATCATCGATGAGGCATTTGTCAGGGTCCATATCAATCTGCTGGGTGTCCCGGGCGCCCGGCTCGAAGACATCGCCGAAGCGCATTCCCATCTTGTCCTGCTGCCTCAATGCGCGGGCTTTCTGCGGGATCACGATATTCGCGGCCGTGTCAGCCCCGACAATGCGCGCGCCGCACGAGAGGTCGCCGAGGCCGGCGATCTTCATTCCGCTGCGCTGGCCAGCGAATTGGCAGGGGAAATCTATGGTCTGAATGTTCTGGCCCGCCATATCGAAGACAAGGATGACAACACGACACGGTTCCTTGTGATGTCCCGTCAGGCAGACGTTTCACGGCGCGGAGATCATGGCATGATCACAAGCTTTGTCTTTCAGGTGCGCAACATTCCCGCCGCGCTATACAAGGCCATGGGCGGTTTCGCGACAAATGGAATCAACATGACCAAGCTGGAAAGCTACATGGTGGACGGCTCGTTCACTGCCACCCAGTTTTACGCCGACATTGTTGGACATCCCGAGGACAGGAATGTGAAACTGGCCATGGATGAGTTGCATCACTTTACAACCAACGTAGAGGTTCTGGGGGTGTATCCGGCCGCGCAATCCCGCGGATAGTATTAGAAGCAGGCGGATCAGCAGCTGAATTCCGAACATCTTTTCTGATCCCGCCATGCATCAAGGATCGCTTGCACATTGTGCTCGACGTGATCTTCTGCGTTCAGCTCAAGATCATAGCGCCGACCCAAGTGGATACTGGCCTGATCCTGAGCCGCACTTCCTTCGCGACGATCTCCTCTTGCACGTTCTCGCGCAGCAAGAACGGGGACTGAGCAATGGAGCGCAACAAACAGCACGTCATGTGGTTTCAATATCTCGCGCAATTCCCCCACCCAACCGGGTGTGTCCAGTATATGATCCAGGATCAGGTTGTTGCCTGCATCGGCATAGGCCGCAATGGATCTGTGAAATCCTTTGAAAATCGCCGCCCGATCCGCAGACCAATCGAATGCACCGCTTTTGTATTGCTGATAGGGAATCACACCGTTGTCTCGAAGATGATCAAGAGATACATGCCAGAACGGTCTTTCGATTTTCTGTTGCACCAATCGGGCAAGTGTAGTTTTACCGCTAATTGACGCGCCGTGCCGGAAAATGACGTGTGCCATGCGCCGCTGCTGTCCTCCGATCACGGGCCCAATCACTGTCCGTGCAGGTATCGCTGCTCCAGTTCTCGGGCGAATTCGCCCAGGCGGATCTGAAATCTCTTGCGAAATCGCGACTGTCCCAGTTTCAAAGATTGCAGCAGCAGACGCGCGGGCAGGGATTTGGCGGCCAGTGACATTTCAACATTCAGGCGCGTCCGGCGTTGCGACAAGGCAAGCAGATCTACCGTTGTGACCCCGGTCATACCTTTGCTGACCGCTTCGAACCGCATTTGCGAAGGGCATTCGAATCCCGTCATTTGAACCGACATCTGCCTTGGTTTTCCACGCAGCTTGAATTCAGTATCCCACGTGGTTCCGGCCTCGATTGGTCCTTCTGCGGTGCGGCGCCGAACGTCGATGCCTCTGCGCATTGCCAACCGTTCAAACCGATCAAAGTCGGCGACCATCTGGAACACCGATTGAATTGGTACCTCAATATCTTCACGCGCTGAAAACTGCATCGCGGCCTTTACTGCTCAGTCCTTCAGGACAGTGTTTCCTTAGTCCAGCGTATCTGCAAGCCAGTTCTGTAACAGAAAATGGGCAATGGCCCCTTTGCGCGCTGGCAGCAGCACCGGATGATCCCCGGCAAACGCCTGCATCATTTCGGTTTTGCTGACCCACATGGCGTGTTCGATTTCCGTCGGATCAATGCTGATATCACGCGACAACGCCTCGCCAGCGCAGCCGAACATCAGCGAGGCCGGAAATGGCCAGGGTTGGCTTGCCAGGTAAGACACTGCGCCCACTGGCACGCCCGCCTCTTCCATGACTTCGCGCCGAACCGCGGCCTCCAGGGTTTCGCCCGGTTCGACAAATCCGGCCAACAGCGAATACATGCCTTCGGGCCAGCCGGGCGAGCGACCCATCAAAACCGAATCGCCATGCGTGACCAACATGATCACCACCGGGTCTGTGCGCGGGAAATGTTGTGCACCGCAGCTTGGGCACTTGCGCTGCCAACCGGCTTGCGCAATGTTGCTGGGCGCCCCGCATTGTGCACAGAACCGATGCGTCTGGTGCCAGCTGATAACCGCTTTGGCCGTTGCCGCCAGCTCTGCATCGCGCAATGACAAGCGGGTCATAATACGACGCAATTCGACAAACACATGCCCCTGCGGCAAATCAGGATGCTGCTGCTCTGAACGATCTATGAAATGTCCAAGTGTCGACAGATCCTGCCCGTCCGCGCCCCAATCCGAGATATCCACCGCAAAAACCGGCGCATGGTCGTCGGAAAGGCCCAGCAATACCGGTGCTTCGACATACCCACCGGGCTCGTTTGAGATCATAGCATGTGTCATCCGAACACACGCCAAGCGATCCAGAGCATCACCCTGAACCAGCAGTTTTCCTCGCCACAGCACTATGCAAGTTGCGTTTGGATGCCGCTGCGCCTCGGACAGTTTGCCTGCATCCGAACGAATATGCGCAGCCCGATCCAGACCCGATGTTCCAAACGTTACCATTTCCGCGTTTTTCATCGAGTTTTCCCTGGCCCCTGCGCAAAGGGCGTGCCACGACTGCGCATGGGTTGCAATGGCATTTCAACCCGCAAAGAATTGAACCTATGCCACTGAAACACCGCATGACCGCCGCAGATTTTTCATCTATTCGTCTTTTCAATGAATTTGACTAAGAAACAACACTTCAAAGTAGAAAATTGAATCCAAACAGACGTGCGCCGCGACGTGACCATCCGCAATACTCCTGCGCAAAGGTCCGGATTCTGGCAACAACAGACCTGCACATGAACCTGAACGGGTTCGACTACTACGCCGACACGCCAGACCCGACACTTGGTCTGTCGCGAACGGCGACCCTGATCCGCAAGGCCCGGTCGGACGCCGGACATGATCTGGTCTTGCTGTTCGATAACGGAGATTCGCTGCAAGGCACCCCCGTTGGCGACTGGGCCGCGCGAACCAAACGCCCTCATCCCATGATGCTGGCGTTTAAGGCATTGCAGTATGACGCCATTGCATTGGGTAATCACGATTTCGGCCTGGGCTTCGCAACGCTGGACCGAGTTCTTGCACAGGCACCTGGTCCTGTTCTGTGCGGCAATCTGAAACGCCTTGAGGGTGTGACGAAATGGCAAAGCACGGCGGTTCTGGATCGCATTGTTCCAATTGACGGGCGGAAGGTGCCGATCCGTATTGGCGTATTATCGGTTCTGCCGCCGCAAACCATCAGGTGGGAATCCCACGTGTTGCAGGGCAATGCGGTTGCTCAGGACATCCTGAGCGCGGCGCGCAACGGTGTGCGCGCATTGAAACGCCGGAACTGCGACGTGATCGTGGCGTTGGCGCATTCTGGTATAGGGCCCCGGGTCGCAGCCGAGAATATGGAAAACGCGATCATTCCCCTTTCCGAAATTGACGGGATCGACGCAATCATAGCCGGGCACACGCACCTGACATTTCCCGGCGATGCGCATTCCGGTCTGGCTGGCGTAGACATCGATCTGGGGCGCATCTCTGGCAAGCCGGTTGTAATGCCGGGGTCGGCAGGGTCACATCTGGGGGTGATCGATCTGGACATGCGCTGGAGCGCGAACAGCGGCTGGCAGATTGACGACCACCGGTCCCAGTTGCGGTCAATTCGCGCGACCTGCACCGAGGGTTCGGTGTCAGAAGATCCGGAAATGCGCGATCTGTTTGAAGTCGCCCATGCCGCAACACGCACGATGTTGGCCAGACCCGTTGGCAGGGTCACGCAGCATTTGCACAGTTACTTCAGCTTTTGCGCCGCAGATCGCGGCTTGGCCTTGGTTGCTGCGGCACAGGCGTTCGCGGTCCGTCCGTTTCTCAACACGCCCGAACTGGCGAATTTGCCGCTGTTATCCGCCGTATCGCCACACAAGTTCGGCGGCCGTGCAGGCCCAAGGTGTTTCACGGACGTTCCCGCCGGTGAGATTGAGCAACGTCATGTCGACGATCTCCACGTGTTCCCAAATGATTTAAGGGCTTTGGTGGTGAAAGGCAGTCAAGTGCAGGACTGGCTTGAAATGTCAGCGGGTGTCTTTAATCGAATCGATCTTAAGGCAGACACGGATCTTGTCGATCCGCACCGGGCCGGCCACAACTTTGACGTTGTATTTGGGTTGCGCTACCGGATCGATCTGTCTCGCCCGGCCCGTTTCGATGCCGACGGCGGTCTGATCGACGCTGCGCATAGCCGGATCGTCGACCTGACGCATGACCGTCGCCCGATTGAAGACGAACAGATGTTTGTTGTCACAACAAATACCTATCGTGCTATCGGAGGCGGCCATTTTCCTTTTGTCGGGCAGGTCACGTCGCTGCCCTTGCCCAATCTGGCAATCAAAAGCATCATTCGTGACTTTGTGTCCAACACTGCGCCAGACGATTATGCACAAACGCCCCAACATCCGTTTGCGTTTGTTCCGCAGCCTGGGGCGTTCGCGATCCTGAAAACCGGGCCGGGCGCGCGCGCGCATCTGGCGGATATATCCAGGTATCGCCCGCAGCTTTTGGGCTGCGATCCAGACGGTTTTGAACGCATCAGGCTGGCATTGTGACGGGTTGTCATTTTGTCCTGACTTTCATATATCTCTCACTGAGAGGTTGGCGCGGGCGAGCGCCTCGCCAACCTGGTCAGGTCCGGAAGGAAGCAGCCACAACGAGCCCCGCTTGGGTCGATGTCCAACCTCTCACCTGCACAAACGATCAACTGGCGGAGGGTTATTATGAGTGTAGCAATCTCCCTTCGGGCAGCCTGGACCTGACATAAACGTCAAAAACTGCCTGAACATGTCACCAACGGATGCGCGGCAGCCATCCGGGGGTCTGATTCACCCGAACACAGGCAGAACAATGTGCTACTCTCTTGCGGACCTTGGCTGGTCCAATCATTTTGCCGCGCAGCATGCGGCACATCCGACGTACACTCCTTTTCGTATCATCGCAGTGCACCGTGATCGCCTTATCGGCAGAAACACAATTGCCGAGACGCCGCTGTACAGCCCCGGTCGGTCGGCCGGGGGTTTTGCAGTCGGCGACTGGGTTCTTGCCGATGCGGAACACCGTATTCAAACCCTGCTGGACAGACGCAGTCTGCTGCATCGTCGCGCGGCAGGAACCAGCGCCGGCCAGCAACTGATTGCGGCCAATGTTGATGTGCTGTTCATCGTCAGCTCGTGCAACGCCGATTTTAATCTGTCTCGTCTGGAACGATATCTGGCTCTGGCCAATCAGGCCGGCTGCTATCCAGTTGTGGTTTTGACCAAGGCCGACATCTGCAACGATCCCAACGGGTACACCGCCCGGGCGCAGGGTCTGGCGCAGTTTTTGACCGTGCTGACCATCAATGCGCTGGATCAGCGCGACATCGATCAGGTCCTGTCGTGGTGCCCCAAAGGTCAGACCGCGGCATTGGTCGGATCTTCTGGAGTGGGTAAGACAACATTGTCCAACACAATGACCAACACGGATGCCGCAACATCCGCTATCCGGCAGGACGACGCTCGGGGCCGGCATACGACAACGGCCCGCGCACTGCTTCGGATGATCAACGGCGGATGGCTGATTGATACGCCGGGGATGCGCGCCCTGCGCCTGCTGGACGCACAAGACGGCGTGGACATGGTGTTCCGCGACATTGCGGACCTGGCAGACGCCTGCCGGTTTTCGGATTGTCAGCACCGCACGGAACCGGGATGCGCAGTACAGGGTGCAATTGACGACGGCTTGCTTGACCCACAGCGGCTGATGCGATGGCGCAAGTTGCGGCGCGAAGACCGGCGAAACTCGGAAACGCTGGCGCAGTCGCGCGCACGCGACAAGGCGTTTGGTAAAATGGTGCGGTCCACTATGCATGCAAAAAAGTCCCGGACGGATCTTTAGCGGCAGGCTATCCCAGTGTCTGGCCTCGGCTGAATCATGCAATCAATCGAGGCCAGACAGCCGCATTGCGGCGTGCGAATGCTCCGATATGCCCCACCTTGGGTAAACCGAAATCCTGAGCGTCCAAAAGATGTCGCTTTGCCTCGGGGCCATAAAGTTCTGCCAGACGCCAGACCGAATTGGGCGGGGTCATCTGATCATCGCGAAAAGCAAACAGGTCTACCGGAATGCCCGATCCGGCCCATCTGGCGACCGGAAGGGTCGTGCCGATCTCGGGCACGTAGCTGCGAGGCGCGGTACACCATGCGCGCCACTGCCAGTATACACCCGCCGGAAGATCGGGACCAAAACCAACCGCCTTGCCTGGCAGATACCCCAGAAGTCGCGCGATCAGAGGGGCGTGGCCGTACCAGAACAACCACGCCAGGGAACGATATGGCCACGGGTGGTCTGCCAGAGTCACCAATCCGGAACACACGCAGATCATGCGGTCGATCTGGTCGATATCGGGTTGGATCGGGCCCAGCATCGCGCCAAGCGAATGGCCGATTGTCCAATGCGCAGCCGCAGGATAGCGCTGCCGCATTTCTGCACGCGCAGCCGGCATGTCGACCAGCGCCCAGTCTGCCATCGATATCCGCGACGCACGGGCCCGACCGGATCGGGATGTTCCGAAATCCCGATAGTCATATGTCAGACAGGCAATGCCTCGCTCGGCCGCCAGCCAGTTTGCGAAATGCCCGTAATACTCTTTTGGGACACCGGTTGCGCCATTCAATACGACCGCAATGGCTGGCTCTGCCACAGGACAATACAGCCGGGCCGTCATCTGCCCTGACCCGGCCTGAATCGGGAAATCTTTGGCGAATGCTGCCTTTTGCGTATCCAACATTTTGGCTTTTATCTGGACTGAACGATTTAGTTTATACAAAGCACCTCGCCGTCAAATCCGGCGCGAGTCAACCGGAAGCTTACTTGACCAAACGTCCAGCCCAATCACCGACCACCGGGCCCGGGCAAAGATCATCTTGACTCGGCGCGCGGACAAACGCTAGGGGTTGTGTGATGGTTCCCGGCTGCCACAATTGGTCGGGATTAAAAGGGAACACGGTGCGGTCCCGCCCGGAACAACCGGAACGGACCAAATCCGCGACTGCCCCCGCAACTGTAAGCGGTTAGCGACGCCGGAATACCACTGGTCGAAAGACTGGGAAGGTCGGCAGAGCGATGACCCGCAAGTCAGGAGACCTGCCATCGGAATTGTAACCGAAACTCGGGCGGGGTGTCCGGGCAGGTCCTGGTCGCATCGCCGTTCCGCCTGATCCAAGCCCCTGTCCACCGCGCGGAGGGCGCAGGATGATATGGAACACCGATACCCACCAATTCACGGCAACGATATGCCAGCGGACAGGTAAAACCTGCCCTGCTCTGATCCGCATGGCCAGCGCGATGAATTCGGCGATCACGCAGGCAGGCACATTGACGAAAGAAGACTTTGAAATCGAAGGGAATGTTGAGCTGACGCATTGTCAGGACGGGTGTATTGCCCGGTTTCGGGCCGGTCCGGACACAATCAGGGTCTTTTGCGGGTCTGATCCGGCAACAGAGACGAAGAAACTGGACCACTATGCGGATCTGATGTTTGGCTCGGACGCCCGCATGCAGGTGTCCTGTTCGATCACAACGCCACCCTGCGCGATGCTCGAGGCACGCGTGTTGCCGCCGGGCAGACCCGTTGCCGCCAACCAGGGGCTGGAAGCGCGCAGCTAGGTCGCGGTCATGGCTCCGATCGGCAGCGTGGCCCAATGCATTTGCCCGTCCGTTTCCACCGCGCAGGGCCGCAGGTTGCGCAGACGGAGCAACGCCGCATCGGCGTTTTCTCCGCACTCCACCATCAGACGCAGCACAATCATTCCTGAACGCCCGCACCCGCCCCGGCAATGCACCAGAACACGACCGCCGCCTGACAATGCCTGTCGTGCTGCGGCGCTGACCTGCGGCCATCTTTGATTGATGTCGACTGACGGCGCGCCGAAATCCTCGATTGGAAGATGTACCCAGCGGCTGGCGCGGCTTTGAATGTCTCGTCCAAAGCTCAGCGCCCTGCATTGCAGCATTTCGACTTCGGTTGTCATCGAGATGACCAGACCGGGTTTCCAGCCTCCGATCGTCTCAAGATCGCCTTCATAGTCGCCGTCGCCACCGGGCATGGACGTCAGTGCCAGGGTGCCTCCGCCCACTTGCAAGGCATGGATTACCAAATGAGTCATGAATTCGTTCCCCCCAGAAACGGCATTCAACAGTTTGGTCAATGAGTCGCGATCCGGCAGTTTTACCCTTGCTTGGCCCGTTTCCAAAACAAAATCGTTCGCGACCGATGTGGACGCCGAAGGCATCGGCCTCTAGGCTGCCTTGACCTTCCGAATCCGCCAGAGCAGACATGACCACACCTCCGACGCCCGCCTATCAGGTTCTTGCCCGAAAGTACCGCCCGGAAACCTTTGCCGATCTTGTTGGCCAGGATGCGATGGTCCGGACGCTGAAAAACGCCTTCGCGGCAGATCGTATTGCCCAGGCGTTCATCATGACCGGGATTCGAGGTACCGGAAAGACCACAACGGCGCGGATCATCGCCAAAGGCATGAACTGCATTGGTCCTGACGGAAATGGCGGCCCGACGACCGAGCCCTGCGGTCAGTGCGAACATTGCACCGCCATAATGGAGGGCCGTCATGTCGATGTGATCGAAATGGACGCCGCCAGCCGCACCGGTGTGAACGATATTCGCGAGATCATCGACAGCGTCCGGTATCGCGCCGCCAGTGCGCGCTACAAGATCTACATCATCGACGAAGTTCACATGCTGTCGACCAGCGCATTCAATGCGCTGCTGAAGACACTGGAAGAACCGCCCGAGCATGTTAAATTCATCTTTGCCACCACCGAAATTCGCAAAGTTCCTGTGACGGTCCTGTCTCGTTGCCAGCGCTTTGACCTGCGCCGGATCGAGCCCGAGGACATGATCGGATTGTTGCGCAGAATTGCCACCGCCGAGGGGGCCAGCATTGCCGACGACGCTCTGGCGCTGATCACACGCGCCGCCGAAGGCTCGGCCCGCGATGCGACCTCGCTGCTGGATCAGGCCATCTCGCACGGGGCCGGAGAGACAACCGCGGATCAGGTCCGCGCCATGCTGGGCCTGGCCGATCGCGGGCGGGTGCTGGACCTGATGGACATGATCCTGCGTGGCGATGCAGCCGGGGCACTGACCGAGTTGAGCAGCCAATACGCCGAAGGGGCCGACCCGCTCGCAGTGCTGCGCGATCTGGCCGAGATCACACATTGGGTGTCCGTGGTCAAAATCACACCGGATGCCGCAGAGGATCCAACGGTTTCGCCTGATGAACGCGCCCGAGGACAGCAGATGGCCGGTGCCTTGCCCATGCGCGTGCTGACCCGGATGTGGCAGATGTTGCTGAAAGCGCTGGAAGAGGTCTCCGCCGCGCCCAACGCCATGATGGCTGCGGAAATGGCTGTGATCCGTCTGACCCATGTGGCCGATTTGCCCAGCCCAGAGGAACTGATCAAGCGGTTGCAGGACGCGCCACCCCCGGCCAATGGCGGACCGGGCAGTGGTGTGCCGATCCAAGGCAATGGCGCAGCACCGGTCGAGGCCCGCGCGCAGACGACATACGCCCCCGCGCCACGCGGAACCGGCGGTGCTCCGGTCGCGGCGCTGGCACAGGACACACAGACCGCACTGGCCCGATATCCCACCTTTGATCACGTCATCGAACTGATGCGCGCCAACCGCGACGTCAAACTGCTGGTCGAGGTTGAAAACGGCGTGCGACTTGTGTCCTACCAGCCGGGCCGGATCGAATTTACGCCCGCGACACAGGCTCCAACCGATCTGGCGTCGCGGCTGGGATCCGCCTTGCAGCGCTGGACCGGCAACAGATGGGCTGTGGCGATCGCTTCGAATGGGGCTGCACCCACAATTGCCGAAATCCGTGATCAGGCAGAGCTTGCACTGAAAGAAGAGGCCAAGGCGCATCCTCTGGTCCAGGCCGTGCTGGCAAGTTTTCCAAAGGCCAAAATCACAAACATCGAAACCCCAGAACAGCGCGCCGCTCAGGTCGAAACAGAAGCCCTGCCCGAGGTGGATGATGAATGGGATCCTTTCGAGGAAGACTGATCCCTTCAAGAACAAAAACTCCCGCGCCCGCCACGGGTCATCGGCCAAAGCCGACACCCCTTGGCGGCCTTGGGGCC
>JBCCIK010000036.1:0-26771 GCA_039028255.1 Pseudomonadota bacterium | reverse complement strand
ATCCGAACATCATCGGTGTCAGCCCGGCCATTGTGGTCAATGTCGTCAGCAGCACCGGGCGAATACGCGCCTCGGCCGTGCGAATGATGGCATCGATCCGCGGCATATAGCGGCTAAATTCCTGATAGGTATCGATAAGTACAATATTGTTGTTCACCACGATACCCGCCAAGGCCACAATGCCGGTCCCGGTCATGATGATCGAAAACGGCTGCTGCATGACCATCATCCCGATCGCCACCCCCGTTGTGGACAGGATGACGGCCAACAAGACCAGGACCGAGTTGTAAAAGCTGTTGAACTGCGCCAGCAGGATCACAAACATCAGACCCAGCGCACCGGCAAACGCATTCACCAGGAACGCACCAGATTCTGCCTGTTCCTCCTGATCGCCGGTCCATTCCCAGCTTATGGTTCTGTCAAACGGATCGCTTTGCAGCCATTCGGTCAGGACTGCTATGCGTTCATTGGGGTTGATCAGAACGGTGCGTGCTTCGCCAGTGTCCAGCGCGGCCTGCACGTCGCCGACGGATCCCGCTCCGGTTAGTTGGACAAGTTCGAACTGTTTCCCGCCCGCCCCGGTCACGGTTGCGCCGCCGGACGATTGTGCTCCATCCTCGATTAGACGCACCACGGCCAGCCGTTGCTCGCTGGCATCAGGGCCTGCGACAACCACTTTGCTCAACCCCGATTCGACATCGGCCTTGACGTCGAAATAGCGTTGCTGATCGACGCGGTCGATCTGTTCCAGTTTGGCCACGGGCTGGCGGGACACGAAATTGGACAGTGGCACCAGACCGTCGCTGGTGCGCACCTTGAGCGTATCGAGTGTTGACAAGACCCGGTCTTCTTCGGGCAGGCGCACGCGGATTTCAATTTCCTCGTCCGAGGTATCGGGGCGCATTTCACCCAGCAGAATGCCGCGGGTGACCAGCTGCACCATCGCACCAACGGTTGCCACATCGGCACCGAAACGGCCCGCCTTGGCCACATCCACATCAATCTGCCAGTCGATGCCGGGCAAGGGCAGGGTGTCTTCGACCTTGATCATGCCCGGCGTAGTGTCGAACACCTCTCGTGCAGCGACAGTTGCAGCGGTCAGTTCTTCCCATCCGTCGCCCTTGATCCGCAGGTGCACCGGCTTGGCAGAGGCCGGACCTTGTTCAAGGGCCAGAAGTTCAACTTCAAAACCCGGCAATTGAGCCAGTTGGCCGGTCAGTTCGGCCAGTACGAAATCACCATCGTATTCAGGTGCAACAAAATGACGGTCGATCAGCCCGCCGAGTATCGGTTCTGAGATATTCGGGCGATCCTCCCAAGGGATGATTTCGAACTGGACGCGGCCGATTGTGTCGGCGGGTTCCTGAGCCCCTCCGTTGTTCTGCGTCAGACCTCCTTCGCCCGCAAAGGCGAACACGTTTATGACCGCCGGGTGCGCGCCGATGATGTCTTCGGCGGCCTGAACCATGGCATCCTTTTCCGCAAGCGATAGGTTACCGCGCGCCCGGACATAAGCAGTGGCCTGTTCCGGTTCGCTCTCGACAAAGAATTCGACGCCGCGATTGTTGTTCACATACGCGTTCATGACCATCACCACGGCAAAACCCACGACAGCAATGGAAGCGATCGGCATGATCGGGTTTCCGACCAGAAACCGGACCACGTAACCAAATGGCGTGTGCTCACGCGCAGTGTGCACGCGGGTCTCGGGCGCGCGCTCAAGTCTTGCAGCGCTCAGCGTTATCGAGCCGGCAAAGCCGCCCAGAACCATCAAAATCGCGCCAAAGACCGACCCGCCAAACGTCCAAAGATAGTCGGGGTTCAGCACTTGCATCGCCCCAAGGAACACAAGGTAAAACGACGGAACAATCAGGGCCGCGCGCAGCCACCAAGGTGTACGTGCGCGCAACCAGGTTGCAGCCCGGTCAAAGGCGCGGCTTATCCGTCCGGACACACCGCCCATCACCGGCAGGTAAATCAGTGCCACGATCAGCGAGGCCGACAGAACAAAGATCAGCGTGACCGGCAGCATACCCATGAATTCACCGGGAATGCCGGGCCAGAACAGCATGGGCAGAAAGGCGCAGAGCGTTGTGGCAGTGGAGGACACAATGGGCCAGAACATACGCTGCGCGGCCTCGACATAGGCGTGCATCGGGCCGACACCGTTCTTGATGCGCTTGTCGGCATATTCCACAACAACAATGGCCCCGTCGACCAGCATGCCAACGGCGAGGATCAGACCAAACATCACAATGTTCGAAATACTTACACCCATGACCGCCAGAAATGCGAAACACAGCAGGAAGGATGTCGGGATGGCAAAGCCCACCAGCAAAGCCGCGCGAGACCCCAAAGAGGCGAGCACAACGATCATCACCAACGCAATCGCGGTCAGGACCGACCCTTCCAATTGGCTGACCATTGACCCAACGATCCGGCTTTGATCATTCGAGGTGCCAACATCCACCGCCGCCATCAGTTCAGGCGGCCATTTTGTCTGGGCTTCGGCCACTGTCGCCTTGACCTGATCCACCGTGTCGATCAGGTTAAAGCCTTTGCGCTTGACCACCTGCAAGGCAACGGTCGGAACCGTATCGAACCGGGCAGAGCCGGCGCGATCTTCGAAGGTGTAGTTGATTTCGGCCAATTCGCCCAGGGTCACAACCCGATCACCATTGACCTTGATGGGCAGCCCATAGACATCCTGTGCGGTCTTGAAGGAAGACGGAATCTTGACCGAAAACGTCCCCTGAGCCGTCTCAACCTCGCCCGCGGCGATCAGCTGATTGTTGTTTTGCACCACCGTGATCAATTCATCGGCGGTGACATTGTAGGCTTCCAGCCGCAGCGGATCGATGATCACTTCCAGCAGTTCGTCACGATTGCCCGCGATGCCGGCTTCCAGCACGGAATCCAACGCTTCGATGTCGTCCTGAAGATCTTTGGCAATACGTGCCATCGTGCGTTCGGGGACGGCACCGGTCAGATTGACGATCACGATGGGAAATTCCGAGAAGTTGAACTCGCTTAGCGAATACTGTTCGCCGCCCTCTGGAAATTCGGCCTGCGCACTGTTCATCGCGTCGCGCACATCGGCCGTGATTGCGGTTTTGTCCCAGCCGAATTCGAATTCGAGAAACACACCCGCGTAACCTTCGGCCGCGGTACTGCTCATCTCTTTCAACCCATCCAGATCCGCCAGCTCGGTCTCCATAGGTTTGACCAGCAGGTTTTCTGAATCTTCCGCTGAAATACCAGGAAACAAGACGGACACGAACAGGGCCGGAACCTCGATATCGGGTTCACCTTCCTTGGGCAGGCTGACATAGGCAAAGCCGCCCACCACAAGTGAAATCGCGATGAAGGCAAGAACCATGCGGGCCCGGTGTGCGGCCCAGGCAACAACCCCGGTCATTCCCCAGGCTCCCGATAGGTGGGATTGACCACGACGCCACGGGTCACAAATTCCTGTCCAACAACAATGATGTCAGTGGTTTCGGGCAGATCGCCCACCCAGATGCCTTCGGCAGTATCCCTCAAAACGCGCACCGGTTTGAAATCAACCACATTGCCTGCCCCGACACTGCGGATGCCCAACTGACCCAGGTTGTTTAGCGTGAGGGCCGATTGCGGCAGCAGATGCGCCTTGGCCCCTTCGGCTGCAATGCGGATCGTTGCCGTCTGACCGTCGCGGATTGTCAGATCGGTGTTCGGCACGGTGATTTCAACTTCGAATGTACGGGTGGTTTCGTCCGCAGACCGGCTCAGGAACGTCACGCGGCCCTCTACTTGTCGGCCCGAAACAAGCTGAGCGGATGCGGTCGAGCCGACCTGAACGCGATTGACCTCGGTTTCGGGTACAAACCCAACCAGCTTGATCGGATCGAGCTGTATGACCGTTGCACAGAGCGCGCCGGGTTGCATTAGGCTGCCCAGCTCGGCGGTATCACTTTCCAGCAGACCCTTGAACGGCGACAGGATGGTCAGACGGCCGATTTCGCGCTCGGCTGCCTGCACTTCGGCGGCTGCGGCTTCAATGCCCGCGCGTGTCGCCTCCAAACCGGCCTCGGCAGATTTGACACCAGCTTCGGCGCTGCGCATCGCGGCTTCGCTGGATACGCGGCGGGTTTCCGACCCAAATCCGGTTTCCGACAGTTTGCGCGCAGCCAGCAGATTAATCTCGGCCTCGTCAACCAGAGCGTGGGCTTCTTCAAGACGGGCTTCGGCCTCGGGGATACGGCTTTCCGCCTCAAGCTTGCCAGCGGCCGCTTCGGCAAGGCTGGCCGGGCGGGTGCCAGGGTCCAGTTCGCACAGCAGATCACCTGCTTCGACAAATGCTCCGCGACGTTTGGGTTCCGACACCACGGTCGACGTCGTCTCGGCCAAAACCTCGACCTGACGGTTGGCCTTGGTCTGGCCGCGCAACAGCACGGCACTGTCAATCTCGCGCGCGACCGAGCGCAGCACCACAACGCCGATCGCATCCCGTTCTGCCGCCTCGGCATCCGGTGCAGCACTGTCCGACGCTGGCGCGTCCTGCGCATCGTCGCGACCGGCAAGCGCAAACAGCGCCTCGCGCTGAAAGACAAGAAAGTACAACGCGACAATCACCAAAAAGGCATTGATGAATGAAATCAGTCGCATACAGAGTTTCTCCTAGAGTGTGGCGCCAGTGAACTGCCGGCATGCATGACTAGAAATGGGGCAGATCATGCATCTTTTCTATGCTGAACTGAATAGTTTAATCAGTTTTTTTTCGCAAGTGCGCTTTGGCCCCGCGCATTTGTGCAAAATCGGACCCTTGGCTTGTACGTGGTGCCGGGGTATGACATGGCGCACAGATGCGGAAACCAGCGCCCGGAGGGCAGGAATGAGCGACACTGACAGTTTCATCGATGAGGTCACGGAAGAGGTGCGCCGTGATCGTCTGTACCTGCTTCTGCGTCGCTGGGGCTGGGTCGGTGTACTTGTGGTCGTGCTGATCGTTGGTGGCGCCGCGTTCAACGAATACCGCAAGGCGCAAACCACATCGCAAGCGCAACAGCTGGGTGACGAGATCCTGGCAGCTCTGGCGGAAAACGACTCGGGCGCGCGGGCGGCCGGTCTGGTGGATATTCAATCCGATTCCGCAGGCGGTGGGGCCGTTCTGAATATGCTGCGGTCTGCGGCGCAGATCGAATCCGGGTCCGAGCAAGAGGCGGTGGACAGTTTGAACGCGGTAGCCGTTCAAGGTGATTTGCCCGAAATCTACCGGGCAATCGCCACGTTCAAGGCGTTGCTGCTGCAAAGCGACAGCCTGCCTGCCGCAGACCGTCGCCAGCAATTCGAAGCCTTGGCCGCGCCCGGCGCCCCGCTGCGTCTTTTGGCGGAAGAGCAATTGGCGCTGATCGATGTGTCCGAAGGCAACACTGACGCCGCGATCGACCGGCTTCAGGCGTTGCGCCAGGATGCCGAAGTCAGCGTTGACCTGCAACAGCGCGCGGCGCAGTTGATCATCGCGCTGGGCGGAGAGCCCGAGCCACTGGTCGCGCAACAGGGTTGACCGGGCAGGGCGACAGGAAATGACAGGCGAGTTCGGATTATCATGGTAAAAAGAGTGTTCCCCCGTTTGGGTTTGCAAATTGCGTCTGTTGCCCTGATCGCATTGGCAGCCTGCGAAGAACCCGAGGTCATTCTGCCCGGCGAGCGTGAAGACATTCGCTCGGCCGCCGATACGGAAACTGTGGAAACCCGCGGCTCGCAACCCATCAGCCTTCCGGCGCAGAACGCAAATGCCAGCTGGTCGCAAAGCCCGGGCACGGCGGCGTTTCGTACATCGAACGCAGCTTTGCGCGGCGCGCCGCAGCGCGTCTGGTCCACGTCGATCGGCAATGGCGATTCCCGCAAGCAAAGGATCACGGCCGAGCCGGTGGTCGCTGGCGGTCTGATCTACACGCTGGATTCAGGTGCTACCGTGTCGGCGGTTTCGCCGCAGGGCCAATTGGTCTGGAACACAAATCTGATCCCTGCAACCGATGGTGACAAAGACGCTACGGGCGGTGGTTTGGCCTATGCGGATGGGGTTCTGTATGTGTCGTCCGGCTTTGGGCGGCTCAGCGCGCTGGATGCAAAGACCGGTGCAATCCGCTGGCAGAAACGTCTGAATGCAACAGGCAGCGGCGCGCCTTTGGTCAGCGATGGCCTGTTGTATCTAGTTGCAGGTGACGAGACCGGATGGGCCGTCAACACAAAGGACGGACGCATCGCATGGCAGATCGAAGGCACCCCGAGTGTTGGCAATGTGCTTGGCGCGCCCGCTCCGGTTCGGACCTCTGATCTGGCGGTTTTTGCCTTTGGATCGGGCGACATCGCTGCCACGTTCCGACGCGGCGGCATCAGCCGCTGGAACGCGTCTGTTGCGGGTGGGCGACGGGGGCGCGCGGCGGCGCAGATCGTTGACGTCACGGGTGGCCCGATGGTTGTGGGTGATACGATCTACATCGGCAATCACTCGGGCCGTACGGTTGCCTTCGAAGCCGGATCTGGCGAGCGTCGCTGGACTGCGGATGAAGGCGCTGTTGATACTGTCTGGCCCGCCGGCAACGGTATCTTCCTGATCAGTGATCGAAGCCAGCTGGTGCGTTTGAATGCTGCGGACGGCGCGCTTGTCTGGGCTGTGGACCTGCCAGGTTTCGTCAAGGATCGGCCGGGCAGACGCGGACCGATCTTTGCGCATTACGGTCCGATCCTGGCGGGCGGACGACTTGTGGTTGCGTCCAGCGACGGTGCCTTGCGGTTTTTCAGCCCTGTTGACGGTTCGCTGGTGTACCAGACCGAGATACCGGGCGGTGCCACCACAGCGCCTGTTGTTGCAGGCCAGACCCTGTATGTCGTATCGACCAAGGGTGAGCTTCACGCTTTCCGTTGATCGCAAGATGCGCTAGATGGCGCATCCTGAGTCTTGAAGGTTGTGTATCATGCCGCTGACCCTCGCCATCGTGGGGCGCCCGAACGTGGGCAAATCTACACTGTTCAATCGCCTTGTGGGCAAACGGCTGGCCTTGGTCGACGATCAGCCGGGCGTGACCCGTGATCTGCGCGAGGGCGAAGGACGGTTGGGCGATCTGCGCTTCACCGTGATCGACACGGCGGGGTTGGAGGATGCAACAGACGATAGTCTTCAAGGACGGATGCGTCGTTTGACAGAGCGCGCTGTTGATATGGCGGATGTGTGCCTGTTTATGATCGACGCGCGTGTTGGCCTGACCCCCACTGACGAGATGTTTGCCGAAATCCTGCGCAAAAGATCGAAACATGTAATCCTGGCGGCCAACAAGGCCGAGGGTTCGGCAGCGGACGCAGGCGTTCTTGAGGCGTATAATCTGGGGCTTGGTGAGCCGGTGCGCCTGTCCGGCGAACATGGCGAGGGGATGACCGATCTATACGCGCATCTGATGCCGCTGGCCGATGCTGCGGATGAGCAGGCAACCGACGAGATGCCCGAAACGGATATCGCGCTTGATGAGGATGATGAGGGCGAAGCGCCGCTGATCACGGCCGACAAACCCTTGCAGGTGGCAGTTGTGGGTCGTCCCAATGCCGGTAAGTCCACCCTGATCAACAAGATCATTGGCGAGGATCGGCTGCTGACCGGTCCCGAGGCCGGGATTACCCGTGACGCGATCAGTCTGCGGATCGACTGGGTCGATCCGGACGGAACCAGCACACCTATGCGGATTTTCGACACCGCCGGGATGCGTAAAAAGGCCAAGGTGCAGGAAAAGCTGGAAAAGCTGTCCGTTTCCGACGGGCTGCGGGCGGTTAAATTCGCCGAGGTTGTTGTTGTATTGCTGGATGCGGCCATTCCGTTCGAGCAGCAGGATCTGCGTATTGCGGATCTGGCCGAACGGGAAGGCCGTGCCGTGGTTGTCGCCGTCAACAAATGGGACATCGAAGACAACAAACAGGACAAGCTGCGCGACCTTAAAGAGTCGTTTGAGCGTCTTTTGCCGCAACTGCGCGGTGCGCCCTTGGTGACCGTATCGGCAAAAACAGGTCGGGGGCTGGAACGGTTGCGCGCTGCGATTTTACGAGCGCACGATATCTGGAACCGGCGCGTGCCGACAGCTGCGTTGAACCGCTGGCTGACAGCGATGCTGGAACAGCATCCACCACCGGCCCCACAGGGTCGCCGGATCAAGCTTCGCTATATGACCCAGGCTAAAACCCGCCCACCGGGTTTTGTTGTCATGTGTTCGCATCCGGACAAAATGCCGGACAGCTATTCACGCTATCTGGTCAACGGCCTGCGCGACGATTTCGATATGCCGGGCACCCCGATCCGTCTGACGCTGCGCGGGCAGGGCGACAAGAACCCGTATAAGGGCCGGCGCAAAAAAAACGCGGGTGCATTGGCCAAGCATCTCAAAGGCAAGGCGTAACTGCGCCAATTTTCAGCATTTTTAGTCACGGGGCGTGACAGCCTCTTTCCTGCACGCTAGCATCTGCTTGCGTGCATTTGTTGCCGCGTTGCCAGGCGGGTCGTCTGCCACAGCTCAAATATTGAATTGAACCGGACCATCATCAGGAGCGGGCAAGATGGATCTGAGAGACTACACAAGACAATACGCGGTACAGGACAATAGGCTGGCTGCATTAAGCTATTTTGGAACGTTTGCGGTGTATTTCACGTCGCTCGCGCTGGCGATCGTTTATGTGGACCGCTGGTACATCATGATCCCCGCCGGGATCGTGTTCGCCTTTTCAGCCGTGCGGCTTTACGTTCTGCAACACGATTGCGGCCATCATTCGCTGTTCGAAACGCGCCAGCAGAATGAGTGGGCAGGCCACGGGCTGTCGCCTTTCACTTTTGCCCCGTTCGAAGTGATGAAACAGAACCACAACATGCATCATTCCGGCATCGGCAATCTGGACCATCGCGAGACCGGCGAAATTCACACCATGACTGTGCGGGAATGGAACGAGGCGGACTGGAAGAAACGCCTGTTTTACCGTCTGTACAGAAATCCGTTCATTCTGGTGCCTGCGGGGGCGTTGTTCACCTATTTCATACGCTACAGATGGCCCAAGAACACGTTGCGCTTTGGTGCCGCTGGCGTGGTGCTGCACAATCTGTCGATCGTGGTGTTTCTGGGTTTGCTGTATCTGATCGCCGGAGGCACCGGCATTCTTGTCTGGCTGGTGTTTTCCTTGCTGGGCGGCATGCTGGGTGTCTTTCTGGTGTATCTCCAACATAATTTCGAAGACACCTACTGGGATCGTCGACCGGATCTGGACCCCAAGGTGGCGGCGCTGCAAGGGTCCTCGGCGCTGGATTTTGGCTGGTGGTTCGATCATGCCGTCGCCTGCATAACGCTGCACGACATCCATCACTTCAATGCGCGTATCCCGTCTTATCGGTTACGGGCCTGCCACTATAATCTGCCATCCGAATACACGCCGCGCCGGATCAAGTTTCCCGAGGCAGTTGCGGCGCTGAACCTGAAACTTTGGGATGAAGACGCCAAGCGTCTGGTTCCTTTCCCGAAGAAACGCGAAACCGTCAGCCTTGCACACAGCAACTGATTATACCGGAAACCGTAATCTTGGCACTGCGACTTGCAGGATGGTATATCTTGTGTATATACAAGCAGTCAGGGAGACATAGAAAGGACCTGAAATGACCGCAGCGACCGAATTGAAAGGTGTCGGAGTAACGCTTGCAACAGCGTTACGCGCCAATGGGTTCAAAACCGCCGAAGCCATAGCCAAAGCCAAGCCCGAAGATCTGGTCAAGGTTCCTCGTGTTGGCCTGGCGCGCGCCGCCACTTTGATCGAAGCCGCCAAACAGGCTACGGCGGCTAAACCTGCGGCAACGAAGCCTGCTGCGGCGAAGTCTGCGGCGACAAAACCTGCTGCGGCGAAGCCCACGGCACGCCGCGCCGCGACCCGCAAACCCGCCAGCCAAAAACCTGCGGCACGCCGCGCCCCGCCACGCAAGACCGTTGTTGCAGCCGCGGCGCAGAAACGCGCAGAAGCGGCGGCGCGCAAAGCCGCAGAAGAGGCCGCGCGCAAGGCCGCAGAAGAAAAGGCAGCGGCCGAGGCGGCAGAAGCCAAGGCCAAGAAAAAAGCCAAGGCGAAAGCCAAGGCAGAAAAGGCCGCGAAAAAGCGCAAAGAAATGGAAGCTGTGTTCTCGAAAGCCAAGGACAAGGTCAAGGAAAAGTCGAAAAAGGACAAAAAGTCCAAGAAGGACAGCAAGAAGAGCGCGGGCAAAAAAGGGGACGATAAAAAAGGCGACCGTAAAAAGAAAGACAAAGGCAAAGGCAAGAAAAAGTCTAAGAAATAGAGCTTTTTCCAATTCCAAAGTAGGTTTGATTGCCGCCGCGTCGCGCGGCGGCACTGCTTACGCCAGTGTACCGTCCAGTTGAAGCGTACGCTTGCCACCCAGGTAAGGGATCAGCACCTCGGGCAAAATGACGGTTCCGTCCTGGTTCTGCCCGTTCTCCAGCACTGCGATGAGACACCGCCCAACGGCCAGCCCCGAGCCATTCAACGTGTGCACATATGCCGGTTTGCCACCACTTTCCGGGCGAAAACGAGCATTCATGCGACGCGCCTGAAAGTCACCGGTGGTCGAAACCGAGCTGATTTCACGATACGTGTTCTGCCCTGGCAGCCAGGCTTCGATATCATAGGTACGGCGCGCTCCGAACCCCATGTCGCCGGTACACAGCACAACGGTGCGATAGGGCACGCCAAGCTGTTCCAGCAGGTCTTCGGCGCAGCGCAGCATACGTTTCTGCTCATCATCCGAGTTTTCAGGATGAGTGACCGAAACCATTTCGACTTTTTCAAACTGATGCTGACGCAGAATGCCGGCTGTGTCTTTTCCGGCGCTGCCCGCCTCGGACCGGAAACACACGGTATGAGCGGTCAGACGGATCGGCAAGGCGCTTTCTTCAAGGATATCGCCGGCCACGGAATAGGTCAGGGTGACTTCGGAAGTTGGTATCAACCACCAGCCATTTGTTGTTTGATAGCTGTCTTCGCCGAATTTCGGCAGCTTGTCCGTGCCGTACATGGCCTCGTCGCGCACCAGAACCGGTGTCTGGGTTTCGGTCAGGCCATTTTTCGAAACATGAGTGTCCAGCATGAACTGTGCCAAAGCACGATGAATGCGCGCCACACCTTTGCTGAGATTGACAAACCGGCTGCCACTGGTTTTGGCCGCTGTTTCAAAATCCATCGCTTTGGCAACAGATGCGATTTCAAAGTGTTCTTTTGGGACGAAATCAAAACTGCGCGGAGTGCCCCAGCGGGTGATCTCGACATTGTCATTTTCGTCGGCGCCGTCCGGCACATCCGGAGCGGGCAGATTGGCGATGCGCGCCAGTTGATCGGTCAGCAGCGCGTCAAGATCCTTGGCCTCGGCCTGCATATCGGCGATTTCGGCTTTCTTTAGGGCCACCAGCGCGCGCAGACGTTCAAACTCGGCGTCATCGCCACGGGCCTTGGCGGCGCCGACCTCTTTACTGGCTTTGTTCTGCTCGGCCTGGGCCGTTTCAGCAGCCAGAATTTTGGCGCGGCGACTTTCGTCCAGGCGCAGCAAATCCGACGACACCGGCGCGTCCCCGCGCCGCGCTAGGGCGGCATCGAAGGCATCGGGGTTTTCGCGAATGGCGCGGATGTCGTGCATGTGTCCTGTCCTTGATGCGTGAATCACTCCACGCGCTTATGCACCATAATTCTGGCAGGGTGTAGCGCCGGTTCCGCGCCATGATGATTACTTTTCGGTGTCGTCCCCGGTTTCATGGGCCAGATGGCCGTCCCAATGTTCAACGGGGATTTTTGGTTCGGGCGGATCAGCCATATAGGACGGAGTCATGATCTGAACGTTGTTTTCGTTGAACACCGCCACAATGTTGCGATGCAGATCCGACTTGATCTTTGGAATGATGCTGCCCCGCGTGGTAAAGCCGTTGATCTGATAATTGATCGCGTAATCCGCCAAAGCGGTCCACAGGACAAAAGGTTCGGGCTTGGCCTTGATACCTTTGGTGCGGTGGGCGGCCTCAATCAGCATGGCCTCAACCTTTTCGGGCGGCTCTTCATACCCGATACCCACGGTGGTGTGCAGCAACAGGCCGCTGCCGTCGGTTTTCTTTGAAAAATTCACCACATCCGAATTCATCAACTGGGCATTGGGGATTGAAATCAGTTCATTCTTTATGGATTTCAGATGTGTTTCCATCAGCTTGATCTGAACAACATCGCCGATGTGATCCCCGATCTGGATACGATCCCCAATCGATGTGGACCGGCGATAGATCACAAACAGCCCGGCCAGCATGTTCGACACAACCGAGTTTGCGCCCAGTGACAACATAGCGCCAACAAGAATGGTCAGCCCCTGAAAGGCGGCGGAATCCGAACCGGGAATATAGGGCACGGCAAAGACTAGCGCGATCAGGATGACCACGACGCGGGCGATGTTGAATGTCGGATTCACCCAGTGCTTTTCGAAATCGCCCATTTCGAAAGTGCCAGCATCGACCGCATCAAAGAAAACCCGCATGCCTTTGATGACATACATCGTGACCCACGAGATCAAGGCCAGCATGATCATGTTCGGGATATAGCTGACGATGCCTCTGACGATCTGCAAAACCGGCTGAGTCAGATAAGTCAGCAGCAGCTGCGCAAATCCGCGTGTTTCTGCAAAGGCCAACAGAACGAAGGACAGGTAGTAGTAAAACCCAAGGAAAAAGACCGCCAGCAGGAAAAAGTTCAGGCCGTATCGGATCAGCGCGGCGATTGCTTCGGCCTGAACGCTTTTGGCGGTGGCTGTTTCCACATCCTTGAGATAGCGCTTGACCATTTGCAGCGTCTTGCGCCTGATCCGCCGGTGCAGCCACAGGATCGCGACAATGAAAACAGTAAAACCGAGGGTCCAGGCTGCCGCCTCGATGGCGCCGGACACGCGCGCCTGATCCGTTCGATTGGCCCGGTAGGCCACAATTGCGTCTTCGATGGCCCGACCGTGCAGAAAGCTAAGGACATCCAGTTCCATTTGGTCCAGGTCTGCATCCGCAACCGTGACAATCGAAACTATGGTTCCGTCCGCTCGGATTCGAATACCAAGATCAGTATCCTCGAACGTGATGTCCACATCGGGCTCTTCCGAGGCTTCGGCAACCTCGACAATGGCGTTCTGGACGGTTTCGGCGCGTTCCGAGGCGGGCAGGGCACTGGAGCCGCGCAAAAAGAACAGCATGTCGCCGTCCACGATGACCGGAGCCTTGAAACTGTCCGAGGTTTCGGTGTCGGATTCGACAGGCTCGGCACCCGTTTCCTGGGCCTGCATCGGTGCCGCCAACATCACAACGACAGCCAGCAACGACAGCAAAAGCATCAACAATTGGAACGGTTTGAGTAGTGCCGGCATCATCCCTCCTGATGCCCGACTATAGCCGAGTTGCGCGCGCTTCCTAGGACATATCTGCAACGGTTGGCATCATCTTCACCGATGCCTGTCCGGTTCAGGTGGGTCACAGCGCCGCCTTTGCTTGCAAACGCGCATATCAAAGCATAGGTTCGCGCCAAATTTGCGGAACCGTACCGCAAGGTCTGAACAAAGGAATATCCCATGGAAGGTGGCGCAATCGCCCAGTTTCTCCCGCTGATCCTGATCTTTGCGATCATGTATTTTCTGCTGATCCGTCCGCAGCAGAAAAAGATGAAGGAACATCAGGCCATGGTCGAAGCCGTGCGTCGCGGCGATCAGGTGGTGACGCAAGGCGGGGTGATCGGCAAGGTCTCGAAGGTCAAGGAAGGCGACAATGAGATCGAGGTTGAAATCGCCGAGGGTGTGAAGGTTCGTGTGGTCAAATCGACCATTGCACAGGTTCTTAACAAAACCGAACCCGCGAAGTGATTTCGCCGCGCAACCTTCTGAAAAGGCAGGGTAATGCTGCAAATTGACACCTGGAAGAGGGGTCTGATCTGGGCGGTCTGTGTGATCGGCCTGATGCTGGCTCTGCCGAATGCGTTTTACACGCGCGTCGAGCAATCCAATGACGCCAAAACGGCAATTGAGCTTGGGCTAGACACGCCCGAGATGCAGGCCGAGGCCGCGCAATGGCCAAATTGGCTACCGTCTTCGCTGGTCAATCTGGGTCTTGATCTGCGCGGAGGCGCGCATTTGCTGGCCGAGGTCAAGGTCGCGGATGTCTATGAATCGCGGATGGAGGCCATGTGGCCGGAAATCCGTGATGCCTTGCGCGATGAACGGGGCGTTGTCGGTACGATCCGCAAACAACCTTCTGATCCGGATGAGATTCGGGTTCGCATCAGCCAGCCCGACGGCATGTCGCGCGGGCTGGAGGTTGTGCGCGGACTGGCCCGGCCGATTCAGACGCTGACCGGCGTGGGCGCGATGGATATCGATGTCAGCAGCCAGGGCGAGATGATCATCGTGCGTCTTTCGGATGCCGAAAAACTGGCGTCGGATGACCGCACCGTGCGCCAATCACTAGAAATCGTGCGTCGGCGGATTGACGAGGTCGGCACCCGTGAACCCACCATTCAGCGTCAGGGTGCAGACCGCATTCTGATTCAGGTGCCGGGGATCGGCAGCGCCGGAGAGTTGAAGGATATCATCGGCACCACGGCACAGTTGACGTTCAACCCCGTCGAAGGGCGCGGTACTGATCCTGACGCTCTGCCCGGGATTGGCGAGAAAATTGTCCCGTCCTTAGATGAAAGCGGTATCTTCTACACTCTGAACGCGGCTCCGGTTGTGACAGGTGAAGAACTGGTGGATGCCCAACCCGCATTTGATCAGAACGGTCGTCCGGCAGTCAATTTCCGCTTCAACACCTCTGGTGCGCGAAAATTTGGCGACTATACGCTGGAAAACATCGGCGAACCCTTTGCCATCGTTCTGGATGACGAGGTAATCTCGGCCCCTGTAATCCAAAGCCATATTCCGGGCGGTTCGGGTATCATCACCGGGAATTTCACGGTTGAGGAAAGCACCAACCTGGCCATTTTGTTGCGCGCTGGCGCCTTGCCCGCAGGTCTGGATTTTCTGGAAGAGCGCACCATCGGGCCCGAATTGGGTCAGGACAGTATCGACGCCGGCAAGGTGGCCACCATGGTGGCTTTTGCAGCAGTGCTGGTTTTCATGGGTCTCAGCTATGGTCTGTTCGGTGTGTTTGCCAACATCGCCCTGATCATCAACGTCGGCTTGCTGTTTGGCTTGCTGTCGCTGATCGGGGCCACGCTGACCTTACCCGGTATTGCGGGGATCGTTCTGACGGTTGGTATGGCGGTCGATGCAAACGTGCTGATTTTCGAGCGCATTCGTGAAGAACTGAAATCCGCCAAAGGGCCGGCGCGTGCCATCGAGCTGGGATATGAAAAGGCGCTGTCGGCCATTCTGGACGCCAACGTGACCACATTTATCACTGCAACCATCCTGTTCGCCATGGGCAGCGGCCCGGTGCGCGGCTTTGCGATCACTCTGGGTCTGGGCATTCTGACTTCGGTGTTCACCGCGATCTTTGTGACCCGCCTGATGATTGTCATGTGGTTCGAACGCCGCCGCCCAAGAATGATCGAGGTTTGACATGAGACTAAAACTCGTACCCCAGAACACCTCGTTCGATTTCTTCAGCCGCTGGAAGCTGTGGCTGGGCATCTCTGGTCTGATGATGGTGGTCGCCTTCACCTCGTTCCTGCTGCAAGGGTTGAATTTCGGCATCGACTTTCGCGGCGGCACTACAATCCGAACCGAAAGCGCCCAGCCGATCGATGTCGGCTCTTATCGCGATGCCATCGCGCCTTTGGAACTGGGCGACGTCACCATCACCGAGATTTTCGATCCCAACTTCGGCCCGGATGAAAATGTGGCGATGATCCGCATTCAGGCACAAGACGGGGTCGAGGCCGTAGCCGCCGCAACCGTCACCGCAGTAGAGCAGGCTTTGAAGCTCGCAGCACCTGATATCACATTTGTGTCCGTGGAATCGGTTGGTCCTAAAGTATCAGGGGAGCTGATCCAGACCGCCGTCATTGCGGTGATGCTCGCTATCGGAGCAGTGCTTGTCTACATCTGGCTGCGGTTCGAATGGCAGTTTGCGCTGGGGGCGGTGGCCGCGCTGGTGCATGACGTGATCCTGACCATCGGCATCTTCTCGGAACTGCAAATCCGCTTTGATCTGGCCATCATTGCGGCGCTTCTGACCATCGTGGGCTATTCGCTGAACGACACCGTCGTCGTGTTCGACCGGGTGCGTGAGAATCTGCGCAAGTACAAGAAGAAAGACCTCAAAGAGGTGTTGAACATCTCGATCAACGAAACCCTCAGCCGGACGGTGATGACCTCGGTAACCACGCTGCTGGCGCTGATCTCGCTTTATGTTCTGGGCGGAGATGTGATCCGCGGTTTTGTTTTTGCAATGATCTGGGGCGTGATCGTGGGAACCTATTCGTCGGTTTTCGTGGCCTCGACCATCCTCTTGTGGCTGGGCGTCAAACGCGACTGGTCCAAACCGTCAAACACCTCTGGCAACCAGTTTGCCAACGTGGATGCCTGAGATTTTCGGCCAGTCCCCGCAGGGTCTGGCCGTTATCTGTTTCGCGGCTTTTCTGGGCGGGGTCGTGCGCGGATTTTCCGGATTTGGGACCGCGCTGATCTTTCTGCCGATCGCAACACCGCATCTTGGCCCGTTCGGCGCGCTGATCGGGCTGACCGTTATGGATATTTTTGGACCGCTGCCCAACCTGCGCCATGCTTGGCGCGCGGTAGACAAGGCGGATCTGGTCCGTCTTTTGCTGGGCTGCGGCCTGCTGTTGCCCGTTGGTCTGTGGGTGTTGGCACAGGTTGACCCGGACGTGTTCCGCTATGCTGTCAGCTGTGTGGCCTTGTGTATGCTGGCGATCCTGGTCTTCGGGCTGCGCTACAAAGGCCATGTTGGCCGGGCCATGGTCGCCGGAATTGGGGGCGCCGCAGGATTTCTGGGCGGGGTGGCGGGTTTGCCGGGTCCGGCGGTTATCCTGTTTTACATGTCACGTGTGCTTCCGGTCGATGTCATTCGCGCCACCATTCTGCTGTTTCTGTTTGGGTTCGACTTCCTGATCCTTGGGTATCTGACCGGAATGGGGCGCGTTACGATGGCCGCCGCCGGGCTCGGGGCGCTGCTGGCGATTCCCAATCTTGTCGGCAATTGGCTTGGCGGCCGGATGTTCCGGCCGGAACGCGAAACGCAGTATCGAGCAGCGGCATATGTGGCAATAGCGCTGGCGGCCTTGTCCGGGCTGCCGCTTTGGGGCTAAAAGACGATCATGCGGCTCAACGAAATCACCTACACCAATGCGGTTCCCGTGGATGGCTATGGTCCCGGATTTTTCCGCATCGGTAACCAGATCTATCGGGGTGCCGTGATGACGGGACCCGGTGGAACGGTCACCTGGGGTGGATATACAGATGCCGACCCGCTGCTGGCACTGGCCGATCAGATCGATGTCCTGTTCATCGGGACCGGGTCCGAGGTTGCCCATATTCCATCCGAGCTGCGTCAGGTATTGGAAGCCGCCGGTCTTGGGGTTGAGGTTATGAACTCTCCGGCGGCGTGCCGAACCTACAACGTGCTCCTGTCCGAAGGGCGCCGCATCGCGCTGGCCCTGATCCCGGTATCCGGGGATCCTGCTTCATCTGGCTGAAAATATCCCGGAGAGCGCGAGAGGCTGGCCTCTCGCTTCCGCAGCCCGGGGCAGGCAACCGCATTTGAACCTTGTGGCAATTCCGGCCTTTTGCCATCGCGACCAATCGGATAAGCGGATCACATGACACTGAGCGTAACCGATCTGACCATTTCCCGAGGCGGCTTGCCTGTGCTCCAGGGACTGGGCTTTGCGCTGGATCGCGGTCAGGCCCTGATCCTGCGCGGGCCAAACGGCATCGGCAAGACAACGCTGCTGCGCACGCTGGCAGGGTTGCAGCCGCCGCTGGACGGCCGCATCGACGGAGCCGAGGACCGGATCGCTTACGCCGCGCATTCGGACGGTTTGAAACTCACGCTCAGCGTGACTGAAAATCTGACCTTCTGGGCGTCGGTTTTTGGGCGCACAGACATACAGTCCGCGCTGGACGCATACGCTTTGAACGACTTGGCTGACCGGAACGCAGGCCACTTGTCCGCAGGGCAGAAACGACGGCTTGGACTGGCGCGCATGCTGGTTACGGGACGGCCGATCTGGATGCTGGACGAGCCTACGGTGTCTTTGGACAGTGCCGCGGTTCAGATGTTTGCCAACGCAGTCCGCGCGCATCTGGGCCAGGGCGGCTCAGCCCTGATCGCAACCCATATCGACCTGGGCCTGGACGCGGATATCCTGGATCTGGGTCCTTTCAAGGCCAAACCCGCGGCGGTCGATGATCTTGACGGAGGTTTCCTGTGATCGCTCTGTTGCTGCGTGATCTGAAACTTGCGTTTCGCGCAGGCGGCGGTTTTGGTCTTGGTCTGGTCTTCTTTCTGATTGTCACAGTCCTGGTGCCTTTTGCCGTTGGTCCGCAATCATCGCTTTTGTCCACCATCGCGCCGGGTGTCCTGTGGGTGGGGGCGTTGCTGGCCTGCCTTTTGTCGCTTGACCGGCTGCTTGCGCTGGATTGGGAAGACGGATCGCTTGATCTGCTGGCCACGGCCCCGCTGCCGCTGGAATCCGTTGTTTCGATCAAAGCATTGGCCCATTGGTTGACGACCGGCCTGCCGCTGGTTCTGGCCGCACCTGTGCTGGGTGTGCTGTTGAACCTGCCCGGTCCGGGTTACGCGTGGCTGGTCATTTCCCTGCTGATCGGCACCCCGGCCCTCAGCGTCATCGGCACCTTCGGCGCGGCCTTGACGGTTGGCCTGAAACGAGGCGGCTTGCTGCTGTCTTTGTTGGTGCTGCCGCTATACGTACCAACATTGATCTTCGGCGCCGAGGTGGCCCGGCGCGGCGCGGCTGGCATCGAGGTTCAGACGCCATTGCTGTTGCTGGCAGGCATGACCCTGGCCACCATCGCATTGCTGCCATTTGCCAGCGCCGCGGTTCTGCGGATCAACCTGCGGTGAAGCGCCACAACTTTAACCAATGTCAATTGAGAACAAACCCGAGTCAGATTAGATAGGACACATGTCGATCGCAGCCAAAGCCAACGCCCTGTGGGAATACGCCAATCCGCGAAAGTTCCTTGCAACCAGTGAACGCGTTCTGCCGTTCTTCTGGGTATCGTCTGCCGTTTTTCTGGGTCTTGGACTGGTTTGGGGCTTTTTCTTTACGCCGGATGACTTCAGGCAAGGCTCGACCGTAAAGATCATCTACCTGCATGTACCATCCGCCCTGATGGCGATCAATTGCTGGCTGATGATGTTTGCGGCGTCGCTGATCTGGCTGGTACGCCGTCATCATGTCAGCGCGCTGGCGGCGCGCGCAGCGGCACCTGTGGGTGTTGTCATGACACTGATCGCACTGGCGACGGGCGCCATCTGGGGTCAGCCGATGTGGGGGACCTGGTGGGCCTGGGACCCGCGCCTGACCTCGTTTCTGATCCTGTTTCTGTTTTATCTGGGCTACATGGCCTTATGGGAAGCGGTCGAAGACCCGGACACGGCAGCCGATCTGACATCGGTTCTGTGTCTGGTTGGATCGGTGTTTGCCATCCTTAGCCGATATGCCGTGAACTTCTGGAACCAGGGTTTGCATCAGGGGGCGTCGATTATGCGGGCTGGCGCAGTGTCAGGCACCGATACGGAAGAAAAGGTCAGCAATGTTTTTTTCTATCCGCTTCTGATTTGCATCATCGGATTTGTGCTGCTGTTCATCGCTTTGCTGCTTTATCGCACAGGCACCGAAATCCGTGCGCGCCGGATCAAAACTCTGCTGGCGCGGGAAAGGATGGGGAAATGATGCCCGATCTTGGAAAATACGCAGATGCCGTGCTGTCGTCTTATGCGGCGTCCATCGTGTTGCTGATTGCGCTGGTCGTGATCAGCGTGATCCGGGGGCGTAAAGTGCGGGCCCGGATGGAGCGGATCGAAAACAGGATATCGCGTGATGGCTAAGATATCGCCCTTGATGATTGCGCCGCCGCTGATCTTTGCGGCATTTGCGGTACTGGCCGGGATTGGCATGTTTCGCGATGATCCGGACGCTTTGCCATCGGCCCGCGAAGGCCGGCCCGCGCCGCCTGTGGTCTTGACCGAGTTTCCGGGCAAGACGGCATTCGACGACGCAACGCTGCGGGATGGAGAGGTAAAGCTGGTGAACTACTGGGCCAGCTGGTGCGCACCGTGCAGGGCCGAACATCCCAATCTCGAAGCGCTGTCCCAAGAGGGCATCCCGGTCTATGGCATTAACTACAAAGACCCGCTGGATAACGCGGATGCGTTCCTGAGCGAGCTGGGCGATCCTTACGCCGGCATCGGGCGGGACGAACAAGGCCGCATGGCACTGGATTGGGGCCTGTATGGTGTGCCCGAAACATATGTGATTGACGGCGAAGGAACTGTGATCCTGCGGTTTGCCGGGCCAATCACCCAACGTGTCATCGAAAGCACGCTGCGCCCCGCGCTGGAACGGGCTGCTGGTCGGTAGGCCCGGTCAGTAAATATGCAATAGCCGACAAATCCAAAGATGTTCTGGGTTTGCCCAAGCTGGCAGTGCGCGCATATTCGGGCCGCGCACCGCGATGCTAAAGCCTGTATCCGCCCGTAACAGCGAGGGTTTCGCCGGTCACAAAGGCGGCGTCGTCTGAGGCGAGAAATCGAACGGCTCTTGCGATATCCTGGGGGCGCCCGACACGGCCCAATGCGGTGTTCTCGACAAACAGCGCTGTCAGGTCCGGCGGCCGGGGCGCTTCGGGTATGTTGATTGCGCCGGGTGCAACGGCATTGACGCGAATGCCCTGTGGACCAAGTTCTTTGGCCATTGCGCGGGTCCACAGGTTCAAAGCTGCCTTGCTGGCTCCGTAGGTAACCGCATCGCGGGGCGGAAACGCCGCATTCATCGACGAAATACTGACAATCGCTGCACCTGTCTGCAAATGCGGCAACGCCACAGCCAGCAATTCTGCGGGGACGAGCAGGTTCAAATCCAGAATGTCGCGATGATCCTGAAGCACAAAGCTGTCTTTTGGCGTTGTTTTGACCAGACCTGCATTGTTGACGATCACGTCCAGTCGCCCAAAGTTTTGCAAAACCTGTTCAATGACCGTCTCCGGTTGTCCCGGTCTGGTCAGGTCGGATTGCATCGCCAATATGGTATCGCCCGACTGCGACGCGCTTGGCCGTGTTGAATGCCATGTATAGGCCACGCGGTGGTCCTGTGACAGATTTTCGACGATCGCCCGGCCGATACCGCGCGCACCGCCGGTCACCAATGCAACTTTTTCCATGCTGACAGCAAACCCGCAATGCCGCGTATTTGCAATCCATACTGTGCGGCATCTGCAAACAGGAAAGGCGCCCGGTTCCGGGCGCCTTTGCCGCAAAGCCAGCCTATGGCTCAGCCGGCTTTTGCAAGGTTGCGCAGGACATATTGCAACACGCCGCCGTTTTCGATGTATTCAATCTCGGGCGCTGTATCGATCCGGCACTTTAACGTGATCGTCTTTTCGGTGCCGTCCCCGTAAACAATGTTGCAGGGCACCTCTTGCAACGGTTCGACCGTGTCCAGACCGTGAATCGAAACGGTTTCATCCCCTTTCAGACCCAGGGTTTTTCGCGTGTCGCCGCCCGTGAATTCAAACGGAATGACACCCATGCCCACCAGGTTCGACCGGTGAATACGCTCAAAGCTTTCTGCGATCACAGCTTTGACACTCAGCAATGCGGTTCCCTTGGCCGCCCAGTCGCGCGATGATCCGGCCCCGTATTGTTCGCCACCAAAAACCACCAGCGGAGTGCCGTCGGCCTGATACGCCATCGACGCTTCGAATACCGATGTCTGTTCGCCGTCAGGACCCTTGGTATAACCGCCTTCCACTCCGTCCAGCATTTCGTTCTTGATACGAATGTTGCCGAATGTTCCGCGCATCATCACCTCGTGATTGCCCCGGCGCGATCCGTAAGAGTTAAACTCGCGTGGAGACACCTGGCGCTCGGTCAGGTACCGGCCTGCCGGGGTTGCGGTCGCAAACGCTCCGGCCGGTGAGATATGATCGGTTGTGACCATATCACCCAGGATCAACAGCACCTTTGCGCCGTCAATATTGGAAATCGTACCCGGTTCGGGTCCCATGCCCTGAAAGTAGGGTGGATTTTGAATGTAGGTCGATGTTGGTGGCCAATCATAGGTTTCCTGCTGCGGGACCTCGACGGACTGCCACTTTTCATCTCCCTTGAAGACGTCGGCGTATTTGGACTGAAACGCCTCACGCGTGACGGTCTGCTGCACAAGCGCGGCAATTTCCTGTTGGGTGGGCCACAGGTCTTTCATGTAGACATCATTGCCGTCCATATCCTGCCCGACCGGTTCTGACGTCAGGTCGATATCCATTGTCCCGGCCAGGGCGTAGATCACGACCAGGGGTGGCGACGCCAGATAGTTGGCCCTTACATCCGGCGAAATCCGACCTTCGAAGTTTCGGTTGCCCGAAAGCACTGAAATGGCAACCAGATCACCTTCGGAAATTGCTTCGCTGATTTCCTTCTGGATCGGGCCTGAATTTCCGATACAGGTCGTGCAGCCGTATCCAACAAGATTAAAGCCGATGGCGTCCAGATGCTCCTGAAGGCCAGCGGCCTCAAGATATTCCGACACTACCTGCGAACCGGGCGCCAGCGAGGTTTTGACCCATGGCTTGCGGTTCAGGCCCAGATCATTGGCCTTTTTGGCCACCAGACCGGCCCCGATCATTACGTAGGGGTTCGATGTGTTGGTGCAGGATGTGATCGATGCAATCACAACCTTGCCTGATTCCATTGTATAGTCCTCGCCTTTGACCGCGACCTCTTTGCCCATCGGTCGCTTAAAGGTCTTTTCCATTTCATTCAGAAAGGCCGTTTTCGAGTCCGTCAGCGCCACATAATCCTGAGGGCGTTTTGGTCCCGAAATCGCAGGTACAATGGTTCCCATATCCAGTGACAGTGTGTCCGTATAGATCGGCGCATAGTTTTCATGCCGCCAGAGCCCGTTTTCCTTTGCGTACGCTTCAACCAGCGCCAGACGATCCTGATCGCGCCCGGTATTGCGCATGTATCGCAGGGTTTCAGCGTCGATCGGAAAGAAACCGCAGGTCGCGCCGTATTCAGGCGCCATGTTGGCAATGGTCGCACGATCCGCCAGCGGCAGATGGTCCAGACCTTTGCCGAAGAATTCGACGAATTTTCCAACCACACCCTTTTCACGCAGCATTTCGACAACTTTCAAAACCAGATCGGTCCCGGTTGTGCCTTCGACCAGAGAGCCGGTCAGTTCAAAGCCGACGACTTCGGGGATCAGCATCGAAATCGGCTGTCCCAGCATGGCCGCCTCGGCCTCGATCCCGCCGACACCCCAGCCCAGAACGGCCATGCCATTGACCATGGTGGTGTGGCTGTCCGTGCCGACCAGCGTGTCGGGATAGGCGACGTCCTCACCGTTCTGATCCGTATCGGTCCAGACGGCCTGTGCCAGATATTCCAGATTGACCTGATGGCAGATACCGGTGCCGGGGGGCACAACGCGAAAATTGTTAAAGGCGTTCTGGCCCCATTTCAGGAACTGGTACCGCTCCATGTTGCGTTCGTATTCGCGATCGACATTCATCTGAAATGCACGCGGGTTGCCGAATTCGTCGATCATGACCGAGTGATCGATGACCAGATCGACCGGGTTCAGCGGATTGATTTTTTGCGCATCACCCCCAAGGCTTTTGATGCCGTCGCGCATTGCGGCCAGATCGACCACTGCCGGAACACCGGTGAAGTCCTGCATCAGGACGCGGGCCGGGCGATACGCGATTTCACGGGGGTTCTTGCCGCCGTTTTCTGCCCATGTTCCAAAGGCGCGAATGTCATCGACCGAGACCGAAAACCCGGTATCTTCGAACCGCAGCATGTTTTCGAGTACCACCTTCAGCGCGGCGGGGAGTTTCGAAAAATCACCCAGGCCGGCCTCTTGCGCGGCGGGGATCGAATAATACGAGATGGTCTCGCCATTCACGCTGAGGCTGCGGCGCGTGTTGGCTGTGTCCTGTCCGACTTTGATGGGCATCTGGTGGCCTCCCTCTCACAAAATTTGGATTTTTGGGATTCGCTGTTTGTTTTCTGTAACATGATGACTGCGGGCGCAAGGCTAAGAAACCTTTATGCATAAATTGTATACAATGGTACACAAATCAAGGGCAACACAGTGTGTATCTCAAGAAACCTTGATTGGTTGTTGAAGAGCAACCGAACTAAACCTTTTGGACAGCCACTCATGCCGGGACAGATTATGCTACGGACCCTTGCCGCGACTGCCATTGCTCTGACTTTTGCAACCTCAGCTTCAGCCGAGAACGACCCTGTGGTGATCGAGCTGTTTACGTCGCAGGGATGTTCGTCCTGTCCGCCTGCGGATCGGATCATGCATGATCTTGCCAAGCGCGACGATGTCATCGGCCTGGCGTTGCATGTGGATTACTGGGATTACATCGGCTGGAAAGACGAATATGCCGATCCCGACCATACCTTGCGCCAGCGCGCATATGCCCGGCAGGCTGATCGCTCAATGATCTATACACCGCAGATGGTGATTAACGGTCAGCAGGACGTCGTCGGTGCCAAAGCGCGCGAATTGGAAGGTCTGATTGATGCGCATCTCAGTGCTGCCCCGCAGGCGTCGGTATCCGCTGTGCGTAGTGCCAACGACGTTACGTTGGATGTCACGCCAGTGAACCTGCCGGCTGGCGCCTATGATGTCCGGATCGTGCAGTATGCGCCGCTTCGCCATGCCTCCATCCGACGTGGTGAACTGGCTGGACATGAACTGGAATATGCCAATGTTGTCGAGTCGTGGCAGGTGGCGGGGCGTTGGAACGGTGTCACCGAGCAGTCATTTTCAACTCAGCTTGCCTCGGACCTGCCAGCGGTGGTGCTGATTCAGCGCGTCGGCCATGGGCCTGTTGTCGCTGCCACCAAGGTCGAGTGATCACGGCATGTCCTCGGGCTGAACGCCCAGCCCGTTCCAGGATTTCCAGCGCCGGTGAATCCAGAACCATTGGCCCATATGCTGACGCACCATCTTTTCCAGGTCGTCATTGGTGAATTGGGTCATGGTCTTGGGGTCCGTGTGTTCGACGGGATCGTGCAGAACGATTTCAAAATCAACACCGTTGGGCTGGCGAATGGCGTAGCACGGTATAAGTACCGCCTTGTATTTGATCGCCAGTTCGGCATTCAATACCGAGGTGACGGCCGGTTTGCCAAAAAATGTCAGTTCCTCGCCGCCATGCGCGTGCAGATCGGACACTATGGCAATAATGCCGCCGTTTTTCAGTGTGCGGACCATTTCCACCATTCCACGGCGGCCCTGTTCAAACATCGGTGCACCCGTTTTGTAGAACGCATCGACATATGCCGCGTTGAAATAGGGGTTGGCCATGCGGCGGTAAAGGCATCCAATCGGCTGTCCGCTGCGGGTCTGCAATGCGATACGCGCCGCGAGGTAGTGGCCAAAATGCGCCGTGATCATCATCACGGGGCGTCCGTCTGCGACAGCAGCATCAAACGCGGCGACCCCGGGACCCGACACCTTGGCACCGCTTTGCCGGTCGCTGAACCCTTCGGGCGAGAAATGTTCCATGATCGCGCGGCCCGCGTTGTCGGGTACGGCGCGACAAATCCGGTCCACTTCGGCCTCGGGCAGGTCAGGGCAGGTCAGTTTGAGGTTGCGGCGGACCCGGGTCCGAAAACCGACCAGCGGGGCAAGAAATCGCATCAGCGCGCCCATGATTGCGATGCGTCGTTCGTAGGGGACAAGGCGCATTGCCCCGATAAGCCCCCTGAGGAACAGACTGGCTACATAGTATTTGGCAAGCTCAGGCCGGCTGAGCTCGGACTTTTCGACGGGCATTTAGGCGTCTCACCGCATGTTGGGCATTGCCGGGTCAGACATACAGGCCGACAGATGCAACCTCAAGCGTTCTGCGGGGCGTCGGTGTCGTCGTCGCTTTCGACAAGCTTGATGGCGCCTTCGTCCAGCAATGTGCGAATCGCGCCTACAATCTGTGCCATCGCCGCTTCGGCATCCGATTGCCGGACTTTGCCGCGCTCATCTATTTCTTCGCGCAGGGAATCGGCCATGCGTGACGACATGTTGGACAGCAGAAAGGCCACCGATGCTTTGTCGTCTTCCGCCGAAGCCCCGGCCAGAGCCGTGACCAGAACAGCCTGATCCACGCCGCGCAGAATTGCAGAGACGTCGCGGCCGACAATCCGGTGCGATATATGGGCAAAGGTGAAAATCGACTGCCGCACGATGCTGGCGAAATCCGCGTCTTCTTCGTCCAGCGCGGTCAGCAGACCGTCGCGCGTAGAGGCGGCAGACTGATTCAGGATCGCGCCGACCCGCGCGCCGGGACCGTCGGCAAAAGCCTGTTGAGGCCGCTGATCCAGTTGGGACGCCAAAGACCAGCCAATTCGTTCGACCGCTTCGGGTGTAACGTGTGAGGTTTTCGATACCGCGTATGTAATCCGTCGGGCGATGGGACCGGGAAGATGACCCAGCAGCTGTGCCGCCTGCGCTGTTTCCAGTTTTGACAGCATGACGGCGGCGATTTCGGT
>JBCCIK010000035.1:0-26827 GCA_039028255.1 Pseudomonadota bacterium | reverse complement strand
GCCTCGATACGGACGTCACGGTCAAGCGGCGCCAGCGCGGCCCCCAGAAACGCGCTGCAAGCCCCGGCAGCAGCAGTCAGGTCCGCGTATTGCGTCATGTCAAACAATCCGTCCTCGCGCATCGACAGACCGACAAAATCGGTGCCAGCCCCATGAATGGTAAGCTTTCGGACCCCCTCACCTTCTTTGCGTTCGGCCAACATCACCAGCGACGGGTCCACCAGGGCCAACACCGCGGCAGAGGTTTGTTCGGTAAAGTTCAGACCTGCCTCTGATCCGTCGACAAGACGACCCGCCTCGCGCAGGCGCGTTTCACCTTCGGTCAGCCATGTGACAGGATCAGTGCCTGCATCGCCCGCCGGTAAAAAGCTGTCCTCATCCCAACCGTTGATACGCTGGGTCCGGGTAAACGAAAATGCGTAGGCCAGTTCGGAAGGGTGCATCAGATTCGACGACATACTTTAGCTCCACAGGATGTTTGAGAATGCCTTGAGCTTGTCCTTGACCTTCTTTTCGGCAGAACGGCTCACGCCTATGTTGGCGGGCTTACGTGGCTCGACAACTGTGTCCGAGACTTTTTCCATTGCATCATCAACGGCTTCAGCAACGCCAAAGATGGCGCCCCGAACAGCGTCGACAGCCTGTTTTGTCTTGCTTCGGACAGCATCAAGCATCCCGTCGATCTTGTTGGCCACCGCCTTGCGTGCGGCGGACAGTTCTTTTTCGACTTTCAGAACCGCGGCATCGATGCGGCGTTCGATATAGTCATCGCCGACTTCGGCAACCCAGAACGCAATGCCCGAATATTGCCCCGACAATGGGCTTTCGGTCGAAAGCAGTTCTGCACCGCTGTCCAGATAGTTATAGCCCGGCCCCTGATCGTGAAAGGTCAGCAGATATCCCGCCGCATCATGGACGCAGCCATGCAAGGCCACCGGGTTATCAGGGTCCAGATGAAACGCATCGATCAGATCGGTACCCGGGATAAATGAATTTCCCGGGCCGACAAGCCCACCGGTCGGGCTGAGCAAGGCGGCAAATACCTCGTGAATGCCAAAGGCATCACCCAGAACCTTCCCAAACATCAACTGACCGCGAGAGGCCATGAACTCTGAATGTCTGTCTTCTTCAAGGTCGGGCGCGTCCTCGTCCTTGGTCACGCCATTGACCTTTTGTTGTTTTTGTACAATCAAAAACCGCCCGTAATCCAGATCAAGATCCTTGGCGGTTGGCGGCACGCCCAAGATCACCGCAAGTTCATCCATCACTTCGGCACGGCGCTGTCCAGACAATCCTTTTGCGACCTCGCGCATCAGGCTTTTCAAATCCGGGCTGCCTTCCCCCTTGAACTCGGCATCTTTGAGCGCAAGCATATACCCCTTGTCGAACAGTTCTGTTGCATAGCACCGTGTCAGATCGGTGCCAACCAGTTCGTCCGGCATCAGCCGTTCCAGGCGATCATTTTCCTCGGCGCTGATCCGAATCTTGCCCGTTGGACGATAGCCCATGAAGCGTCTCAGAAATTCAGTCTGCCGTTCTGTCAGTTGCTGCAATGCTCTCTCCGGGTGGTAAGGCTTTCAGTGGTATTCCGATCAGGGGGTAAACGTTGGGGAACGGATCGGGTTTGATGGAGGATGCGTTCGATCCGCTGATCAACTCAGGGCATTCGACACCTCGTTCAGCGCCGTGTGCGCCGTTTTGGCGATCGCAACTTCGGCGAACCCGTTCTGGCTGTCGACCTTCTTGAAAAAGTCCGAATTCAGTTCCTTGCGAAACTCGTCCAGAACCTTGACCGCCGTCGTTTTGCTTTTGTCGCGCATGTCGCCTGCATCCGCGTTTATTATCGCCGTCAGCGCTTTTTCCAGACGCCCGTCCAGCCCTGCGACATGATCGGCCAGAGACTTGACCCTGGGCAGCATACTTGCCAGTTCCGGGGCGGCCTTGCACACTTTCGCTATCTCGACTTGCAGCTTTTTCAGTTCCGCATCCATTTTGCTGCACGCCGCTTGCCAGGTTTGTCGTGCATCAGCGAAGGGTTGCGCGTCCTGATCTGCCGCGGCGCCGGACGCATCGGACGGTTGCGCGGTTCGCACTTTTTTGACCAGCGCAACGATGGCCGGTAATGCTGCCAGAGCCTTGCCATAATCCGCATCTTTGCCGCCAGCCGCTTCGGTTGCCCAGTTCCAGGCCTGCTTTAGTTTCGTCAGGTCCGGATTATCAGGATAGGATGTGGTGCCGTAGTCCAGCGCGTCCGCCACGGCGGCTTTGACCTTTGGCGCGTTTGCCGCCCATTTGGCCGCATCCGGGTTTGCGGCAGCCGCTTTTTCCAGCTTGTCCAGCGCTGTCTCAAGCTTTTCGGCACCCGTCTCGGACGCCGCAACCTTACCGGCTCGGGCCTGTGCAACAACAGTTTTGAAGGGTTTGGCAAACTGCGCCCGCGCGTCTTTGGGCAATGCCTTGATGCGATCCGAGATGACCTGCAACCGGGCCATAATGGCGGCGACATCGACGGTTTCCTGACCTTGCGGCTCGGCGGCTGCGGCGTCTTCGTCGATATCGGATTCAACGATGTTCCCATCGGCATCCATGATAATGACGTTAAGACCGACCTTCTGTTTTTTCAGCCACTTCTTGAGCTTTTTCGCCATTCCGGCAATTTGGCGTTCGCATGTCAGGCGCATTTCCATGCCCGCGACCGACATGTTCCCAAAAGCCACTTTTTTGCCTTTGCCAACTTCCTTGGCTTCTTTGGCAATCATTTTGGCCGGTTTCTTGCGATCCAGTCCAAAATAGTGTTCGTCCTCTTTGGCGCCCGGATTGAATGCAAATGCAACCGGCTTTTCCTTGGCGAACCCGACCAGTTTCTTCAGTTCCTTGCCTTCAACTTGATACGCGGCCAACTCCACTACCTCCGACTGGTGAACGAACTTATTCCGTCACGGCAATTCAACCATCACAAGAACGCCCTTCGGACGTCGCCCATGATGAGATTGACGAATCAAAACATCATGCCGCACACCCCGACCTGTCAATCGGCATGTTTACGTTGTGCGAATTAAAATCGTAGGATGCGCAAAACGCGACAATATCAGGACACAGACGGCTGTGTTGCATTGCGGCCCAATTCGGTCGGCAACCGCATCCGCCAAGGCTGTGTACATGAGTAGCTGTCTTGGGAGAAATCGTTGAAGATCGTGACCGGAGGACAAACCGGGGTCGATATGGCAGCCTTGCAATTCGCGTCGGACACCGGGATTGCCTATGGCGGATGGGTTCCGAAGGGGCGGACAAACGAGGCCGGGCGCATCCCCCGGAAATTCAAAGGACTGACCCAGACACGGTCCAGTAACGTGAGTGAGCGAACGAAGCTGAACGTTCTGGCCTGCGACGCCCTGCTGGTGTTCATTGATGGCTCGACCAGTCCGGGAACCCAACTGACAATCGATTTTGCGCAGCAGGTCAACAAACCTGTCCTGGTTGTCGACACGCGCAACAGCCCCGACAGATGCGCAAACGACATCCGTACGTGGCTCAGCACCCACCGGCCCGACGTGCTGAACATAGCCGGACCGCGCCAATCTCAATCACCAAACATTGGTGCCAGGGTCACGGACATTCTGCACCTTTCGCTGGGCGCGTTCATACAAACCAGATCATAGCTGGCGGACCCCGAAACCACAGACCGCCAGGCCGTTCGGACACGTTTTAGTCTTTGTGTTGCTTCAACACGGCGCTTTCGGATTTGAGCTGTCGGGATGGCGGGCATACTTCCTGCATAAAACCAACGAGCGTTCCTGACAGTGTTTCGCGCTGCATGCCATATCTTACAAACTGACCTTCGCGCTTTTTCCACACCAGCCCTGCAGATTCCAGAATGGACAAATGCTTTGAAACCGCAGGTTGTGACATCTCGAATCTCCGAGAGATTTCACCCGCTGATAATGACGTTTCAGATAAATAAGATAAAATTTTTCTGCGTGTTGTTGAGGCCAAAGCCTCGAACACTTTTTCGATGGTTGACAAGAGAACACCTTTTAACTCATTAGCTATATATCTAAAATATTATCATATCATTGCCGTAAGCGCAAGTTTATGCCCAACAGCAGGTCGACCCGCCCCTGTTCACTGCGGAACCGTGTTCGGGAACAGATAGGCAAGCAGCGTCAGCCACGCCGCCAGGGTCAGAACCGACGCTACGGAACTCATGGTGATTGTGGCCGCAACCCGTTCTGGGTGATCATGATGTGCCTGCGCCAGAACAAAAACGGTTTTGCCCACCGGCACAGCCGCACAGATTGTCGCTGCGATGGTCAGGATCGGATCAAGATGCAGCAACACCGCCAGACCCAGCACGCTTGCGGGAAACACGACAAGCTTTATGACGGAAATGGCCACCATGACACCGGCATCATTGCTGAGATCGCCCAAACGTATCGAAAGCCCAATCGCGAACAAGGCACAGGGCGTCACTGCCATCGCCAGCAGGCCCAGATACTGTTTGACCATGTCTGGCAGCGGCAGCCCCGTTGCCGCGTAGGCAACACCCAGAACAGAGGACAAAACCAGCGGATTGAGCAGCGCCCGTCCGAACCCGAGGGCAATCGAGGGTCTTTTCGCCGTCGGCTCGGTCTGGAACCGGTCCAGCAGAATCGAGGTGATCAGGATCAGAATGATCAGGATCAGCGTGGCAATTGCAGTTGGCAGAACGGCTTTGTGGCCAAACATTGCATGCAATACCGGCAACGCAACAAAAGCGGTGTTCGATCCTACAGCCATAAAGGCGGTCAGCGTCGTTTCGCTGAGCGGTTTTTGCAGCCAAAGCCGGACATAGGCGAACACAGCGCAGGACACGATCAGGACGCTGCCACCAAAGCAAATGAAAAAGGCCGGATTCAAGAGTTTCTCAAACGGCTCTTGTGCAATTACGGAAAACAGCAAGGCCGGGATTGCGACCCACATTGCAAACTGTATCAGACGGTCTCCGGTTCCCTCTGGGAGCAGGTTGAAACGGGCAAACAGGAATCCGGTCACTATGATGGCCAGAATAGGCAGCAACAGAGATATGAATTCCAAGGGTTCGCTCCCGAAGCTGAATATCCGTAACTTTTGGCCTGCCAGTCCTGCGCAACACAACCAATAGGTCTGCACTCAGTTACGGATTTTCTGCCTTTCACGTCAATCGGGGACCACGCGACGCCAAACGCGGTTGCAACGATCTGGTCGCACCAAGGCAGGCGGTCTGTTCCGCGTAATCACAGGACCGCGCCGGTTCGTGCGTGCCGCAGAATGGTGTGCGCGCGTTCGAAGCCATCTGTGGTTAGGCAGCGGCGATCTGACCTGCCTTTTCAACCAGAACTTCGGCCTGGCGGATTGATGCATAGTCGATCAGCCGGCCGTCAAGGGATACAGCACCTTTGCCCGCCGCCTCAGCCTCGGCCATCGCGACAAGAATGCGCTGCGCCTTGTCCACCTCGGCATCGGATGGCGACATCACCTCATTCGCAAGGGCAATCTGGCTGGGGTGGATGGCCCACTTGCCTTCACATCCCAGAACCGCCGCACGTTTGGCCGCAGCGCGGTATCCGTCGGGATCCTGGAAATCGCCAAATGGCCCGTCAATCGGGCGCAGACCGTTGGCGCGTGCCGCGACAACCATACGTGCCAGCGCATAGTGCCACATGTCACCCCAATGGGTCGCCCGCGCTCCGTCCGGGCCTGCGTCCGTCAGGACGGAATAATCCGGGTTCACGCCACCTATGATTGTCGTGCGCGCACGGGTTGAAGCGGCATAATCGGCAACCCCGAAATGCAGGCTTTCGTTGCGTTTAGACGCTGCGGCAATGTCATGGACATTCTGCATACCCAAAGCGGTTTCAATGATGTGCTCGAACCCGATGCGTTTTTTGTAACCCTTGGCATCTTCGATCTGGGTGACCAGCATGTCGACAGCGTAAACATCTGCTGCGGTGCCGACCTTGGGGATCATGATCAGGTCCAGCCGTGGGCCCGCCTGTTCGATGACGTCAACAACATCGCGGTACATATAGTGCGTGTCCAGCCCGTTGATCCGGACCGACAGCGTCTTGTTGCCCCAGTCAATGTCGTTGAGCGCCGCAATGATGTTCTTGCGGGCCTGTTCTTTTTCGTCCGGGGCAACCGCATCTTCCAGGTCCAGGAAAATGACATCTACGTCCGAATTGGCCGCTTTTTCGAACAGGTCCGGCTGGCTGCCAGGAACAGCCAGTTCACTGCGGTTCAGGCGTGCCGGCGCCTGTTCTATGGAATGAAAGCTCATGTGCGTTGTCTTTCGTCTTACAAATTCGGATAGATTGGGAATTTAGCGCAGAGGTCTGCGACCTCTGCCTTGACCTTTGCCTCGACGGCGCCGTTGGCGTCTTCGCCGTTGGCGGCCAGCCCGTCGGTCACGTCGATGATCCAGTCGGCGATCTGGCGGAACTCGACCTCGCCGAAGCCGCGCGTGGTGCCCGCAGGGCTGCCCAGGCGGATGCCCGAGGTGATGGTCGGCTTTTCCGGATCAAACGGCACACCGTTCTTGTTGCAGGTGATATGTGCCCGGCCCAGGGCCTTTTCGGTTGCGTTGCCCTTGACGCCCTTGGGCCGCAGGTCGACCAGCACCACATGCGTATCGGTGCCGTGCGTCACCGTATCCAGACCACCCTTGATCAGCTGATCCGACAACGCCTGCGCATTGGCGATCACCTGCTGAATGTAGGATTTGAATTCGGGCCGCAGCGCCTCGCCAAAAGCCACGGCCTTGGCTGCGATCACATGCATCAGCGGGCCGCCCTGAATGCCAGGAAAGATCGCCGAGTTCACTTTCTTAGCGATATCTTCATCATTGGTCAGGATCATACCCCCACGCGGGCCGCGCAGGGTCTTGTGGGTTGTTGTGGTCGCAACATGTGCATGCGGGAACGGGCTGGGGTGCTCGCCTGCAGCCACCAGTCCGGCGAAATGCGCCATGTCCACGTGCAGATAGGCCCCGACCATGTCGGCAATCTCGCGCATGCGGGCAAAATCGATCTGACGCGGGATGGCCGAGCCTCCGGCGATGATCAGCTTGGGCTGATGCTCTTTCGCCAGCGCCTCGACCTGATCATAGTCCAGCAGGTTGTCTGCCTTGCGGACACCATACTGCACCGCGTTGAACCACTTGCCCGACTGGTTCGGGCGTGCACCATGGGTCAGGTGACCGCCGGCGTCGAGCGACATGCCCAGAATGGTATCGCCGGGTTTGATCAGCGCCTGAAACACGCCCTGGTTCGCCTGGCTGCCTGAATTTGGCTGCACATTGGCAAAGCCACAGCCAAACAGCTCTTTGGCGCGCTCGATGGCCAGGTTCTCGGCCACATCGACAAACTGGCAGCCGCCATAATAGCGACGACCGGGATAACCCTCGGCATATTTGTTGGTCATCACAGACCCCTGCGCCTGCATCACGGCGGCAGAGACGATGTTCTCGGACGCGATCAATTCGATCTCGTCGCGCTGACGGCCCAATTCTGACGTGATCGAGCCAAAAAGCTCAGGATCGCGCAACGAAAGGGGCTGGGTGAAAAAACCGGTATCACGAAGATTGGCGTTCATGGGCGCTCCACGTAGCAGGGATTGATTTGGTAAATTTCCTATAGGAAACGTGGCGCATGTAACAGCCTTAAAACGACGATTTACTCTGCTATGGCGTCGAGTCTGGCGTATTGCGGAAAGGTATGTTTGTTTCGGAACCAAATGTGCAGCACCGGAAACCGGACAGGATGAAAAAGAGAATCGCTTTTCTGGCCAGCGAAGCTGATGTGGCGCAGACCTCGCGCGACGCTCTTGTGGCAAAATACGGTAACGCCGCGCCACGGGATGCGGATGTCGTGGTGGCGTTGGGCGGAGATGGTTTCATGCTGCGCACCCTGAAGAACATGCAACATCTGCAAACGCCGGTTTATGGCATGAATCGTGGCACAATCGGCTTTCTGATGAACGCATATCACGAAGACGATCTATTGGCCCGTTTGTCGGATGCCGAGGAAGAAGCCATAAACCCCCTTGCGATGCGCGCAATGGATCAGTCCGGCAAACTGCATGAAGCACTTGCGATCAACGAAGTCTCTTTGTTGCGCGCAGGGCCGCAGGCCGCCCGTCTGAAGATCAGCGTTGATGGCCGAGAGCGCATGGCAGAGCTTGTTTGCGACGGTGCGTTGCTGTCCACACCAGCCGGATCGACCGCATATAATTACTCGGCTCACGGGCCCATTTTGCCCATCGGCTCTGACGTTCTGGCGTTGACTGCAATTGCTGCTTTTCGACCGCGCCGCTGGCGAGGTGCCTTGTTGCCGAAAATCGCGCATGTCAGATTCGATGTTCTGGAACCGGAAAAGCGCCCGGTTATGGCGGATGCGGATTCGATATCTTTCCTGGATATCGACTGGGTCGAAATTCGCTCGGAATCCGCAATTACCCATCGCATTCTGTTTGACCCCGGGCACGGTTTGGAAGAACGGCTGATTTCCGAGCAGTTCACCTAGGCCCCGCTGGGCGCCGATTAATTTTCTGATATGTGATGCAGTTCACATGCGCCGTTTTTATTTCCGGCTAGCCTGAACTGGCTCGGAGATCACGCCAAGGTGGGAGTGAGTGGCCACCAGACGGCGTTTTCGAACGATTGCGCAGTTTTCGCGCTGGCGAGGGTGGGTGGTGCCACGCTCGTCTTCAAAAATCCGGGCTTATTTAAGCAGGTGGACCCCGGGCAAAATACCCCGGGGTCTATTTATTTGACGCCCTGGGCCATCTGATCCCACAAAGGCAGACACATGCGGCCCACGCGGTTTTCAATGGCGGCGGCCGCGTCGACCGCCAGATCCTCGCGCCAGCGCCGCGCGGTGATCTGAACGCTGATTGGCTGAGCCCCCTGAGGCAATTGCGCCAGCCGCGATGGAACACACGCGGCTGGGAGACCAAGGAAATTCATCGCATAGGAGTAAACGGCGCATCCCAGGACCTCATGCACGCCTTGCGGACCTTCGGTATCTCGGTCTGGTTTGAAGAACGGTTGAGGAAGGAAAGGAGACAACACAAGTGGATAGTCTTGCAGGAACAGCGACCATTCCCGCGCGTAATGCGTGCGCTTGGCCAGCATGCGGACCATCTCGGTTTCCAGAATTGGCGGAAATTCCTGAAAATAAACGTCGAAGATATCCCGTATCGTTTGCGAGCCGGCAGCTTCGATATCCGATTTCATAAGGGTCAGAACTTCACCCATCAACGTACGATAACCCGTGCGGCCGCATTCAAACACATCCGGGGGTTCAATGTCCTCGACCAGATAGCCAGCATCCGTCAAAGCGTCACGCGCGGTATCCAGCGCTTTGTCGACCTCTGGATGTAATGCATAGCCAAAGGTGTTTTTGGTGAACGCCATCCGAACAGGCGCGTCAAGTGTATCGCCACGCCACGGTATCGGGACGTGAAACGGATCGCGCGGGTCTGCAACAATCAGGCTGGGCATGGACAGGTGCAGATCAGCGGCAGACCGGGTGATCAGGCCCTGAACCGACATACATTGCGCAAGCATGCCACGCTCGACCCTCTGGCTTGGATTCCAGGCGGGTACGCGGCCAAGACCGGGTTTGACAGTGACGGCACCGTTCGCGGCCGCAGGAAATCGCAGGCTGCCGCCTATGTCATTGCCATGGGCCAGGGCGCCTATCCCCGCCATCACCGCCGCACCGGCGCCGCCTGACGATCCGCCGGGCGAGATATGCCGCCCCCATGGATTGTGAGTGCGTCCGTACAGGGTGTTGTCGGTTTCGGCCCGGAATGAGAATTCGGGTGTGTTGGTCCGCCCGATTACAATTGCGCCGGCCCTGTGCAGATTACGTACAACCGGCGCGTCATCCGGTGCGATCACATCTTTCAGGGCGACCACGCCATTGGTCGTTGCGTGCCCCTTTTGATCGACATTGACCTTGATCGTCACGGGCACGCCATGCAGCGGGCCGATGGGTTCGCCAGTCATGCGGGCCTGATCCAGCGCGCGGGCGCGGTCCAGCGCCTCGACGCTCAGATCTTCGACAACGGCATTCAAATCCGGGTTGATCTGATGCATGCGATCAATGGCGTTTTGGGTGCAATCCTGCGCGCTCAGATCGCCACTGCGTGTCAGCGCCGCCAGTTCCGAGGCGTCGAGACGCCAGGTGTCGGATTGTGTCATGGGACCTCACTGTTTGCACGCGACAGTAAGGGCCTTGGGTCAGGTTGCAAGGGCGTGTTGTTCGACCTTGCGGATCACTGGGCGTAACCGATCGTTTGCAGGGCGGCTGTAATTTCATCCAGAATGGCCGGATCGTCGATGGTTGCCGGCATTTTATAGTCCTTGCCGTCCGCGATCGACACCATGGTTCCGCGCAGAATCTTGCCGGACCGCGTCTTGGGCAGACGGTCGACAACCACCGCCAGCTTGAACGCAGCGACAGGACCGATTTTTTCACGCACCATTTGGACGACATCTTGTGCCACGTCACCGTGATCGCGTTCGCATCCCGCGTTCAAGCACAGAAAGCCAATCGGCATCTGGCCTTTCAACTGATCCGACACACCGATCACTGCGCATTCGGCCACATCTGGGTGCGCGGCGAGGACCTCTTCCATCCCGCCGGTCGACAGGCGATGTCCTGCGACATTGATGACGTCATCGGTGCGGGCCATGATGTAAAGGTAACCGTCTTCGTCGATCATGCCGGCATCACCGGTTTCGTAATAACCGGGAAAGTGTTCCAGATAGGATTTCCTGAACCGCGCTTCGGCATTCCAAAGTGTTGGCAACGTGCCGGGCGGCAGAGGCAATTTCACCGCGATTGCCCCCAGATCGCCCGGTTTCATCGGATGTCCGCCTTCATCAAGAATCTGCACATCGTACCCTGGCATTGGCTTTGCAGGTGACCCCAGCTTGACTGGCAATTCCTCGATACCCAGAGGGTTACCAGCTATGGTCCAGCCCGTTTCGGTCTGCCACCAGTGATCTATGACCGGCACGTTCAGCGCATCCTGCGCCCAGATGATCGTGTCCGGGTCGGCGCGCTCTCCTGCCAGAAACAGGGCGCGCAGGCAGGACAGATCGTATTTTGCCAGCATTTCACCTTTCGGGTCCTCGCGCTTGACGGCGCGGATCGCTGTAGGCGCGGTGAAAAAGCTGCGTACGTTGTGTTCGGAGATCACGCGCCAAAACGCGCCAGCATCCGGCGTGCCAACCGGCTTGCCTTCGAACACAATTGTGGTGTTGCCGTGGATCAGCGGCGCGTAGCAGATATAGGAATGTCCCACGACCCAGCCCACATCCGACGCTGCCCAGAACACATCTCCGGGATCGACATTATAGATGTTCTTCATCGACCAGTTCAGAGCAACCAGATGACCCGCCGTTGGTCGCACAACGCCTTTGGGCGCCCCCGTGGTTCCCGAGGTATAAAGAATGTAGGCCGGATCATTTCCGGCAACCGGCACACATTCTGCCGGTTCAACACCATATTGAAAGCCGTGCCAATTGTAATCACGGCCTTCGATCAGATGCGCGACCTCTTGCTCCCGCTGGAAAATCACGCAGAAATCGGGTTTGTGCCCGGCCATGTCGACAGCGCCGTCCAGCAAGGGCTTATAATGGACAACACGACCCGGTTCGATCCCGCAGGACGCAGCGATGATCGCCTTGGGTTTTGAATCGTCGATCCGAACGGCCAGTTCGTTGCTGGCAAAGCCACCAAAAACCACCGAATGCACGGCGCCAAGCCGGGCGCAGGCCAGCATCGCCTCCAGCGCTTCGGGGATCATTGGCATGTAAATGATCACGCGGTCGCCTTTTTCGATCCCTTTGGCCCGCAAGGCGCCAGCCAGTGTCGCAACCCTGTTGCGCAGCTCAAGATACGAGATTTCGCGTTTTGTGTGGGTGATCGGGCTGTCGTAGATAATGGCCGTCTGCTCGCCACGGCCGTTTTCGACATGGCGGTCAACCGCGTTCCAGCAGGTATTGACCTGGGCGTCGCTGAACCACTCGTAAAATGGGGCGTTGTCGTCGAACAAAGCCCGGGTAGGGGGCGTGACCCAATCTATCCCGTCTGCTGCGCCCATCCAGAACGCCTCGGGGTCATTTTTCCAACTGTCGTAAACGTCCTGGTATGCCATCTCGTTCTCCTCCCACAGCCTTGTGCACGGTGTTAGGCATCGCGGCTGGCTCGAACAAGCGGCGCCCGTAACGCCGCGTCAGTTTATCGCAAAAAATTTGCAGAGTGTCGGATTTTCGCCTGCAAATTTTTGCAAACCCCCTTTTTGCATCGATAATTCCGCCACAATGATCAGAGTTTGCAAAACTGCAAACTCTTTAAGCCGTAACGACGACTCGGTTCAGCGGGTACAGGATGCATTATCTGTTGATAGCCTATGGCACCTGTCCTCTAGCCGTAATGGCCAACCGGTGTTCCCGCAATTGCAGCCATGTTCAGCAACCCGCGCGACGTGATCGACGGTGTTACTATATGCGCCTTGTTGCCCATACCCATCAGAATTGGACCCACCTCGATTCCGTCGGCTTTCATTTTCAGAACGTTGCGCACACCACTGGCCGCATCAGCATGCGCGAAAATCAATACATTCGCCGCCCCTTTCAAACGCGAGTCAGGAAATATGCGTTCGCGCAATTCGGGGTTCAGAGCGGTGTCCAGATTCATCTCGCCTTCGTACACAAAATCGCGCGGTTCGCTGTCCAGAATGGCAATGGCGTCGCGCAAACGTTTGCCGGATCCTTCGGTCTGGTTGCCGAACTGGGATTGAGAACAGAACGCGATATTGGGTTCCAGACCGAACCGGCGCACGTGGCGGGCCGCGCCAAGCGTTGCTTCGGCCAGTTCCGCCGGGTTGGGCAACTGCCGCACATGCGTGTCGGCGATGAACAACGGGCCGTCTTCCAATATCATCAGTGACAAGGCACCGTGCGGACGAAGGTCGCCGTCGTTCAAAACCTGTTCTACATAATTCAGATGCCACCGGTATTCACCGAATGTGCCACAGATCATGCTTTCGGCTTCGCCACGCTGAACCATGATGGCACCGATTGCGGTGGTATTTGTGCGCATGATCGCCTTGGCAATATCCGGGGTCACCCCCCGACGCTGCATGATCTGATGATAGGAATTCCAGTAATCGTAGTACCGAGGGTCATTTTCCGGGTTCACAATCTGCAAATCCTTGCCGGGGCGCACGATCAGGCCCAATCGTTCGCACCGCGCTTCGATCACGTCGGGGCGGCCAATCAGAATGGGCGTTTCAGTCGTTTCTTCCAAAATGGCCTGGGCCGCTCTCAGGACTCTCTCATCCTCGCCCTCGGCAAAGACGATCCGGCGCGAGGCGACGGCGGCGGCCTCGAACACGGGCCGCATCAGCAAGGCGGATTTAAAGACGGTCTGGTTCAGCTTTTCCTTATATGCCTCAAGATCATCAATCGGGCGCTTGGCGACATCACTTTCCATGGCTGCCTTGGCCACGGCCGAGGAAACAACCGCCACGAGGCGCGGATCAAAAGGTTTCGGGATCAGGTAATCTGGCCCGAATGTCAGTTGTTCGCCCTTGTAGGCCGCAGCGGCTTCGGCGCTGGTGGTGGCCCGGGCCAATTCGGCAATGCCTTCGACACATGCGATCTGCATTTCGTCATTGATTTCTGTTGCGCCCACGTCCAGCGCGCCCCGGAAAATAAAAGGAAAACACAGAACATTGTTGACCTGATTGGGGAAATCGCTGCGCCCGGTTGCAATAATTGCATCCGGCGCAACCTCGCGTGCAGCCTGCGGCAGTATTTCCGGCGTTGGATTGGCAAGCGCGAAGATGATCGGGCGCTTGGCCATTTTCGCAACCATTTCGGGCGTCAGAACGTTGGGTCCGCTTAGGCCCAGAAACAAGTCCGCGTCGCCAATAACATCGTCCAATGTGCGCAGATCGGTTTTCTGAGCGAACTGATCCTTGTGCGGGTTCATATCCTGCGCGCGGCCTTCATAAACAAGCCCTTCGATGTCACACAGCCAGATGTTTTCCCGTTTGACCCCAAGTTTTACCAGCATGTTCAAACAGGCGATACCTGCCGCGCCACCTCCGGTCGATACGATTTTGATGTCTTCGAACCGCTTTCCGGCCACGTGCAGGGCGTTTCTGGCCGCGGCGCCGACCACAATCGCGGTGCCATGCTGATCATCATGAAAAACGGGAATGTTCATCCGCTCGCGGCAACGCTTTTCGACTATGAAACAGTCTGGTGCCTTGATGTCTTCAAGATTGATCGCCCCGAACGTGGGTTCCAGGGCACAGACGATATCAGCCAGCTTTTCAGGGTCGGGTTGATCCACCTCGATATCAAAACAATCGATCCCGGCAAATTTTTTGAACAGAACAGCCTTGCCTTCCATCACCGGCTTTGACGCCAATGCACCAATATTGCCCAGCCCCAGAACCGCCGTGCCGTTTGACACAACCGCCACAAGGTTCCCGCGCGCAGTATACTTTTCGGCGTTGGCCGGATCCGCCTTGATCTCAAGGCTTGCTTCGGCCACACCCGGCGAATAGGCCCGCGCCAGATCCCGACCATTGGCCATGGGTTTTGTCGCCCTGATTTCCAGCTTTCCGGGCTTTGGGTGCGCGTGATATTCCAGCGCTGCCTGCCTGAGGTTGGGTGTATCCGACATCGTTGCGTCTGCTCCTGATTTAATTTGATTTAGCATTAAACCATTTTCTGCAACTTGGCTACGCCGCTAAGTCTTTAAAGCAGTAGCGTGCATGAGACGAATGATCTCATGCGCGCTGTTTGATTGGAACGCGCCCATTGCACAGACGTGTCATGGCATTGATTGGCGCCAAGACTTGCGTTGCCCTGAACAGGATGTCAGCGCCTTTGATCCTTGCAGTCACGTTGAACCAAAAAGCGGGCGCTGCCATCGCGCTTGTGTTCTGCCGGCACAAATCTTGCGCGACGATATCCCGCCGGACATGCGCAGATGCCTGGCCGGGCCTTCAGGGGATCTGGGATGGCTCGACGTCATCTTGCCAGATGTCTTCAATACGGTGTTTGAATAGAGGATACTGTGTTTGCAGGGCTTCAACTCTTCCGGCGCATTCATTTAGGATATGTGCTTCTGACCAGTTGATCAAAATCGGGGAATCGCCATGTCTTTAAAAGAAGCCGCGCTGAAGGTTCGCGAGAATGCGCATGCGCCGTATTCGAATTTCAAGGTGGGCGCGGCTGTTCGTACGGGGTCGGGGGCGGTTTTTGTCGGATGCAATGTGGAAAACGTGGCCTATCCCGAAGGAACCTGCGCCGAGGCTGGGGCAATCGCAGCAATGGTCGCCGCGGGGGAAACCGAATTGAACGAAGTCTATGTCGTGGCGCAAAGCCCGCAGCCGGTTCCCCCATGTGGCGGATGTCGTCAGAAGCTGGCGGAATTCGGGCATCGCGACGTGAAGGTCACATTGGCAACTGTCGATGGGGTCGAATTTGAAACAACCATCGGGCAATTGCTGCCGGGCGCATTTGATGCGTCGCACATGCAGGATGTCTGACGTATGGACGCCCGTTCGATTATCGCCAAGCTGCGACACGGCGCGGTGCCCACCCGCGCTGAACTCACCTGGTTCGCCCGCGGTCTGGCGGATGGCGGCATCAGCGATGCACAGGCCGGCGCGTTTGCGATGGTGGTGTGTATGGGCGGGTTGGGTGCGCAGGGCCGGGCCGACCTGACGCTGGCCATGCGCGACAGTGGGCACGTGCTCGACTGGCGGGTTGATGGTCCGGTGATTGACAAGCACTCGACCGGTGGGGTCGGGGATTGCGTCAGTCTGGTTCTGGCCCCTGCACTGGTCGAATGCGGTGCTTTTGTTCCGATGATTTCCGGTCGGGGTCTGGGGCACACAGGCGGAACACTGGACAAACTGGAATCGATCCCCGGCGTCAGTACGCAGATCAGTCAGGACCGGCTGGTTGCGATCATGCAGGATCACGGCGCCGCAATAGTTGGCGCAACAGGGCAGATCGCGCCTGCGGACAAACGGCTTTATGCAGTACGCGACGTGACCTCGACAGTGGAAAGCCTGGACCTGATCACAGCGTCCATTCTTTCCAAGAAACTGGCCGTAAGCCCGGATGCCTTGGTGCTGGATGTCAAAACCGGCAGCGGCGCATTTATGAAAACCCTGGACGAGGCCCGCAGGCTGGCGCAGGCGCTAACCGAAACGGCCAATGCCGCAGGCTGTCGCACATCGGCGGTGATCACGGATATGAACCAGCCGCTTGCGCCGGCGCTGGGCAATGCATTGGAAGTGGCAGAGGTGATGCGGGTGCTGACCGGTCGCCCTGATGCGCCCTTAACCAAGATCGCGGTCGAACTGGGTGGTATCCTGCTGGCTGATGCCGGGATATCCGAGACGGTTGGGGATGGTCGAAACAGCGTCGCGCAGGTGATCCGCGACGGTCGCGCTGCCGAACGCTTTGGGCGGATGATGGCGGCCATGGGCGGGCCGGTTCAGTTTGTGGAAAACTGGGGTCGGTTCCTGCCCGAAGCCACCGTGATACAAGAAGTTCGGGCACCGCAGGCCGGATATGTCACCGCCATCGACGGCGAAGCGTTGGGTCTGACCGTCGTGGCGCTGGGCGGCGGTCGTCAGGTTGAAACTGACAGCATTGAGCCGGCGGTCGGGCTGTCGAACATTGTGCGTTTGGGCGACCGGATTGCCAAGGGTGCGCCGATTGCCCTTGTGCACGCGGCCCGGGAAGAGGCCGCGCGCCGCGCGGCAGACAGTGTGCAGGCTGCCATCCGGATCAGCGATAATCCCGGTAGTGTCCCCGTACTGATCCACGAAAGGATCACGGTATGACGCGCGCGTTTCTGGTTGTGATGGACTCAGTCGGTATCGGAGGTGCGCCGGACGCTGGTGAATTTTTCAATGGGCGGATTCCTGACATGGGGGCCAATACCGTCGCTCACATCGCCCGGACCTGCGCCGATGGGCGGGCCGAGCAAAGGCGCTCTGGCCCGCTGCATTTACCAAACCTGGATGCGCTGGGACTGGGGGCTGCAGTGCGGCTGGCCTCTGGCGATGAGGCATCGGGATTGACCGCCCGGCCCACCGGCCTTTGGGGATGCGCGCGCGCGCATTCGCCGGGCAAGGACACACCGTCCGGTCACTGGGAATTGGCCGGGGTCCCGGTGCCGTGGGACTGGTCCTGTTTCCCGAACACCCAACCTGCCTTTCCAGCAGAATTGAGCGAGGCTGCCGCGCGGGCCGCCGGAACAGATGGCATTTTGGGCAACCGCCACGCATCCGGGACGGTAATCATCGATGAACTGGGGCCCGAGCACATGCGCACGGGCTGGCCAATCTGCTATACATCAGCCGACAGTGTGTTTCAGATCGCAGCTCATGAAGACAGCTTTGGGCTGGATCGGCTTTTGAACATGTGCAGTGCCATTGCGCCGCGATTGCATGAGATGAAGGTGGGACGCGTGATCGCACGGCCTTTCACCGGATCACCGGAACAGGGGTTTACCCGCACTGCAAATCGCAAGGACTTTGCCATTCTTCCGCCTGCGCCTGTTCTGACAAACTGGGTGCATGCGGCAGGACGAAAGGTTCATGCAGTTGGGAAAATAGGCGACATCTTCTCGATGCAGGGGATCGACACCTTACATACGGGCAAGGATGCCGAACTGATGCGGCATTTGTGCGGTCTTGTGGACCATGCCGAAGACGGAAGCCTGACATTTGCCAATTTCGTTGAGTTTGACAGCCTTTATGGTCATCGCCGTGATATCAGCGGCTATGCTCGCGCGCTGGAATGGTTTGATCGCGAAATCGGTACGGTTCTGAGTAAACTACGCACGGGGGACCTGCTGCTTTTGACCGCCGATCATGGCAATGATCCAAGCTGGACGGGAACCGATCACACGCGCGAACAGGTACCGGTCCTGATTGCCGGGCAGGGTGCGGGTCAGATTGGTCCGGTCGATTTTGTCGATGTTGCCAGCAGCATCGCCCATCATCTGAATGTTCCATCACAAGGCCCGGGGCGCAGTTTTCTATGACGGTGGCAGGTCTGTTCAAAACCGTGTCGCAGCCTCTGGCAAGACACATGTCGCCGCGTGCGGCCACGGGATCGGGTGTGCTGGGCATGCACTACGCATTCCGGCAGGCCCTTACGTGATACGTAAATTGACTGATCCGGATATCACGTGTGACATCTGCCTTGTGTCACATATCGCCCCGGTCATATTGGCGCGGGTTGGGTTCCTTCCAGTCACCCGGCTCCAGGTATCAATATCATGGTTTCACCAAACGAACCGCCGCTTTACACACGACCGGGCGGCTGGAATATGAGATATTGGGCAGAGCTTTCGTCCGGGATGCCGCCGTTTGCAACAATGACACCCACGCGCGGGTCGGAATAGAACTGGAGACCTCATGAACGATCAACTGACCGTCGTCGATCACCCGCTGGTGCAGCACAAGCTGACGCTGATGCGGGACAAGGGCACCTCGACCGCTGTGTTCCGGCAGTTGCTGCGCGAGATCACTTTGTTGCTGGCCTATGAAATAACGCGCGAAATGCCGCTGACCACACGCCGTATCGAAACCCCGATGGAAGAGATGGATGCCCCCATTCTTGCCGGTAAAAAGCTGGCTCTTGTATCCATCCTACGGGCCGGAAACGGAATGCTGGACGGCGTGCTGGAACTGATCCCGTCGGCCCGCGTCGGATTCGTGGGTCTGTACCGAGACGAAGAAACCCTGCAACCCGTTCAGTACTATTTCAAAGCACCAGAAGGGCTGAAGGACCGGTTGGTCATTGCCGTTGATCCCATGCTGGCGACCGGCAATAGCTCGGCCGCGGCGATTGACCTTCTTAAACAGGCTGGCGCAACCGATATTCGCTTTTTATGTCTTCTGGCCGCGCCGGAAGGTGTTGAACGCATGAAACAAGCCCATCCGGACGTACATATCGTCACCGCCGCCTTGGATCGCGAGCTGAATTCCAAAGGCTATATCATGCCCGGCCTTGGCGATGCCGGAGATCGGATGTTCGGCACCAAATAGTTGGGGTCATTCGCCGCAGATGTTTTGCAGCCGAACCCAGTCACGGTCTGGCAGAACCTGTTCAAGCGTTCGACCTGCCATCGGGTCGGCCTCGATCAGGCCGAGCACCGTCTCGCCGGTTATGTCGCGCGCGTAGGCATATGGCGTGGACGGCAGTGCCGCCTGTTCGAATTCGGCCAGCAGATCTTGATCAGTCACTGAAGGACGTGGTTCGGACAGGACCTGTTCTGAATATGTGTCGACGATCGTCGGCGTCAGGCCACCTGTTGTCAGCAGACGAAATGCAGTAACGGGCCCGGTTCGATCCAAAAGATCGTCCAACGGGTCTTGCCGTTCGGCGCGGGCGCGCTCGGCGATCACGAAACCTGCGGCTACGGCCGGGTCTTCGTGATCTTCCACCAAAGACCGGTTCAGCAGAACGATGCCTCCGGGCAGGCTCAGACTGCTTTGAACCCCGGCGGGCAAAATGATGATCTGCCGCACCCCGGTGCGCCGGGCCAGACGATCCAGCGCGCCCTGTGCGTCACGCGATGCGCAGGCCCGGCCCGAGACCCGCTCGATGCGTTGCAGGATGGTTTCGCCGATTTCCTGCCGTTTGACGTCAGGCACCACCGAAACCACGTGACGTTGCAGCGCCCCGGGCAGCCACAACAGCAAGACCGCCAACACGGCGGCGATCACACCTGCCACACTGAGCCAGCGCAACCGCCCCGGATGCGGACGCGCGCGGTCGATGGCGCGTTGAAGCCGGTCAATCGCGTCCAGCATGGTCTTTTCGGACTCCGCCAGTTCCAGCGTTTCCGCAGGATCACCATCCGGATTGAAGATGGCGGGGAACGCGCCGGGATTTTGCCGTTCCAACGCCGCCAGGGACCAATGCGTCAGCGCACGGTCGTTGAAATCTGAAATCGTCAAAGTGGCTTCGCCAATCGATACCAGAACCTCACGCCGTTGTTCGTCGGGCGTGGGGCGCCACAGACCGGTGGCTTCGATCCGCTGGTACTGTTTCAGGGCCGTCATCAGGGTTGGGTCTGCTCGTTATTATTTGACTACAGCCTAGCACGGCGAAATCACATCGCGCAAACCTGTTGCACAGGCTTTATGATTTGTGCTGGATAGCCCGCAGACGCGACTCTTAGCGGTTCTCAAAACAGGACAGGTCCATATCATGCAGGCCGATACGCCGTCATCGCCGGTACTGGCGACGGCCCTTATGATCGGGGCCATGGCCATCATTGGTGTTATCGACAATGTTGTGATCCTGTTGGCCGAGACCGTTGGCCTTTGGCAGTTTCACATGATGCGCGCATTGCTCATGTTGCCGCTGATCGCGGGTTTATCGGCGCTGGGCTTTGGCACCTTGCGTCCCAAACGGCTCGGCGTGGTTGCAGTGCGCAGCCTTCTGATCACCATGGCAATGCTGTTTTACTTTGCCTCACTGTCGCTGATGCCGATTGCGCAGGCGTTGGCAGGGCTTTTCACGTCTCCGATCTTTGTGCTGCTGATTTCATCTTTGGCGCTTAGGAAGAAAATCGGACCGTGGCGTATCCTCGCCGTGCTTTTGGGGTTTTCAGGAATTCTGTGTGTTTTGCAGCCAAATCCGGACACGTTTGATGCGCTGACGCTGCTACCGGTGGCTGGCGGCTTTTTCTATGCACTCAGTTCGATTATCACACGCAGCCATTGCGCGCAGGAAAGCACAGTTGCCCTGCTTGCATGTATGGTGGTGACGCTGGGTCTGGCGGGCGCCGTTGGACTGGTTGCGCTCGGTTTGTCGCCCATGGCCACTGCTGCGGGGCCCGAGGGATTTGTGACCCGAGGATGGGTCACAGATGTGAGCCCGGCTGCAATCTGGATTGTGATTCAGGCGGTGGGGTCAACGGTTGCGGTTTTTATGCTGATCAAATCGTATCAGGTGGGTGAGCCGTCTTATGTGGCCGTTTTCGAGTATTCGGTGATGATATTCGGTCCATTGTTTGCTTGGATTGCGCTGGGACAAGTCCTCGGATCGGTTCAGATTTTAGGTATTGCACTGATTGCAATCGCCGGGGCTTTGTTGGGTTGGCGGGCACGGCACGCACCGATGGAGCAACAGGTGACATGAACCGCCCGACCGGGCAAATCCACCTGCGTGGTTTGCGGTGTTTTGCATAGCTTCCTAACAGCACCGGGATCGCGCCTGCTCTGATCGTCGAGCGCCGGAAAAACCGCTGAGCTTGGGGCACAGGGGATTCGGTATTTGGTTTGCGCAATTGGTGGTCCAACCGTTTCTTGATTTCTCAATATCATGAATTTGAAACGGGTTTTGTTTTCATTTTTGCAGAAAAACAGCGCGCAGAATGCCAGAATTGGGCGGAAATATGTCATAAATGCGTCCGCCGGCAGATATCCGTGCTAGCCCTTTCTAACGTTGAATAGTGCCAAAAGGGGGTTCGGCACGTGTTGCAAGTAATGAGTATTTCGGATGTTTCCGATGTTTCCACCAGTTTTGAAACCGATGTTCCACAAGACACCGTAACCGCGCGTCGGGGCGGATTTCTGCATGGTACCAAAATCGCTACGACCAGCGGTTGGAAGCTGATCGAGCGGGTGCGCGTGGGTGATCTGGTTCGGACGTTGGATCACGGATTCAAAGAGGTGCGTCGCGTTTTCACCCAGTGTGTCCGCGTTCCACCCGGCGAGACCCGGGCAGAGGCGCTGCCGGTGTTTGTGCCTGCCCGGGTTGCCTATAACGGGCGCCCGGTCTGGCTGATGCCTGAACAGGGCATCGCCGTTGCGCTGGCCAGCCTGGATCGGCACAGTTCGGGCCATGCTGTCATGGCGGCCAGAATGCTGAACGGCGTCGGCAGGCTGACGTTGCAAGCACCGGGTTCTTCTTTCGAGGTCAGCACGTTGGTGTTTGATCAGGATGAAGTGATCTTTATCGAAGGTGGTTTGCAGGCATTTTGCCCGTCCGGCCAGATTGGAGCATCTGCGCGGACCGGTCAGACGCCGTACAGCGTCGTCAATGAGGAATATGCCACGGATTTAGCCCGAAAACTGGCGGCCAGCGGTGATGTTTCCGCATTTGCAAATCCGTTGGGCGCGTTGCCGGCACCTGTTCCGCAGGATCCGATTTTCCCGATCCGACCGGCTTTGGGGGTGCGCAGACCGGGGCGGCCAGGGCGTCCAAATGCGCCAGCATTGTTTTTGCGCCCCGAATGGCAGCGATGATCTGACATCGGCACGCATTAAGACGGGCGCGCGGTGTCGCGCGCCCGTATAACAGGTTCAGGCCGCTTTGGTTTGCGGGTCGAAGCGCCCGTAAAAGCTCTGACCTTGTTCTGCCATTTCACGCAGCAACGGAGGACAAGCAAAGCGTGCGCCGTATGTCGCGGCCAACTGATCGCAACGCTCGGCCGCATAGGGTGTGCCGATAATGTCCAGCCAACTTAGCGGACCGCCTGACCAGGGGGCAAACCCCCAGCCTAGAATTGCGCCCACGTCACCTTCGCGGATGTCTTCCAGCACGCCTTCCTCAAGCGCGCGAACCGCTTCAAGAACCTGCGCGAACATCAGGCGTTCCTGAACTTCGATCAGGTCAGGTTGATCCTCGGCATGAGGATATTTCTCTGCCAGTCCTGTCCAGTATTCGGTGCGCTTGCCCTTGTCGTCATAGTCAAAGAACCCGGCATTGGCCTTGCGACCCAATCGACCCTGTTCCTCCATCCAGAAGATCAGATCATCGCCCGGGTTATCCGGATACGCATCCCCCATCGCAGCTTTGGTTGCGCGAGCGATCTTTGCGCCCAGATCAATCGAGGTTTCATCGTTCAACTGGATTGGTCCCACCGGGAAACCCAACTGGCGTGCGGCATTGTCGATAAGCACGGGGCTGACGCCTTCGGTGATCATCCGCAAACCTTCGTTGATGTAAGGAATGATACAGCGGTTTGCGTAGAAGAACCGCGCATCATTGACCACAATCGGTGTCTTGCGGATCTGGCGCACATAGTCCAGCGCCTTGGCGACCGCACGATCGCCTGTCGCCTTGCCTTTGATGATCTCGACCAGGAACATTTTTTCAACCGGCGAGAAAAAGTGGATGCCGATGAATTGCTCTGGCCGCGCACTTGCCTTGGCCAGATCGGAAATCGGCAAGGTCGATGTGTTCGAGGCAAAGATGCAGTCTTCGGGGATGATCGCCTCGACTTTCCTGGTCATCTCGGCTTTGACGCCGACATCTTCAAAGACAGCTTCGATGATCAGATCGCAGCCTTTCAGATGGTCCAGATCCGGGGTCGCGGTGATGCGGGCCAGCATGGCCTCTTTTTTCTCGGCCGTGACTTTACCCCGCTTCATACCCTTGTCGAGATAGCTCTCGGTATAGGCTTTGCCCTTGTCCGCAGCGTCCTGATCGCGGTCGATCAGGACCACTTCCATTCCGGCCTGGGCGGACACCAGCGCGATACCGGCGCCCATCATGCCTGCACCTAGAACGCCAATCTTGCGGACCGATTGATCCGGGACACCGGCCGGACGCACGGCGCCCTTTTCCAGCGCTTCCTTGTTCAAAAAGAGCGACCGGATCATCGCGCCCGAGGACGGGTTCATCAGTACGGATGTGAACCAGCGTGCCTCGATCTTCAGGGCTGTGTCAAAATCGACCAGAGCGCCTTCGTAAACCGCGCTGAGCAAAGCCTTGGCAGCTGGGAACGCGCCTTGCGTTTTGCCATTCACCATCGCCGACGCACCCACAAAGTTCATGAACCCTGCGGGGTGGTAAGGGGCACCGCCGGGCATTTTGTAACCCTTGGCATCCCACGGCTTGACCAGATCGCTGTCTTTGGCGCTCAGCACCCATTCTTTTGCGGCCGCGACGGGATCGGCGGCGATCTCGTCAATATAGCCTGCGCTTTTTGCCTTGTTGACGTCCAGCATCTTGCCTTCCAGCAACAGCGGAGCCGCAGCGATTGCGCCAACCTTGCGAACCATCCGCGTGGTGCCTCCCGCGCCGGGGAAGATGCCAACCATGATTTCGGGCAGGCCATACTTTGCCTTGGGGTTTTCGGCGGCAAAAATACGGTGGGTGGACAGCGGCAGTTCCATCCCGATGCCCGCGGCCGTTCCGGGCAATGCAGTGGCAATCGGTTTACCACCCTTTTTGGACTTTGGGTCCATACCCGCCAGTTCGATCTTGCGCAGCAGGGCGTGCATTTGCATCGTGCCTTCGAACAGACCCCTGGCCGGATTGTCGCCTGCCTGTTCCTTCATGACTGCCAGCAGATTCAGGTCCATTCCACCTGCAAACGAACCGTCCTTGCCACTGGTCAGAACGATGCCCTTGACTTCGTCATCCGCCAGCGCCTGGTCCATCAGATCGTTCAACTGCGCCAGCCCGTCAAAGGACATCACATTCATTGTTTTTCCGGGAACATCCCAGGTAATAACTGCGACGCCATCCGCGCCTGTGGTCAGAGTGAAATCAGTCATTATCATCTCCAATCTGGTCAACCGTCAGCGGGCTGCCATCCTGTTTCGTGAAATGGTCGCCGGTCTCATCCACCGTCACCATCATATCTATGTCGCTGTAATAGACCGTTTCGGTCGGGGTCCGCGTGCCCACAACAAGGAATGCCGCACGCGATGAAGATCGGTTGACCAAATGGTGCCCGTTCTTCACTCCGGCGGGCCATGTCGCACAATCGCCGGGCTGCATGACGGTTTCTCCATCATCTTCCACCAGGATCAATTCACCTTCTGTCATGATGGCAAATTCATCCTGCTGCATCTGATAATGCCGCAAGGACGACGCGGCGCCCGGGTCAAGAAAGACAAGGTTCACCCCGTACTGTGTCAGACCCCCCGCATCACCCAAAGCCAGCCAGGATCGACCGTCGACGGTGCGGGCCAGCTTGCCGGGATACCCCGTACCGCTGGTCAGCGCGACTTGTGTGAGGTCAAGCTTGGGCATCAGACCCGCTCGATAATGGTTGCCGCACCCATTCCGGATGCGATGCACAGCGTGGCCAGACCGGTTTCCTTGTCCTGACGCTCAAGCTCATCCAGCAGGGTGCCGATGATCATCGCTCCGGTCGCGCCCAGCGGATGGCCCATCGCAATCGAGCCGCCATTGACGTTGATCAACGCCGGGTCAACGTCAAAGGCCTGCTGGAACCGCAATACGACCGAGGCAAAGGCTTCATTGACCTCGAACAGGTCCAGATCGCCAATCTCCATTCCGTTGTCGGCAAGGATTTTGTGGGTCACCGGAACCGGGCCGGTCAGCATAATGGTCGGATCAGTGCCGATCTTTGCGGTTGCCTTGATGCGCGCACGGGGTTTCAAACCGTATTTCTCGCCAAATTCCTTGTTGCCGATCAAAACGGCCGCTGCCCCGTCAACAATTCCCGAACTGTTGCCCGCGTGGTGGATGTGGTTGATTTTTTCCAAGTGCGGGTATTTCAGCATTGCAACCTTGTCAAAGCCCGGCATCTGCTCACCCATCATGGCAAAGGACGGGTTCAGTGCACCCAGGCTTTGCATGTCGGTCCCGGGGCGCATGTATTCGTCGCGATCCAGAATGGTAAGACCGTTCTGATCTTTCACCGTAATGACCGATTTTTCAAATCGGTTATCTTCCCAGGCGGCAGCCGCGCGCTTTTGCGATTCCACCGCCAGCGCATCGGCCTGATCCCGGTCAAAGCCATATTCGGTGGCAATGATGTCGGCCGAAATACCCTGAGGCACAAAATAGGTCTCCATCGCCAGCGTCGGATCAACCGCAATCGCCGCGCCGTCACTGCCCATGGCGACGCGGCCCATCATCTCGACACCGCCTGCAATATAGGCGTCTCCTGCGCCGCCTTTGACCTGGTTCGCGGCCAGATTCACGGCCTCCATACCTGAAGCGCAGAACCGGTTGATCGCCAGGCCGGGGATCGATTGGTCAAGATCAGACGCCAATACCGCCGAACGTGCCAGACAGCCGCCTTGTTCCATCACCTGTGTGACGTTGCCCCAGATCACATCCTCGACGGCGTGACCTTCCAGATTGTTACGCTCTTTCATTGCGTTCAGGGTCAGCGCGGACAGCCGAACCGAGGTTACCTCGTGCAGGCTGCCATCCTTGCGGCCCTTACCGCGCGGGGTTCGCAGGGCGTCATAGATATAAGCTTCGGTCATAGTGCTCTCCTTAAGCGCGATCCGACGGGTTGCCGGGCATCAGGTCATAGGGGTGTTTCCAGCCGGGCTGGTCGCTGAGTCGGGTCAGCCAGCTGTCGATATTGGGCCAGTCGGACCGTTCAAAGCCAAACGGTTCAGGGTAGTAGAGGTAACCACAACAGCTGATATCGGCATTCGTGAGCCCGCTGCCCACAATCCAGTCACGACCTTCGAGATGACGGTCCAGAACCTCATACGCCGCGTTCAAACGCCCCTGATTGAAGGCGATGACATCCGAATTCCTGTGTTCGGCTGCCAGAAAATTCATCAGAAACCGGGTCATGCCGGCCATTGAACTGAGCTTGTGATTGTCCCACAGCACCCAACGGAAAATGTCGTAGTCCTCGGCTCGGTCGTTGCCACCGAATTTTCCCGATTTTTCCGTAACATAAGCTTGGATTGCGCCAGATTGCGTTGTGCGGAAATCGCCGTCTACCAGAACCGGCGCTTCGCCCATCGCATTGACGTCTCTGCGGTATTGGGGGGTGCGGGTTTC
>JBCCIK010000034.1:0-26891 GCA_039028255.1 Pseudomonadota bacterium | reverse complement strand
GCCCGAGGCCATCAACATGACCTCATCTTCCACTGTTTCGATCAGGTCGTGATCCAAACCCGCTTCGCCGAATTCATTAACAATAACCGCAATCCGACCAGTGGATGCGTCCGTCAGGATCCGGTTCAGCAACGTTGTTTTGCCCGCGCCCAGAAATCCGGTCAGCACGGATACAGGCACACGTATGTCTTGCGGCGTCTCTGTCGAAGTTTCTGAAGAGTGGTCGGTGAGCATTGGCAGTCAACTAATGTTATAACATAACGTTTCTAAGGTAAAACCAAGGGGCTGTCCATATGCATCCGGATGATGCGGGGACATCGGTTTCGCTGAACTTTCCTTCGTCTCCTGCATGTTTGGCCTGACACGGTTGTTTGGTCAGCGGCCGATACTTCGGCTAGCGGTCAAAGATGTGCCCATCTGCGCGCCAATCCCGGGTTTTTGACCTCGAAAACTGGGAACCGCATAAAAAAAAGCGCCGATCACTCAGGACGTGATCGACGCTTAGAATGTGTCTTACAAGCATTCTGCCAGCGTATTGGCCATATCCCGGATCAGTTGCGGATACAGGTCAGGCCCGGGCTCCAGCGCCGCACCCAACGGGTCGATCACGCTTGTCTTGGCTTCGGTGCCTTCCAGTACGGTGGCCACAAGCCCCGGGTTGAACTGCGGTTCGGCCAGAACACAGTCGACACCTTCGTCGCGAATACGACCTTGAATTTCGGAAATCCGGGCCGGGCTGGGATCGGTTGCATCCCCAAGCGATATGGCACCGGATGCCGGAAAGTCGAAATCTGTCTCAAAGTACTGGTAGGCATCGTGGAAAACGATGAAGCTGCCGCCTCGAACCGGTTCAAGGGTGGCGCTGATCTCTCCTGTCAGCGCTTCAATCTCGTCCCGCGCTGCCGAAGCGTTTGCAAAATACGTGCCTGCATTATCAGGATCGGCCGCTGACAGCTGCGATGCGATTACATTCAACCATGTGCTGGCGTTCTGAGGTGACAGCCAGGCATGCGGGTCGTGATCGCCATGCGCATGGTCATCGTGACCGGCATGGTCATCATGATCATCGTGACCAGCATGGTCATCATGGTCGTCGTGACCAGCATGGTCATCATGGTCGTCGTGGCCCGCGTGATCGTCATGGTCTTTGTCGTGATCGTGGTCGTCGTGCGCGGCATCTTCCGCGTCAGCATGATCGTCGTGATCGTGGTCATGATCGTGATCGTGATCATCATGATCGGCATGTTTTTCGTCGGCATGATCATCGTGATCGTCATGGCTGGCATGCTCTTCATCGCCATGGTCGTCGTGACCCGCGTGGTCGTCGTGCCCATGGTCGTCGTGATCATCATGATCCGCGTGGTCGTCGTGATCATGTGCCTCAAACAAGGCCCCTTCGCGGAAATCCAGCAGGGTTGTGCCTTCGGTTTCGAGTAGCGTTGTGACCGCGGCATTTGTGGCCAGGGTTTCAACGGCGCCTTCCATCCATGGCGTCAGATCCTCACCCATCCAGAAGACCAGATCCGCCTGTTGCAGCGCTTCGGCCTCGGACGGGCGCAGATTGTAACCATGGGGCGACGCGCCGGGCTGAACAATCAGGTTGGGTTCGCCCACACCATCCATTACACGTGCCACCAGCGAATGCACCGGAGCGATATCAACCGCCACACTTGGTACGTCTGCCATCGCTGTACCGCCCATCAATGCGGCCGATACCGAAACGGAAAGAAGCTTCCTAGACATTATAACCACCCTGTGATCTTATAACATTGCATCGGCTTACCTGATTAGAATTTCCATGACAAGCGACCATCCTTCCGAACTTGCCGCAGACCGGCAAACACTGGGGTTTCACGACCACGATCATGACCTGTGCGTTCAACGTGCGCTTGAGGCGGCGGAACTGCGTTGTGCCAAAGAAGGGCTTCGTTACACACCCGTGCGCCGCAAAGTTCTGGAACTGCTGCTGCAAGAGCACCGGGCACTGGGTGCCTACGCCATTCTGGATATGTTGCGGGATGCCGGCTTTGGTTCTCAGCCGCCGGTGGCTTACCGTGCGCTCGACTTTCTGACCGAGCACGGGTTTGCCCACAAAATCGAGCGTCTGAACGCGTTTGTCGCCTGCAATCATCCCGGAGAAAACCACACCCCTGCATTTATGATATGTCGTCTTTGCGACTCGGTGGCCGAGGCGCATTCTGCCCCTGCCAAGGGGGCTTTGGGCGACGCTGCGCGGGCGGCCGGATTTCAGATCGAAAAAACGGTTGTCGAAGCGGAAGGCATTTGCCCCGATTGCGTGGACAAGGCAGATTGATGAGCCTGATAACAGTCAAGAACCTGAGCGTCGCTTACGGCGCACACACTGTGCTGCGCAATGTATCCCTGACGCTGATGCCGAAAGAGATTGTTACAATCGTCGGTCCCAATGGTTCCGGCAAGACCAGCCTGTTGCGCGCCATCATAGGGGCGACACAGCCCGTCGAAGGCACTGTCCAAAAAAAGCCGGGTCTGAAAATTGGCTATGTACCGCAGAGGCTGCATATCGAACAGACCTTGCCGATTACAGTGGGTCGTTTCATGCGTTTGACGGATCGCGTGTCGCAGGCCCGGTGCGAGACGGCCTTGCAGACCGCCGGTGTACCCGATCTGATGAACCGCCAGATGTCGAGACTGTCCGGCGGGCAGTTCCAACGTGTTCTTCTGGCCCGCGCATTGATCAACACGCCGGATGCTCTACTGCTGGATGAAGCGACGCAAGGGCTGGATCAGCCGGGATCAGCTGCGTTTTACCGACAGATTGAGTCCGTCAGGGCACAGACGGGCTGCGCGATATTGATGATCAGCCACGATCTGCATGTGGTCATGAGCGCATCAGACAGGGTTATCTGTATGAATGGCCACGTCTGTTGCGAGGGTACGCCAGCCGTAGTTGCATCGGCGCCCGAGTATCGGGCGCTGTTCGGGTCCGGGACCGGGGGCGCCCTGGCGCTGTATCGCCACGATCATGATCACGGGCAGAACCAAGAGGCTGCTGAATAATGCTCGACGATTTTATGACGCGCGCCACGCTTGCCGGTGTTGGTGTCGCCTTTGCGGCGGCACCGTTGGGGTGTTTTGTCGTGTGGCGGCGCATGGCTTATTTCGGGGATGCAACGGCACACGCCGCGATATTGGGGGTCGCGCTTTCACTGGCGTTTGAAGTCTCGATTTTTCCTGGCACGCTGGCCGTCGCGCTGATCATGGCCTTGACGGTCACACAACTGGCGGGACGCGGCTATGCCATGGATACGCTTTTGGGTGTATTGGCGCATTCCGCCTTGGCGTTTGGACTGGTCGCGGTGTCCTTCCTGTCCGGTATCCGCATTGACCTGATGGCGTATCTGTTTGGCGATATTCTTGCTGTGTCGCGATTCGATTTGCTGGTGATCTGGGGCGGGGCGGCTGTGGTTGTCGCCCTGATCGGATGGAGATGGTCTGCCTTGCTGACATCGACGCTGAACGCCGAGCTTGCGTATGCAAGCGGCTTTGATCCGAAACGCGAGCAATTGGTCCTGACAGTTTCATTGGCCATTACTGTCGCGGTTGCAATCAAGGTTGTTGGTGTTCTTTTGATAGCGGCCTTGCTGATCATTCCGGCCGCCGCGGCGCGCGGTTTTGCCCGCACACCCGAAGCTATGGCCTGCATTGCAGCGGCGATCGGGGCAGTTTCAGCCATCGCCGGGCTGCAGGGTGCATATGTTTTTGACACGCCCGCAGGACCGTCCATTGTGTGCGTGGCTGCGATACTGTTCGCGGTGTTGAACCTTGTGCGCTGGCGCGATCAAAGCAGCGCCTGACACCACCCAAAGCCCAAAAAATAGACCAACTTTGCCGGGTCGCTCAAAGTTTGGGATCGTTTTACTTGAAAAGTTGGACGTGTTGGTCACAATTTTCGCATGGGTGAGTGCTTTGACGAAATGTTCGACAGCGACGGGTCTCTGCGAGAGTCGTACGAAGAGATAGGTCGCTGGTTTAATGCAGAAGATGTTTCAAGACTGCGGGCCAAGCAGCGAGAGGCCGAGGAAGTATTCCGACTGACCGGCATCACGTTCAACGTCTACGGTAAGGCCGAAGCAGAAGAACGGCTGATCCCGTTCGATATTGTTCCACGTGTCATATCAGGTCGCGAATGGAAGCGGGTGGAGCGCGGAATAGAACAGCGGGTGCGCGCGATAAACGCCTTTCTGCACGATATCTATCACCGGCAGGAAATTGTCCGCGCAGGTCGCGTTCCAGCCGAAATGATTGCGGAAAACGAAGCTTTCCTGCCTCAGATGCTGGGTGTGTCGCCACCCGGGAAAGTCTATACACATATTGTTGGCATAGATCTTGTCCGCACCGGCCCGGATGAATTTTTTGTACTGGAAGACAACGCCAGAACCCCGTCCGGGGTCAGCTATATGCTGGAAAACCGGGAAACGATGCTCAAGATGTTTCCAGAACTTTTCAGCGCAACCAACGTTCGAAACGTGTCTGATTATCCGCGCAACCTCCAGCGTTCGCTTGCCGCCTGTGCACCCGATTGTGCCGGGCACGAGCCGACCGTCGCCGTGCTGACGCCCGGAATTTACAATTCGGCCTATTACGAACATGCGTTTCTTGCCGATCACATGGCGGTCGAATTGGTCGAGGGCCACGACCTTAGAGTCTTTGACGGGCTTGTCTGCATGCGCACAACCCGGGGCTACCGACCAATTGACGTGCTGTATCGACGGGTCGATGATGAATTTCTGGATCCTTTGAATTTCAACGCTGACAGCGCACTTGGTGTACCCGGCATCATGGATGTGTACCGCGCCGGGGGGATCACAATAGCCAACGCGCCTGGAACGGGCATTGCCGACGACAAGGCGATTTATTCGTACATGCCGGATATTGTCGAGTTTTATACCGGCGAGAAACCTCTGCTTAAAAATGTGCCGACCTGGCGATGCAGCGAACCGGACTCGTTGTCCTACGTTCTGGACAATCTGACGGATCTGGTCGTCAAGGAAGTGCACGGGTCCGGTGGGTACGGGATGTTGATCGGCCCGACTGCCAGCAAGAAAGAAATCGCCGCATTCCGGAACAAGCTTAAGGCCCGGCCTGCGAATTACATCGCCCAACCCACGTTGTCCCTGTCGACGGTACCTATTTTTGCGCGATCCGGACTGGCGCCGCGACATGTGGATTTGCGCCCGTTCGTTCTTGTGTCTCCCGAACGGATCAGGATCACGCCGGGTGGTCTGACGCGGGTTGCGCTGAAAAAAGGGTCGCTGGTCGTGAATTCCAGCCAAGGGGGCGGAACCAAGGACACCTGGGTGCTGGAGGATTAGTCTATGCTTGGAAAGACCGCAGGCGGGCTGTTCTGGATGTCCCGTTATCTGGAACGGGCTGAAAACACCGCCCGACTATTGGAAACCGGGCAGCGCATGGCCCTGACGCGCACACACAACTCGGTCGAGGAATGGAGTTCAGTGTTGAAGACGGCTGGCGTTCTGGACGGCTATCTCGAAAAGCACGAAGACATCACCAAGGAAAGCGCCGTCAACTGGGTGCTACGAGATCCGGACAACCCGTCCTCGGTCCGGTCCGTGATCAAACAGGCCAGAGACAATGCGCGTCTTGTGCGAACGGCATTGACGCATGATGTCTGGGGCGCCGTGAACGCCACGTGGATGAAGATCGACGAAGCGATGAAGCGCCGGATGAACGAGCGCGACCTGCCTGCTATGCTGGAATTGATCCGACACCAGTCGGCTTTGGTGCGCGGGGCGATTTTGGGCACCATGTTGCGTAACGACATGTTCGATTTCAGTCGCATCGGAACCTTTGTCGAACGGGCCGACAACACCGGGCGCATTTTGGACGTGAAATACTATGTTTTGCTGCCCACGGCCTTTTCGGTCGGATCATCGCTGGATAACATTCAATGGGAAAGCATCTTACGGTCTGTCGGCGCCGGCGGCGGTTACCGTATCACGCATGGCCAAAAGACCAGCCCATCCGAGATTGCAGAATTCCTGATCCTTGATCAGCGCATGCCGCGTAGCCTGCACTTTTGTTGCCGAAAAATTCAGGAAAACCTGTCCTACCTGAAAAAGGATTACGGCACCTCCGGTCCGTCGTGCGAAGCATCCAATGCGCTGTATGCCAAATATCTCGATACCAGGATTTCAGATGTCTTCGAATTTGGCCTTCATGAGTATATTCAGGAGTTTCTGAATGACCTTGGTGAATTAAGTCGTCAGGTCGAAGTGGACTATCGGTTCTATGAGTAGAATATGAAACTGAGTATCAGACATGAAACGCGATACGACTTTGACGCGCCTGTTCCGTTCGGATTGCAGCAGCTTCGCAAAACTCCAAAATCGTTTCGCAACCAGAACATCCAAAGCTGGACCACACAGGTCACCGGCGGGCGCAAGGAACTGAGTTACGAGGATTACCATCGCAACACGGTGGAACTGATCAGTTTTGAGCCAAACACACAGAGCGTGACCCTGATTTCCCAAGGCGTCGTGGACGTTGAAGACACACACGGCGTTCTGGGGCGGCACGAAGGGTCCGCACCGCTCTGGCTGTTCCGACGCAACACACGCCAGACCAAACCTGGCAAGGGCGCAGCCGATCTGGTCAAGTTGCTGCCGCAGGATGAGCCGCTGGCGCAAATGCATGTCTTATCCGAAGCCATCCGGGACCGCGTAAGCTATGAGATCGGCAGCTCGCAACCGGACTGGAGCGCGGAAGACGCGATCGAGGCGGGATGTGGTGTGTGTCAGGATCACACGCATGTTTTCATTACCTGTGCGCGGCACCTGGGGCTGCCGGCACGCTACGTGTCAGGCTACCTTATGATGAACGAAACCGAAGTGCAGGACGCAACACATGCCTGGGCCGAAGTGTATCTGGACGGCCTGGGCTGGGTTGGCTTCGACGTATCAAACGGGATATCGCCCGATAATCGTTACGTGCGCGTTGCAACAGGTCTGGACTATGTACAGGCTGCGCCGGTAACAGGAAACAGAATAGGGGCAGCGGGCGAGCAACTGACGGTACAGTTGCAGGTCGCACAGCAGTAACGGAGACACACATGACCTATGCTGTGGGCATGCGCCTGAATCACGGGCTGGTCTTCATGTCGGATACACGGACCAATGCCGGGGTGGATAACGTCTCGACCTTCAACAAGATGTTCAGCTGGACGATCGAGGGCGACCGCGCGATCACTTTGTTGACCGCCGGCAATCTGGCCACCACGCAAGCAACTATCAGTTTGTTGGAAGAAAGGACAAAGGCGCCAGAGGACAGATCGCCTTCAATTCTGGAAGTGCCGACAATGTTCCAGGTTGCGCAACTGGTTTCAAGCACCCTGAGTGACGTGATCGAAGAACATGCGCGCTCGGGCCAGCAGGCAGACAGTTCCTTTCACGCGACCATGATCCTGGGCGGACAGATCAAAGGTGGCCCATCACGTCTGTTTCTGATCTATCCCGAAGGCAATTTTATCGAAGCAGGCAACGACACACCCTTTTTCCAGATTGGAGAAACCAAGTACGGGCGTCCGATTCTGGTGCGCGCCTACGACCCCGGGATGAGTTTTGCCGAAACCGTAAAGCTGCTGCTGGTCAGTTTTGACTCGACGATCAAAGCCAATCTGTCGGTCGGTCCCCCGCTTGATCTGTTGCTGTATGACGAAGACAGTTTTGTCGCAGGTACACGGTCCCGATTTGAAGGCGATGATGCCTATTTTCGGACGGTGTCCGACGGATGGGGCGATGCGCTTAAATCCGCATTATCAAAACTGCCGGATTATCAACCAGAGCCTTAGCGCATTGATACTACCCGGACGGTGGCTCGATACATCTTTTATTGCGCGAAACGCCTGATAATATTGCATTATACAGAGCCAATTCCATCAAACCGGCTGATTGATTGCACAACGCGGCACGGCGGCGGTACAGTACAAAATTCCCGCCAAACGGGTGTTTTTGTGAAAACAGGTCGCTAAGCGTTTGTATTCTTCGGACCGATAGGATTTGATCCGCCCTGCTGATCATTAGTTTTCTGACGGGATAGATTAGAAAACATGTCCGGTGCGGAGGAAGAAAATGAAAGTCGGTGGCGTTCACTATCAGTCGATCTGGCGCGATGCGGACAGCGGCGAAGTCAGGATTATCGACCAGCGCTGGCTGCCGCATGATTTCAGGATTGCAACGCTGTCCACTCTGGATGATTTCGCGGTTGCCATTCGGGATATGTGGGTGCGCGGCGCACCGCTGATCGGCGCAACCGCGGCCTTCGGTATTGCCGAGGCGATGGCTCGTGATCCGTCTGATGAGAATTTCGAAAACTCCAGTGCAACACTCAATGCAACCCGTCCGACAGCGGTGAACCTGAACTGGGCGCTACATCGGTGCCGGCAGAAGCTGACAGCGCTGTCCCCGGCTGAACGCGCAGATGCAGCGTGGGACCTGGCGCAAAATATTCTGGAAGAAGACATCGACATCAATCGACGTATCGGCGAGCACGGTTTGGCGCTGATCCGCGATATTGCGGATAAAAAACCGAATGGCGAACCTGTGCGGTTGCTGACGCATTGCAATGCCGGGTGGTTGGCAACGGTTGACTGGGGCACCGCGACGAGCCCGATGTATCACGCCTACAATGCCGGGATTCCCGTTCACGTCTGGGTGGACGAAACCCGACCACGCAACCAGGGCGCGCTGACCGCGTGGGAATTTGGTCAGCATGGAATCGACCATCAGTACATTGTCGACAATGCAGGCGGTCATTTGATGCAACACGGGCTTGTCGATCTGGTGATCACAGGCACAGACCGGACAACCGCCCGCGGCGATGTGTGCAACAAGATCGGCACCTACCTCAAGGCACTTGCAGCGCATGACAACAGTGTTCCGTTCTACGTTGCGTTGCCGTCGCCAACCATCGACTGGTCAATTGCCGATGGGGTGGCAGAAATCCCGATCGAGGAACGGCCCGCGCGCGAGGTGTCGCATGTGTTTGGCACCACCGACGCGGGTTTGGGTGATGTCCGTGTGGTTCCCGACGGATCGGACGTTGATAATCCAGCCTTCGATGTTACGCCCAACAGGCTGATTACAGGTCTGATCACCGAACGCGGTGTGTGCGCCGCCAGCACCGAGGGGCTGGCCGGGCTGTTCCCGGATCTGGTTCAGAAAACACGCGCCAGAGCGTCATAGCCCGGTTGGTTGTTTTGAACCTCGGGATACGCAGCCTCACACATGTACAAAAAGAAAGACCACCCGATGATCGAAAACTGGTATGACGCAAAGACGGCTTTGGAATGGCGCAGTTCAGCCGGGGCTGATCCGGCCGATCAAGAGCTTGCCGAACGCGTCTACACGTCACGACTGATTGGACAGAATGCCGACTTGTTGATGCATGGGGGTGGCAACACATCCGTCAAACTGGATCGCGCGAACCTGTTTGGCGAAACACAGCGTGTCTTGCACGTGAAAGGCTCTGGTTGGGATCTCGATTCAATCGAAGCGCCTGGTCTTCCCGGAGTTTGGCTGGATCCGCTGCTTAAACTGCGTGCGCTAAATTCGCTTTCCGACGCGGATATGGTGAATTACCAGCGGTCGTGCCTGTTGGATTCCGCGTCCCCCAATCCTTCGGTGGAAACGTTGTTGCATGCCTTTCTGCCGCACAAATATGTCGACCATACCCACGCCACCCCGTTTCTGATCCTGGCCAATCTGCCCAACGCGGCTGATATCTGCCGCGAGATTTTTGGGGACAGGCTTGGCATTGTTCCGTACATCATGCCCGGGTTTGGATTGGCCAAAAAAGCAGCCGAAATCTACGAATCCAACCCGCATGTCCAAGGGCTACTGCTTGTTCAGCATGGTCACTTTGCGTTCGGCGCATCGGCGCAGGAAAGTTATGACAGGATTGTAGAGCACACCAATGAAGTGGCAGCTTACTTTGGCCTGTCCGACCGGACGCCCATTGGAGCACGTCAAACGGCAAACAATCTGGATATGTTGCCGGTTCTGCGCGGTGTAATCGCCGAGGTGAATTACGATCGGGACGCCGCCATGCCCGTTTTTGATCTGCGCAACGGCGATGCGGCCCGTGCGTTCATGACACGCGAAGATGTGGATGCGCTGGCCGGGCGGGGTATGGCGTCGCCGGATCACGTCTTGCGGACCAAGGGTCAGCCTTTGGTTCTCAGGCAAGCGGACATGGTCAGCCGCGACGCGATCAAGGCCAGAGTTCAGGATTTCGCGGGCGCGTATCGGGCTTATTTTGATCGTCAGTCGGCGCACGCGACCGAGGCCAAGACGTTGCTGACACCCGATCCCAAACATGCCTGGATCGAAGGGGTTGGCGTAGTCGGCATCGGCCAAGACGCCAAGGCAGCGTCGGCAGCTGCTGATCTGGCTGAACAGAATATTCGTGTCCGCGCGGTGGCCGAAGACGCTGGCGGATTTTATCCGCTGGGTGAAAAAGACATGTTCGATTGCGAATATTGGTCGCTTGAGCAGGCAAAGCTGGGCAAAGGCACGCCGCCGCCTTTCCGAGGTCAGGTTGTCATGATCACGGGCGGGGCCGGCGCTATCGGTCTGGCAACGGCGCGGGCCTTTGCGTCAAAAGGCGCCAATATAGTCCTGGTAGATGTGGATCAAACGGCGTTGAACGCGGCACTTACGGATCTGGGACGCTGGCACAGTGCCTTTGCCACGGACATCACTGACCCGGATGCCGCCAGGCGGGCCATGCAGGCCGCAGTGGCCGCGTTTGGCGGTATCGACATATTGGTGTCAAATGCCGGTTCGGCAACCGGTGGTGCGTTGCTGGATCTGGATGATCAGTCTTTCAGGCAGGCGTTTGAACTCAACTTCTTTGCGCATAAGGCGTTTGCGACAGAGGCCGCGAAGCTGATGCAAGCCCAGGGGCGCGGCGGGCAGATATTGTTCAACATATCCAAGCAGGCTGTCAATCCGGGCAAGAACATGGGGGCCTACGGCACGCCAAAGGCGGCAACTCTTTTCCTTATGCGACAACTGACGCTGGAATTGGCCGGGTCGGGCATTCGCGTCAACGGCATGAATGCCGACCGAATCCGGTCGGGCCTGTTGACGGATGATTTCATCCGGGAAAGGGCCGCTGCGCGCGGCGTGTCAGAACAGGATTACATGGGCGGCAATCTGTTGGGGCGCGAGGTCGAAGCCCATCATGTCGCCGAGGCGTTCGTCAATCTTGCAATGATGGACCGCACCACCGGCCATGTCGTTACAGTCGACGGGGGCAATACCGAAGCTGAATTGCGTTGATTGCAATTCGGCGTGGTGCTGCGGGTGGATAGAGACGCGCGATCACTGCCGTGACCGCGCATTTCATAATTCACAATCCTAGAAGTGAGCTGAAAGCGTTTCGCCAGCTTTTTGAGGCGGCGCAAATTTGGTCAGGTCTATACCTTCAACCGAGGCTTTGTATTCTTCGACCGTCGGTGTCCGGCCCAGAATTGCCGACAGAACCACAACCGGTGTGGACGCCAACAGCGATTCACCCTTTTTTTCCGACGAATCTTCTACGACACGCCCTTTGAACAGACGTGTGGACGTCGCCAGAACCGTGTCACCCTTTGCAGCCTTTTCCTGATTGCCCATACACAGGTTGCAGCCGGGCCGTTCCAGGTACAGGATATTTTCATACTCGGTTCGCGCAGAGGTTTTCGGCATGAAGTCGTCGAATTCGAACCCCGAATACTTCTGCAAGACGTCCCAGTCGCCTTCTGCCTTAAGTTCATCCACGATGTTGTAGGTCGGCGCAGCCACAACCAGCGGGGCCTTGAATTCGACGCTGCCGCTTTCTTTTTCCAGATTACGCAGCATCTGCGCGACGATCTTCATATCGCCTTTGTGAACCATGCAAGAGCCGACAAACCCCAGATCGACCTTTTTTTCCGCGTTGTAGTAGGAAATAGGGCGGATTGTATCGTGGGTATAACGCTTGGAAACATCGGCGTTGTTTACATCCGGATCGGCGATCATAGGTTCATTGATTTCGTCCAGATCAACCACGACCTCAGCAAAATACTGGGCGTTCGCATCCGGTTCCAGCGCCGGCTTTTCACCAGATTTTATCTGGGCAATCCGCTTTTCTGCGATGTCGATCAGACCGTGTAGTGTACGGTTTTCATTCTCCATACCTTTTTCGATCATGATCTGGATGCGGCTTTTGGCGATTTCGAGTGACTGGACAAGCGTGTCGTCCTGCGAAATACAGATCGACGCTTTGGCTTTCATTTCCGCCGTCCAGTCGGTGAACGTAAACGCCTGGTCTGCAAGCAGCGTTCCAATGTGAACTTCAATGACCCGTCCCTGAAAGACGTTATCGCCGAACTGTTTGAGCATCTGCGACTGCGTAGCATGGACAACGTCGCGGAAATCCATGTGATCCGCCATCGTACCCTTGAATGTCACCTTGACTGATTCCGGGATCGGCATTGTCGCCTCGCCTGTCGCCAGTGCCAGGGCAACCGTGCCTGAATCCGCGCCAAACGCCACGCCTTTGGACATCCGAGTGTGCGAATCCCCGCCAATAATTATGGCCCAGTCGTCCACCGTAATGTCGTTCAAAACCTTGTGAATCACATCTGTCATCGCGTGATAAACGCCCTTGGGGTCGCGGGCGGTGATCAGACCAAAATTATGCATGAACTGCATCAATTTGGGAATATTGGCCTGCGCCTTGAGATCCCAGACCGATGCGGTATGGCAGCCGGACTGATAGGCACCATCAACGGTTGGTGAAATAACCGTTGCCGCCATCGACTCCAGTTCTTGCGACGTCATCAGACCGGTTGTGTCCTGCGATCCGACGATGTTCACCTTGACTCTGACGTCCGACCCTGCGTGCAGAACCGCCCCGTCCGACACGCCGACGGCGTTCCGGTTGAAAATCTTTTCGACGGCAGTCAGGCCCTGATCGTCGTGAGTGATTTCCTTGGAGGGTGCAAACGCGGATTTCAGCTCGATACCAAGTGTTGCTGACGCAAAGCTCTGAAGCTTTTTTCCAAATACGATCGCATAGGAGCCGCCAGCCTTGATAAATTCGATTTTTTGAGGCGAAAACGATGCGGACACGTCAACAAGGTCTTGGTCGCCAGCCTCATTGCACAGCTTTTTGTCTTTTGTGTTGATGGTCAGGACCGTTCCGGTTTCAACCGAATATTTCTGCTCAAGGATCGGATTATCGTCATTGTTCAGGATCGGATTGCCTTCCGAGTCCAGCTTTTTGACCCAGTTTTTCAGGTCGATCCCAATTCCGCCAGTGACACCAACTGTCGTCAGGAAGATTGGCGAAATTCCGTTGGTTCCCGCCACAATCGGAGCAATGTTGACAAAGGGGACATAAGGGCTGGCCTGTTTGCCGGTCCACAATGCAACATTGTTCACGCCCGACATCCGAGACGAACCAACGCCCATAGTGCCTTTCTCGGCAATTAGCATAACGCGTTTGTCAGGGTGCTGGGCCTGCAAGGCCCTGATTTCGTCCTGTGCTTCGGGTGAAATCATGCATTTGCCGTGAAGTTCGCGATCCGATCTGGAATGCGCCTGATTTCCCGGGGACAGCAAATCGGTCGAGATATCGCCCTCGGCCGCGATATAGGTCACAACTTTGATTTCTTCGTCGATATCGGGAAGCTTGGTAAAGAACTCGGCCTTGGCATAGCTTTCAAGGATGTCTTTAGCGATCGCATTGCCGTCTTCATAGGCGGTCTTAAGACGGTCAGTGTCCGCCTCGTACAGGAAGACCTGGGTTTTAAGCACGTCGGCAGCCTGGACTGCGATCTCGGCGTCGTCGCTCAGGGCAAGATCAAGCAGAACCCGGACCGAAGGCCCGCCTTTCATATGCGACAGCAGTTCAAACGCGTAATCCCGAGAGATTTCGGGCAGCTCAATCTGGCCCAGAGCGATCTCTTTCAGGAACGCCGCCTTTTCCCCGGCAGCGCTGGTTGTGCCCGGCAGGGTGTTGTAAATGAAATACTTCAGCGAATCCGATCTGTGCGGGTTATCCACATCCTTGATCTGCGAAACGATTTCTTTCGTCAACGCGCCGTCTTCAATAGGCTTGGGGTGCAATCCCTGCTCTTTACGTGTTTCGATTTCGTTCAGGTAATCTGTGTACAGGCTCATGGCTATCCCGACGTGTCAGCGTTAGAAGGTGCTTGAGTTCCAGGCTCGAGAGATCGTTTCGTGGCCTGGAAATACTCTTTGTATGCGGCGGTATACTAAACAGAACGGGAATGCAACCAGTTCAATGGCGGCATCTTGCCCCACTAACGCTGTGGCTGGTCAATGCATCACGGGCAGACCCTGTGGGATCAGCAAAAGACGCAGCCTGAGCTGGCGCCGCAGGCTATTCGCGGAAGGCTCTGTTGAAATAGTCAGTCAGTGGCTTTGTCAGGTATGACAGCGGTGTCCGTTCGTCCGTTTTTATCATGGCTTCAACGGGCATGCCCGGCAAAAGGGTCTGACCGTTTAAACGGTCCAACTGGCCTTCGTCCGGGACCAGTTCGGCCCGATAGAACGTAAAACCCGTGCCTTCGTCAGTGAACGTATCTGCCGAAACGTTGATAACCTGACCGTCAAGTTCCGGCGTTTCACGCTGATTGAAGCTGGGAAACCGCAGCGCAACCTGCTGGCCGCGAAACAGCTGGTCGACATGGATGGCGTCAACCTTGGCTGCAACCAATAGCGGCGTGTCCTGCGGTACCACATACATCATCTGCTCGGCCGGCTGGATAACGGATTGAAGCGCGAAAACCTGGCTGTCATACACTGTACCGGATACGGGTGCGCGAATGTCCAGGCGCGACAAACGCTCGGTCAGGGACAGGCGCCTTTCCGAAAGTTCGGCCACGCGGGTCTGCACGTCCCGCAAGGCGGTTATGGCCTCTTCGCGCCGCGTTGCGTTCAATTCCAGTATCTGAATTTCTGTCGAAGCTATCTGCCCCTTGAGCCGCGCAACAGTGGCCTCCAGCCGGCCGATTGAGCCGGTCAGATTTGCCTCTTCCCGTTGCAGACCCAATACGCGGCTGGCTTGCGTAAGGCCACGTTCAAGAAGGTTTTCCTGATCTGCCAGTTCCTCTCGGATCAGATCGACCTGCCTGCGTAAGGAAACAAGTTGCGCTTGCGTCCCGTCAATTTCGCTTTCGATCTGTGTTTTCTGCCGTGTCAGTTGTTCGGTTTGCTTGTCCAGCGTTTCGATACGAGCGTCGAACAGCCGTTGCTGCCCGGCAATCAGTTCATCCTGGATGCTGTGGGTCTGCTGCACCTGACGTAGCTTTTCGGCCAATTGATCCGACGCTGCCCCGTCGCGTTCCGCCTCAAGCCTTGCTTGCCGGGCAAGCAGTTCGAACAGCTGAGCCTCGACCACCGTTTTTTCCGAAGCCAGAAAAGTATCATCCAGTCGCAGCAGCAGGTCGCCACTTTCCACTGTGTCACCATCACGAACAAAAATCCCACCTACAACACCGCCGTCGGGATGTTCGACGACCTGGCGATTGCTTTGCACTTCGATCACGCCCTGTGAAATGATTGCACCTGCCAGTTGTGTGCCAATGCTCCACACACCCAATCCCACAACCAGGATGAAAAGCGCCGTGAAACCCACGGCTGCGGGAAATGTAATGCGCCAGACCCTGCGCGTGTCGCGATCCGACATTATTCACCTACCTTGTTCAAGTGCCGCTTGATCGCACCTGCGTTCTGAACCATCGAACTGAGGACTTCGTTGCGATTGCCAGATTTGATAATCTGGCCTTTCTCAACAACGATCAGTTCATCACATTCTGAAATCGCCTGCGGGCGATGCGTCATGATAATGGCGGCTCTGCCTTCCTCTTTCAGACTTCGGACGGCCCGGTTCAACGCTTCAGTTCCGTCTGCGTCCAGGGCCGAATTCGGTTCATCCAGGATCAACAGGACCGGATCGCCGTACAAGGCGCGGGCCAGGGCGATACGCTGTTTCTGTCCACCGGACAGCTGGCTGTCGTTGCCTTCCAGAAACGTGTCGTACCCTTTTTCAAGCGTCATGATCATCTCATGCGCGTTGGCCTTTTTTGCCGCTGAAACAACGGCGGCAGGGTCCGGGTTCTGAGACATGCGCGCAATGTTTTCTGTGACGGTCCCGTTGAACAGCGTCACTTGCTGGGGCAGATACCCGATGTACCGGCCCAGATCGTCCGGCGCATACTGATCCAATGTTGCGCCACCCAGACGAATCTCGCCAGCGGCCGGCGGCAACAGGCCCAGCATCGCCTTGGCCAGGGTGGTCTTGCCAGATCCGCTTTTGCCGATAACGCCCAGCGCTTTGCCGGGCTCCAGTTGAACCGATGCGTTGCGCAGCGTTGGTTTCTGAAGACCGGGCGGGACCACAGTCAGACCTTTGGCAACCAAATGAGCCTTGGGTACCGGCAACTTGGTTTTTGCGGGCTCTGGCGGCGTTGCGTCCAGGAATTTGCCAAGGTTTGTCCAGGCCGTGCGGGCGCGCTCAATCAAACCCCACTGGCCAACTGTCATTTCCACCGGCGCAAGCGCCCGTCCCAACAGGATCGATCCGGCAATCATGGCACCAGCTGTCATTTCATTGCGCAACACCAGCCACGCCCCCAACGCCAGCATTGCCGACTGAAGAAACAGGCGCAAAGACTTTGTCAAAGACGTAAAGCTGCCCGTCCAGTCGCTTGCCGAAATGCTTTGTGACAAGGCAGTGCCACGCTGGGCCATCCATCTTTGGGCTACATCGCCCTGCATTCCTTGCGAGCGCACAACTTCGGCGGCCTGCCGGGCCTGTTCGGCAAACGCGTTTGCGCGACCCGAAGCAACCTGCGCTTCGGCGACTTTTCTGTGTGTCAGAATCTGGTTGAGCAACGCGATGATGACCAAAAGCGTGCCGCCAGCAACCGCCAGCCAGCCCAGCAGCGGGTGAAACAAAAAGATCGCGGCGATGAAGATGGGTGTCCAGGGAATGTCCATCAGCGCCAGAAACACGGGTGAGGCAAAAAGCGTGCGAACCGACTCGAGATCACGCAAGGCCGTTGCAGGCGCAGACCGAACCTGAGGAAACAGCGACCGCCGCATTGTGCCGTCAAAAACGCGTTCATCCAGCGAAGACTGAAATTTTGCGCCGAACCGGGCCACGATGCGGCCCCGTGCATAATCCAGCATTGCCATCAATGCGTAAAGCAGACCAACCAGCAAGAACAGCGCAGTCAGCGTCTCGACCGAGCGCGATCCCAAAACACGGTCATAAACCTGAAGCATAAAAAGCGGCCCTGTCAGCATAAGCAGATTAACGAAGATGCTGAAAACAAACGCGATAATCAAAAATGACGCGCCCTGATTGCGTACTTCCTGCAACTCGCGTCTCGGGCTGCCCGGTTTGGTGTTTGCTTGTCTCAAAGTGACGTCCCCGAAAACGGATTCAATACGATGTGCTTCACCGACATTTACCGCGAACAGCTTTTCAAAGAAAGTCTGCAGACTTGCAACTCGTCAGGCCAAAAACCAGCGAAAAGCGGCCACGTGAGCGGAAAATGGCACGAAACGCGATTCGGGCGAACATGCCCCGGTCGCAACACCGCTACAGTTTTCCGGTGCGGCACAACTCACTTGCGACGCAATACTGTTGCAAGTAACCAGTTTCAGAAAATTGGTTCTGAGCCTGAGGCGGTGATCGGTATGAAAAGTATAAAGCGACAACCCAGCAAGTCCTCGGTTCTGCAACAGATCAAGGATTGGCACATTCCAGTCGAAAGCATCATTGATGTGGGTATTCATCATGCAACCAGCGATCTGATGCAGGCTTTCCCGAACCTAAAACATCAATTGTTTGAACCGGTCGACGATCATTTCGAACAAATAGAGGCCAATTATCGCGCCGCAGGGATCGATTATGAACTCAACAAGGTCGCCGTGTCGAACGAAGACGGGTTTGCAAATCTGAAAGTATCTTCCATCCATGATGATGACGTTGTTACGCATTCTGGGCTGACAGCTGACGCCGACGATACCGGTGTTCTTCGGCGGGTCCCGACCGTGAAACTGGATAGTTTTATTGCACAAAACCGTATTGAGAACCCGTATCTGGTCAAGCTTGATGTCGATGGTGCAGAAGAGCTTATCCTCGAAGGGGCCACGCATGCTCTGAAGGAATGCTCAATCCTGATTGTGGAAAGCACACGCACCCAGATGTTCAAAAGAATGGAAATCGCGCTGAACGCCGGATTTGAGCTGCTGGATATCGTGGACCTCTGCTATCACCGCGGATTTCTTTGGCAGGTGGATTTGGTGTTTGTGAACCCGAACTATGTCAGCGCCGAATTCCGCGATGCGACCACGCGTATTGACTCGTTGGATGACTGGAGTTCACTAAAACTAAAGCGCCCACCGTTCATTGAACGAAAGCTGAAGAAGATTTTCAAAACCAATTAGATAACTGACCCCGGCTGTATGATCGCCAACCAGCTGAAACTGCGTCTTCCCACATCCGCGTTCCAAGCAGACAAAAACACCAGTCTTCATTTCAACAACGGACCGATGCAACCGCCACCAGCTTCGCATTCAGAGTGAAAACCAAAAGACGTCGTGCAGCCAGCTGGCAACGAATGAACCGCTGTATAACGCGTTTTTAACCGAGGCCGCAAAACACAGCTTCGAATTGAGGCTGATGACCCCGGTTAGCAGTCTCGGTGCCTCAAAACTCCAGCCTTTGTCCGCGTTCGGCGATGCTCTGACGTTTTCCACCCGTACCAGACATCGCCACCGCCCAAGCCTGTAACCAGACGACTTCGTTGCGCTTTCTGCTGGCGACAGCCTTACGCATCGGCCGTTTCTGGTTCCTGTTTCAGCGCCTGACCGCTTGCGTCAAAGAAATGCAGTTTTTCCGTGGGGAAATGCAGGCCGATTTGAGTGCCCGGTTCAAGATCCGAGTCGCCGTTCAGCCGGACCGTTACATTTTCCGCGCCACCGCAATCCACAATCAGGAATGTGTCTGCACCCAGATATTCCACCACTTCGATAACGCCGTCACTCTGACCTTCGCCAGGTGCAACCAATTCGATATGTTCTGGGCGAATGCCAAGCTTGTCAGCAGTGCCCAAACCGGTGAATTCCCCGCTTCTGCCGTGGTTCAGCGTGTAAGTGTCACCCTCAGCCGAACAGGGCAATATGTTCATTTTCGGACTGCCGATAAACTGCGCCACAAACAGATTGGCCGGGCGTTCATAAAGCTCGCGCGGGGTTCCGACCTGCGCAATTTTGCCGTATTCCAGAACCACGATCCGATCCGCAAGTGTCATCGCCTCAACCTGATCGTGCGTCACGTAAATCATTGTGCGTTTCAGGCTTTGGTGCAGCTTTGCGATTTCGTAACGCATTTCGACACGCAGCGCCGCATCAAGATTCGACAGCGGTTCATCGAACAGAAAGGCCGTCGGATCACGCACGATGGACCGGCCAATGGCCACGCGCTGCCGCTGCCCGCCAGACAGGTCCTTGGGCCGCCGCTCCAGGAAAGGTTCCAGTTTCAGAACGTCAGCAGCCTTACCAACCTGCTGACTTATATCGGCTTTGGGAACGCCAGCCACCTTCAGTGAGAATCCCATGTTTTCAGCCACCGTCAGATGCGGATACAGCGCGTAGGACTGAAACACCATTGTCAGACCCCGCTTGGAAGGCGGATGGTCGGTGACATCGCTGTCATTGATCAGCAAAGACCCGCGCGAGATATCTTCCAGCCCGCCGATCATCCGCAGCAGGGTGGATTTTCCGCAACCCGATGGCCCGACGAAGACAATGAATTCGCCTTCTTCAATTTTCAGGTCGACACCCTTTATGACCTGTGCAGTGCCAAACCACTTTTCGACCGATTTCAGTTCGATGCTGCCCATTAGTTCCTCCCTGCCCAGTGCAACCAAACCGCAGCGGTCCAGGTGAACGCATTGCCGCCCGCCGGGTTGCCTGCAATCGGGTCAAAATATTCTGCAAAGCCATAAGCCGAGATCAGATCAGCTGTTTTCCGTCGCAGCGACTCCGCCTGTTCCTGATGGCCCATATCCGCCAGTCCAAAGCCAATCAGCATGTTCATGAATGCCCAAGTCGGACCACGCCAATACCGGCGCGCGTCGAATTTCGGCATCGATGGATCATAGCTGGGAACGGGAAATGGAACAGATTTCAGGGTGGTGTTCAAACGCTCCAGCATCGTGGCGGAGTCCATGCCGGCAAACCAGCACAGATAGGACGCGTTCGAAACACTTCCGGCCCACTCTCCGGTATGTGCATCCCGTCCGTCAAAACTGCCCAGATCGTCGTTCCAAAGCGAACGGGCCCCGGTCTCAAGCGTGGCGATATCCTCGCGCAGACCTTCGGCTGCGAAACCGCAGCTTTCACTGATTGCCAGCAGATCGCGCGCGGCGCGCAGCGTAATGAACGTCATGGTTGGATCGGCAACACGAAAGGGGTTCTTTGACAGCAGGGTCTGCTGATCCCATTTGGCCTGACGGCCGATCTGAACCAGTTTGATATAGCGGTCATAGTCGAATTTGGTCGGTCGGTCCGCGCTGTTCACGTGGCTTGTGTCCCGGCGCTGATACTCGCCCACATCCGATGCATCCATGCGAGCCATGGCCATGTCCCAATCCGGCGCGTTGTCCCGGCCGGCCTCCCACGGGTGGGTTGTGCAGACGGCGCCGTGGTCATCAAGGCGCCACTGCATGATCCAGCGATGCCATGCCAGCAATTTGGGAAACAGCACGCGCAATCGTTCGTCACCAGCGGCGATGTCCGTTTCCCAGATCCTGCGCGCCATCGTTGCGGCGACAGGCGGCTGAATGATGCCCGAGGATGGGATCGGGCCATTGCATCCCCAGACATCCGGACCTGGAAAATACCCGTCATCGTGTTGATGAAACAGGATATGCGGCACCATTCCGTCGTCCCATTGGCCGGTGAACAGCGTTTCGATCTCGGTCCAGGCACGGCCTATGTCGAATTCGGCAAACCCGAGCGCGGCAATGGCGCTGTCCCAGTTCCACTGATACGGATACAGGCCCTCGGTCGGGATGGTGTATCCACCTCGGTCGTTGGCGACCAGAATATTGCGCGCCTCTCGGTCGGGGTTTGTATGTTGGTTCATCTCAGTCATCCTTTGACGGACCCCGCTGTGAGGCCCTTGGTCATGAAACGTTCAAGCCCCAAGAACAGCGCCATGATCGGAACGGTGGCGATCACCGCACCGGCCATCAGGTGCTGACGGGGAATTTCCGACGAGTTCAGCATTGTCACACCCCGGGTCAGTGTGAATTTCGATGGGTCGTCCAACAACATGAAGGCCAACAGGAACTCGTTCCAGGCGATCATGAAGACATAGAGCGACACGGAGGCCAGTGCTGGCAGGCTGAGCGGCAGGGTGATTTTCCAGATCACGGCCAGCCGCGACAGACCGTCCATCAGCCCCGCTTCTTCCACCTCGGTCGGCAGACCCCGGAAATAGCCTTGCAGCATATACAGCGCGACCGGGATGGTGGTGACCGGGTAGATCATCACGATCCCCAGGATCGAATTGCGCAACCCCGTCAGCGAGAACGCGATGTAGATCGGCAACGCCAGAACGATCATCGGGACCATGTAAATCAGCAAAATGGAACGAGAGAATGCCTTTTGTCCCTGGAACCGATAGCGGGCGACCGCGTAAGCCCCGGGAACGCTGAACAACAAGGTGATGAAGACCGTCAGAACCGAGACATAAAAGGACGTCCACAGATAGGTGCCAAAATTGAAGTCGCGGAACAGTTCTGTATAGCTGCGCAACAGCGCCCAGCCCTGAGAAATATCGACCGAGAAATCCAGTGGATTCTGAAGCAGTGCCTGCTGCGACTTCAGGCTTGTCATCACCATTACGTAAAAAGGGATGATGACGATGGCGGTGAAGAAGATATAGCCAAATCCAGTACAGAAACGGATCACCGCATCTTCGTACTCATGTCGCGTCAACAGGCCGAACGGCACCTCTTTGAGAATTTCAGCCATCGACAGATGCATGACCACGGCAATTGCGACAGCGGTCACCAGGATCGCCTGCAACGTCGTATCCGATCCGATCAGAACAGGGCCGAACCCTGTGAGGCACAACACTCCAAAAAGTGCCGACATGCCGATACGGGCCAAGGCGTGCCGGGTTGGAAAGCGAACATAGACGAATCCGCCCACGGCACCCCAAATCAGGCTCATCAGAAGCTGCGGACGAAACGCGGCGCCTGTGGCGAAGGACATGGTGATTGCGATCGTGGTGGCGATGACCACCAGCCAAAGGGCGCCCAGAACAGGGCCGGTTATATATCCTTTGCGCATCACAATCCCTCCTCGCGGCTGATGAAGCGGAAGAAGACAAAGCTGAATGCAATCAGGCACATCAGGATGACCACAGCCACAGCAGCGCCTGCCCCGATATTCGAGACTGCAAATGCCTGTTCATAGACATTCACGGTCAGCGTGCGGGTGCCCGCGTTGCCGCCGGTCAGCAGGAAAATGTCGTCGAACTTATTGAACGTCCAGATGAAACGCAGCAGGAACAAGACCGACAGAATACCCAGCAATTGCGGGATGCTCAGCAGCCAGAATTTCTGGAATGGCGACGCCCCGTCCATATCCGCCGCCTCATACATGCTGCTGTCGATGGACTGCATCCGGGCAAGAATAAACAGGAAAGACAGTGGGAAATAACGCCAGATTTCAAACACTGTCACCATGATCAACGCCAAAGGACGTTCGCCGAAGAAATTGATTGGCTCGCTGCTAAGGCCCATTTGCACCAGCAGCGCATTGGCCGATCCCGAAAACGGGTCGAACAGCGTCACCCAGGTGAATGCAACGGCGATGACGGGGGCAACGTAGGGAAACAGGTAAAGACCTCTGATAATCCCCTGCCCTTTGAAGCTCTTGTTCAGCAACAGAGCCGCGAACAGCCCCATGACCAATGCCCCTATTGTACCAAAAACGGTATAAAACAGGGTCACCCACATCACGTTCCAAAACTGTGAACCATCGAAAACACGCGCAAAATTCTCAAAACTGAATTCGAGATTCGTCAGAACATTCGGTCCGCTGCCGGTGACGGCAGGTTCTGAGCCTTCGACCAAATCCTCGAAAGCGTCCGGGTCACCGTCGAGCGTCACAGGAATGCGGATTCTCTCCCTCTGTCCGCCTTCCAGCGTTCCAAAGTCACAAAACAACTCTTGCCCGTCCAACACACACGGCGCTGCAATCTCGGCCGTTGGGGTGACGCCGTCGGGCAGGACATCGCGCAAGGTCACTTCGCCAATCGCAATTTCCTGGCTGGAGTTGCGCACCCGGTACTCGATCCGCAGATCCTCGTCCGATCCACGCAGGCTTTCGCGAACAACCGCGGCCGGCGGACGCAGGTCAGATAAGGTGAACGGCTTGAAACTGATCCAGATAATGGCCAGCAAAGGCAGGATCACAACAAGCGATACGCTGATAACTGTCGGAGCCAGCAAGGCCCAGGCCAGACGCGCCTCGCGTTTGGCAAGAGCCCCGGTTCCGGTCGGTGGGGTGGCCGCAGACATAAGAAACCTCAGAGGGTTGAGTGCAGCGGCGCAAGCGCCGCCACAGTTGCCGGTTTGAGCAGTGCTTTACTGAACCTTGGCCAATTCTTCGTTCATGGCCGCAACAGCAGCAGCCGCATCGATTTCATCGTCGATATACTGACGCACGATACGGTTGATGGCCTGAGAATTGATCATCTTGGACGCCAGCGACAATTGTCCCTCGGTCACGCCCCAGCGCTGCGCCACATCCAGACCACCGACAATCTCGTCGATCATCGCCTGATCGTAAAGCTCGCCCAAAGGTGCCTTACGGTCCACGCCCACAGGAAGTTCCGCCCACGCTTCGGCAAATGAGGTCGGATCGTCCGCATTCCCGCGACGCACGGGGAACTTACCCTCGGGTGCGATTGCCAGAGTTTGCATATACCCGTCGTCCATTGCGAATTTCACAAATTCCATAGCGGCGTCGATATCTGCGTCACTGGTAATCCCGAAGTAACGCACATCGCCCCAGGCTGCACCATCCGGGTTGGATGGGCCTGAAAAATTGGTGACGATGCCGGTTTTGCTGGCCAGATCGCGCGAGGTCGGATCATCGTTGATGGTCGGCGGCGCACTGTCGCGCAGACCGGCCAGTTCGTCCAGAATGAACGGCGACCAGATGATCATCGCGGCCTTACCGTCGAAATACAGCTCGCGCGATTGTTTCCAGAACAGCTCGCCCGGAGGCGATGCCTTGGCAATGGCTTTGTAGAAGTCCAGCACTTCGGTTGTTTGCGCCTCGTCCAAAGGCTGGAAACCGTCGGCATTCACAGGGCTGACACCGTTGGCGAGAAAGACATGCTCCAGCACCTGGCTCATGAAGTTTTCGTCAACTTTGGTGGCGGCAACAAAACCGTACATTTCCGGTGGGTTGTGCAGTTTTTCCAGTGCGGCCAGAACGTTGGCAAAGGAATTGGGTGCGTCCAGACCGGCCTCGTCGAACAGGTCCTTGCGATACACAACCATCTGGGTCCAGCCATCTACCGGAACGGATGCTGTTTCGTCATTGAATGCCGCCATCGCCAAAGCGCCCGGCGCAAAGGTGTCCGAGCCCAATTCCTCGATCACCTCGGTTGCAGCTTCGGTATCCAGAATACCGGCTTCGGCCCAAGGCAGCGCATATTGCAACGGATGATAGACCACGTCCGGCAGATCGCCGGCTGCAAAGGCTGCGGTCGCGCGGGTGCCCAAATCGGTTTCGGTGACCGGGATCACCTGAACAGTAGTGCCCGTCTCCGCCTTGAACTGATCCGCCATCTCCTGCTGTTTTGCCAGGCGCTCGGGCTGTTCTTCGGTTGTCCAGAACCGAATTGTGTCCGCTTGTGCGGTCGTTGCCGCCAGCAGGATCGCCAGTGATGTTCCAAACATCAGCCTGTGCGCTTTGGGTGCAAATTTCATAGTCGGTTTCCTCCCCGGTTATGATTATTGAAAGGTTTGATTTGTCGCGCCAGAGCCGCGGATGTCAGGCGTGGCGGCCCGTCAGAGCCCCGTTCGATCAGCACCGCGTCACTGAGCTCGCGCAGCTTAGCAGGCTCTTCGCCTCGGGTCTGGCGTATCAGCAGGGTCGCCAGACGCTCACCTGCCCGCTTCGAGTCAACATTGAAGGTTGTCAGCCCGGGGCTGACATACTGGCTTTCCGGGATACCGTCATATCCCAGAACCGAGACATCGTGCCCGATGACAAGACCAAATTCCGCACAGGCTGCATAACATCCCAGAGCCGCCAAATCGGTGGCGCAGACAATTGCCGTCGGCGGCGCATCCAATTGCAGCAACGCCCGGGTTTCCACGGCACCTTCTTCGCGTGTGCGTGCACCTTCCCGAATCAGATCTGGATGCACCTGAAGACCGGCAGCCTTGAGACCTTCCAGATACCCGTCGCGGCGCAGATGACTGTAATTGAATTTTGGATCACTGCCGACGTAGCCGATACAAGTGTGACCAAATTCAACCAGACGATCCACCGCTTTGCGAATGGCAGTTTCGCCCGAGATATCAAACCATGATGTGTCGTCCGGACGGTCCGGGTGCCCGTACCCTGTTCGTCCATACAGAATAAACGGGACCTTCAATTCTCTGAGATAGTTTATCCGGGCGTCATCGACTTCCGTGCGAGGCAAGATGAAGCCATCAGCCTTGCGTTCTTCAACCAGACGCCCCAACACATCCAGCATATCCTGTTCGGATTTCGCGGTGGAAATCGCAAGGGTCCAGTCCGACGCGCTGGCTGCCTCACAAGCTCCGGCCAGAAAGTCCTGAAGAAATGGGTTATGCCGGTCAGGCTCTTCGCTGTTTATGACCATCGCAATGGCCCGCACTTTGCCCGTCCGGATCGCCTGTGCGTGGCTAAGCGGTCGGTACCCCATCTTTCGGGCCGTCACCTCGACCCGCTTTCTGGTGGTTTCTGAAATATCCGAATATCCGTTCAGCGCACGTGATACCGTGCTTTTCGAAAGCCCGAGGTGATCCGCCAGCTCATCCAGTTTCACCCGTCCAGACGCTGGCAGGATCGGTGACTGTGTTTCACGCTTTTGCAGACTAGGATTCGCCGTCATATTGCTATTTGTTGTTTCCGAAACCGGTTTCGGCAATACAAAAATATCTGGATATCCCAATTGCAGGGCATGTCGGTAAAAAACGTCGATTGGTCCGACCCAAAATCGCGCATCGCCCTGTGCCTGTCTGCAAGGCGGTTGCCAAGTTTGCCCCTGATGTGATCTACGAGGTCAGCAAACCCGACAGTTTTTTGGCACCGGCCTGTAGCAGCGCCAGAAACTGCTTCAAGCTGGTTAGATCATTGCGTTGGGTGGGTGCGTGTACAGCAAGAGTTGCCATTAGCCTGTTGTTCCCGTCAAAGACCGGAACAGCGACGGCTGCCATTCCTGGCATGAATTCCTCATCATCCGTAGAATACCCATTTTGCGCGATTTGCCTGATTTCGCGGCGCAACGCGTCGGGTTCCGTGATTGTCTGCGCGGTATTCGGGTGCAGTTTCTGCGCAGACAGAAACCCGTCCAACGTGCTGCGACGCAATGTCGACAGATACATCTTACCACTGGCGGTACAATGAAACGGCACTTGTGTCCCGATCGGCAATTGAATCCTCAAGGGCCACTTGGTCTCTACCCGATCCAGATAGATCATGCCTTCACGGTCCGGTATGGCCAGGTTGCAGGTTTCGCCGATTTCATCCGCAACACCG